>NZ_JAMYNE010000004.1:0-368120 GCF_040318915.1 Mesorhizobium sp. M0991
AAGCTCCTCGGCTCCTTGCTTCAGTGTCAGTATGTCTCGCTCATCACCTCAAGCCGCGCCAGATGGGGTCAGCTTGGCGCTTACGGTAGCCCTACGGCGCCGGGTTTTTGTTTTGGGGCGTGCTGCCAAACACCGGAGAGCACCGCGGGCGGGACGGAGTTTCACGTCCTCGCCGGCACCCGAATGTGCTGCATGGATACAGCTCTCTTCTCGTCGATCCATCCTGATTTTGCAGACGCACACGAGGCCGCCAACCGATGGACCTATCCTTTTGCGTGCTGCAAGGGCGATCCTGAGGATGGAGACCGCCAAAGAATTCCTTACGCTGCAGTGAAGACTCGACCGAACGGCTTCGTGGTAACTCTCTACCCTGGCGACCACCACCGGATCACCACGGAGGAAGACGTGAACTGCTTTTTCGCTCCTCCTGAAGGAGTTTGATTTCTAAAGCGGAAGGTCCGGAAGGGGTCGATAGTGTTGAAACCCCATCGGTTATCCGCCAATAACGGACAGAATCGAGTTCGCGCCAAAAGCTCAAGAGCCACGCGGCAACGAACTATTCCGGCGGCTTGATGCGGAAGATCGAGTTGCCGGAGATCCATAGCGAACCATCTCCATAACGGATACCGTCGCCTAGGTACACTCCGAATGGGCGCTTGAACTTGCCACTGAACGAGTTCGTATTCGGGTCAATGCGAATGACCGGGACGAGTATCGTTGATACCCAGACAAAGCCGCCTCCGGCTGCTATATCTCCGCCCTTTCCGGCGGCGTCAGCCTCGATGGTGGCGAGAAGCTCACCGGTTTTGCCATCGATCCGCTGGACGGTTCCGTCGCCCTGATTGAGGACCCAGATCGATCCTTCGCCGGACGTCAGGAACCGCGGCTCTGGGTTGAGAGCAGTTGTCGTAACGATCTGATTCGTTTTCGGATCGACACGGTACAATTCACTCTTCGCAGTTCCTGTAACCCAGACGGACCCGAAGTCTGCGACTACGCCGGAGCTGGCAGATGGCAGCGGTACCTTCGCGACCTCGTTCCCAGTCTGAGCATCATAGCGAGCCAGGATCTGGCCATTGCTACCGGTGACGGCCCATACGGCACCTTCACCGACTCCGATGCTACCTTCGCTGTCGAATAGGAGGGACGGTATTTGCAGGACGATTTTGTTTGCGTGCGGGTCTACCTTGTAAGATTGTCTTGCTGCCGACATCCGGCACCCAGACGGCGCCCTCGCCGACGGAAATCCCGCGGTAACTGCCGACAGCCCCCTCAATGGGAATGTCGGCAACAGAGTTGTCGTCTGGATTGATCCGAACAAGCTTACGGCCACTCATCATCCAGAGAGAGTCAAAACCGAAGGCTAAGAAATCGCCGCCACGCTCTATTGTCGCTTCTATGAGCACCTCAGGGGGTTTTTCGGGAGCTGCCGGAGTTGCCCAAGCCGAAGCTGCTATCGAAAAAGCGATTGCGTATGTTGCTGTTTGGATTCCCATTTGCCCCTCCATCAGGGGAATTCCACCTCGCCGTACTGGCTCTGGTCATTCCAAGTAGCGGCCAACCGCAAGCCCCCCTGGCATCACGGCTACGATGGTTGTGTTCAAGCGTCTTTCGCTTGGTGCGGCCGGCTAGCTAGATCATATACTTTGGACGGCAGCACCGGAAGCCGAAACGCTCCGAGGCCTTGCGGAGGGATCCGACAGCATCCAGCTCTCAGGCGCCAGGACTTTCGAACTCTTTCGGTTTGGAAAGACGCTCCTTCTTGGAAATGAGCATACGTCGCACGCCCTTAGCCAGGCCACTCGGCGGCTGGTTCATAGTACACGTACCGACATCGCCGCTGCTGAAATGAGTGTAAGAAGTACGCGAGAGAGAAGCTCAGCATTTCTTGTCGGTATCTCTTCAGCCGCGCAGTTCCCGATGAGGATCATGGCGCCGATCGCTACCGTGCTTTCAGCCCGGCTTAACGGGCTTACCAAAGGCAGGCCCTCCTTGCTTCTTCTCGCCACCGCTCATCCCTTCCTTTTGAGAGCGAGCGGTGGCTCCAGACGAAGCAGGCGGTGAAGAATTCGGGAGACTTCCGAACGGCGGGAGGAGGGGACTTGTAAACTTCTTTAGGAATCAAGTGGTTACATGGTATAAGAAAACGTGCGTTGGCCACGAATCAGGCGCACAAACTCGCACAAATCTTCGCACAAATATTATGACTACCGATCTTTTGATTTAAATTTCAATTACTTAAGTAATTGGCTGTCCGACTCATAACCTGAAGGTCACGGGTTCAAATCCTGTCCCCGCAACCAAATACGAAAACGGCCCGCCTTGTGCGGGCCGTTTTCGTTTTGATATCGAACCCCGGTAGCCCTACGGCGCCGGGGTTTTTGTTTTGGGGCGTGCTGCCAAACACCGGAGCAGCGCGCGCGGGGACGGAATTCCACAATCTCGCCGACACCTGAATGTGCTGCATGGATGCGGCTCTAGCCGGCATCCCGGTTGGTCAAGGCGATGTGGCAGCAACCGGAACCGTGGCCCGGCGTCCAGGTGACGTTGTCGAAGCGCACTCCGGTGGCTTCGAACATGCCACGGTCGAAGGCGCCGGCGATGCGGCAGAGCGTGGCGAGCTTCTCGTCGCCGACGCCGGCTTCGACCCAAGCGTCCTTCAGCGGACAGCGCCTGACCTTGAAGACGATGCGGTCCGGACCGCGTTCTACGTCGGTCGGATACATGCGGCCGCCATCCGGGCTGACGGCGAGGAACGCCTCGCCGATCGCCGGTGCGTCGTTTGGGCCGAAATCGGCGAAGGCCGCCGCCGCAACCTCCTTGCCGCGCCGTTCGATGGTGCTGATCATGATCGCCTCAGCCTTTTCCGCGCCAACTTCCGCGGTTAGCTCGTCGAGCAACAGACGATAGAGATCGGCGCGGTTGCGGAAGGCGGAATCGAGTTCGCGCGACAGTTTTTCGGCTCGGGCTTCGGCGTCGGTCATGATGCGTCCTGTTCGATCCTCGCCAGTCTTGGCGCCGCCGCCACCAGTGCCTTGCCGATCGCGGATTGCGGCGCGTCGATGATGCTGCGGGCATCGCCGCTCTCGGCAATGCGCCCGGCGTCCAGAATGGCGACGCGGTGGGCTATGGCACGGACGACAGCGAGATCGTGCGAAATGAACAGATAGGCGATGCGCTCCTCGCGTTGAAGGTCGAGCAGCAGCCGCAGGATCTGCGCGCGCACCGAAACGTCGAGCGCCGACACGGCCTCGTCGAGCACGACCAGCGACGGTTTCGTGGCGATGGCGCGGGCGATTGCAATGCGCTGGCGCTGACCGCCGGAAATTTCGTGAATGGCGCGGCCGGCGAGACCGGAGCTCAGGCCGACGCGTTCCAGCAGAGCTGCAATACGGCGCGGGCGCTCGGGGCCAGAGGCAATATGATGGATGCGCAAGGGGTCGTCGAGTACACGCGCCACTGTGGCGCGCGGGTTCAAGGCGGCGAGCGGATCCTGAAACACCATCTGCAGACGGCCGCGCCGGCCGCGCAAGGCAGCGCCGTTCAGCGACAGGAAATCGCTGCCTTCAAATTCGACCTGGCCAGCGTCGGCGTCGATGAGCCGCAGTATGAGCCGAGCTATCGTCGACTTGCCGCTGCCGGAAGGTCCGGCCAGCGCCAGCGTCTCGCCGGGTTCGATGTGGAAGGAAACGTCGTCGACCGCGGCGATGATCTTGCCGCCGCGACTGTATCGTTTGGTCAGGCCGGAAACGGCGAGCAGCGGGTTGGTCATGTTCGCCGCAACAGCGGCTCGGCGTCGAGGCCGAGATGAGCGCCAAGCAGCACACGAGTGTATGCGTGACGCGGCGCACTGACGATTTGGGCGGTCGAACCGAGCTCGAGCAGCTCGCCATGCCGGAATACCGCGATGCGCTCTGCCAGCTCGGCGGCCAGCGCGATGTCGTGGCTGACGAACAGCAGCGTCATGCCGTCCTCGGACACAAGTCGCCGGATCAGCCCGACGATCTCGGCCTGCACGATCGTATCCAGCGCGCTGGTCGCCTCGTCGGCGATCAGCAGTTTCGGACCGGCAGCAATCGCCGCGGCGATCGCCACGCGCTGCTTCTGGCCGCCTGAGAGCTGGTGCGGGAAGGCGCGCAGGGCAGCGTCCGGATCGGGCAGGCGGACGCGCTCGAGCAGGGTTTTTGCCTTGGCATAGGCGTCTCGCCAACTGAGGCCGAGATGGGTGTAGGCGACTTCCGCGATCTGCTTGCCTATTGGCATCACCGGATCGAGACTTGCGGATGGGTCCTGGAAAATGAAGCCGATGTCCAGGCCGCCGAGGGGACCGAATTTAGGTTGGCGTCCCGTCGCACCCCCCTCTGTCCTGCCGGACATCTCCCCCTCAAGGGGGGAGATCGGCAGTTCCGCAGCCGGTTCCTTTCGGCCTGCTTCGGTGATTGGCGAAGGCAGATATGAAAGCGCAATCTCCCCCCTTGAGGGGGAGATGTCCGGCAGGACAGAGGGGGGTGCCTTGGCACCAAACATTGGCGGCGGGCGCAAGAGCCAATCGATGCGGCCTTCGATCCTGGCGGTGGCCGGCAGCAGCCCGGCAATGGTCAGCGCCAGCGTGCTCTTGCCCGAGCCGCTCTCGCCGATGATGGCGAAGCGCTCGCCGGCGGCGACGTCGAAGCTGATATGTCTTAGCGCCGCCACCTCGCTGCCATCGCGGCGATAGGTCACCGTCAAATCGCGGATCGAAAGCAGCGCCGTCACGACAGGCTCCTTCTCACCGCGGTCGTCTCGACGACGCCTTCGCCGGCGAGATAGACGCCGAGCACGGTCAGCACGAGCGCTACGCCGGGAATGATCGACAGGAAGGGCGCCGTGCGCAGCACGGCGCGGCCTTCGGCAATCATGCCGCCCCAGGTCACGCGGTTGGGGTCGCCGAGGCCGAGAAACGAAAGTGCCGCCTCGGTGAGGATCGCGGCAGCGACGATCACCGACGACAATGCCAGCACCGGCGGCAATGCGTTGGGCAGCACTTCGCGAAAGGCGATCTCCAGCGGATGCATGCCGATGACACGGGCGCCGGCGACAAAATCGCGCTCGCGGATCGACAGCACTTCGGCGCGGGCGACGCGCGCCGGTCCGGTCCATGCGCCAAGCGCGATCGCCGCGACGACGACGCCGAGCGACGGCCCGACGACACTGACGAAGGCCAGCGCCAGCAGGAAGCTCGGCACGGTCTGGAAGGCGTCGGTGACGCGCATAAGCACTTCGTCGACGAGGCCGCCGGCAAAGCCGGCCAGCGTGCCGACTATCGCGCCTACGGCAAGGGCTGCGGCTGCCGCCGCCAGCCCGACCGCCAGCGAGGTGCGGGCGCCGTGGAAAAGCTCGGCCAGCACGTCGCGGCCGAGCCGGTCGGTGCCGAGTGGCAGCGACCAGTCCTGGAACGGCGGCAGCAATGCCGGCCCGGCAATCGCCTGCGGATCGCCGGGAAAGAACAAAGGTGCGGCAAGCGCCACGGCAAACAGTGCCGCCAGGATAATCGCGCCGGCGATCGCTTCCCACGTCCGAAGAAAGCGGCGAAGCGGGTTCACGCGCCGGCCTCACTGGCCCCGACGCGCGGATCGAGGAAGGCGTAGGCGATGTCGACGAGAAGGTTGATGATGACGACCAGAACGGCGCTGACGAGAATGATACCGAGCAGCAACGGCGTGTCGCGCGCGGCCACTGCTTCCTGCGCCAGCCGGCCAAGGCCTGGCACGGAAAAGACGCCTTCGATGACGACGCTGCCGCCCAGCATTTGCGCGGACTGCAGGCCGAACATGGTCACCAGCGGCAACAACGCGTTGCTGGCGACATGGGCGAGCACGATGCGTCGGCGGGAAAGTCCCCTGGCGCGAGCGGCGAGGACAAAATCCTGTCGCCAGACCTCGGCCATGCCGGCGCGCATCATGCGCAGATAGAGCGCGAGATAAATGAAGCCGAGCGCCGAAGCCGGCAGGACGAGATGGCGGGCGATATCGGCGGTGCGATCGAGGCCGGTCTTGGCCGAGGCGATACTCTCGATGCCGCCGATCGGAAACCAGCGCAGGTCGACGGCGAAGACAATGATCAGCACAAGCCCGAGCCAGAAGCCCGGCACGGCATAGAGCGCCAGCGAACCGATGGAGAGGAAGCGATCGCGGAAGCTGCCGGGCCTGGCACCGGCATAGATGCCGAGCGCCGAGCCGAGACCGAAGGAGAGCGCGGTGGCGCTGCCCATCAACAGCAGCGTGTTGGGCAGGCGCTCGAGGATGACATCGCGGATCGGCCGCGAAAAGGTGACCGATTGGCCGAGATCGAGATGCAGCAGCGCCCAGAGGTAGTTGGCCAGTCGCGTCAGCTCGGACTGGTCGAGGCCCCAGCGATGGCGCAGCAGTTCGATCATGCCGGCGTCGCCGCCGGTCGACACGATATAGGCATCGACCGCGTCGCCGGGAGCGGCTTCGAGCAACAGGAAGGTGCCGATGACGACAATCAGCAGCACGAAGATGCTGCCGACGAGACGGCGGCGAAGGAAGATGACAGCGCGGGTCATGGCGGCGCCGTCTGCTTAGCGATGCGCCGATCAAGAGAAATGCCGCGCCTGAACACCCCCCTCTGTCCTGCCGGACATCTCCCCCTCAAGGGGGGAGATCGGTAGTCACTCGCCGTGGCGCCAATCGCAAACATCGTTGACGGAAGGGCCAGCGTCAAAGCAAACCAATCTCCCCCCTTGAGGGGGAGATGTCCGGCAGGACAGAGGGGGGTATCGTCGAGCACGGACATTACCAACTTCACCTATTGGCGAAGGTCAATCTCAATCTACCCGCAGCTTACCCCTCCAGCCAAGTGTCCGCCCAGTTCGATACCGCCCAGCGCGGGTTGTTGGCGATGTTCTTGACCGTGTCACGTGCGACGCTGATGAAGCTCCATTCGGCGACGTTGATCAGTGGCAGGTCGGCGGCGACTTTTCTTTGGAACTCCTTGTAGAGTTCGGTGCGGGCGGCGGTGTCGAGCGTCTCCGATGCCTTGGCGATCAGGGCGTCGAGATCGACGTTCTTGTAGCCACCCTGGTTGGAGAAGGGCACGCCGTCGGGAATGCCGCTCTGCACCAGGATGGTGGTCGAGATCGCCGGATCGCCGCGGAACACCGGCGGCCCGACCGCAAGGTCGAAGGCGTGGTCGGTGTAAACAGCCTTGATATGCGCGGCCGAGTCGTTGTTGACCAGCTGGGCGTCGATGCCGATGGCGGCGAGCGCCTGGCGCAGATAGTCGCCGAACTGCTTGGTCTCGTTGAAATAGGGCGCCGGCAGCAGTTTCAGCGAAAAGCGCTTGCCGTCATCGCCTCGGCTGTAGCCGGCCTCGTCAAGCAAGGCGTTGGCCTTGGCGACGTCGAAGGCGTAGGTCGGCACGTCGGCGGTGTAGAACTGCGGGTCGTTTTTCGGCACCGGGCCAGTGGCGGTCGCGGCATAGCCAAGGAATACCGTCTTGACGACGAAATCCTTGTCGATGGCGTGAGCGATCGCCTGGCGTACTTTCAGGTCGGCCAGCTCCTTGCGGCGATGATTGATCTCGACGACGAGCTGATAGGTCAGCCCTTCATAACCCTTGGTGATCACCTTGAGACCGGGCACTTTGGAGATGCGGTCGAGATCGGCCAGGGGCACGGCGGAGAAGGCGGCGAGCTGGATCTCTTCGGCTTCCAGGGCGCTGGCCGCCGACGTGCGGTCCGGCAGCACCTGATAGATGATCTCGTCGAGATAGGGCT
This sequence comes from Mesorhizobium sp. M0991, assembly GCF_040318915.1. Classification (NCBI taxonomy): domain Bacteria; kingdom Pseudomonadati; phylum Pseudomonadota; class Alphaproteobacteria; order Hyphomicrobiales; family Phyllobacteriaceae; genus Mesorhizobium; species Mesorhizobium sp. M0991. The sequence goes on from NZ_JAMYNE010000004.1 coordinate 7,778, forward strand.
CGTCCTTGCCCCAATAGTCGGTGTTCTTCTCCAGCCGGTAATATTCGCCGGGCTTGTATTCGGCAAATTTGAACGGTCCGGTGCCGACCGGGGCGTTGTTGGCCGGGTTGTCCTCGATCTTTCCGGTCTCGTAGATGTGCTTGGGCACCACGCTGCTCAGCGCCGGCAAGGCGTTGCGGATCAGCTGGAACGGGGTCGGCTTGGCGAATTTGAACACGGCGGTGACTTCGTCCGGCGTGTCGACTGCCTCCAGATCCTTGAACACGGTGCGGCCGAGATTCTGCAGCGGCTTCCAGACCTGCAGCGCCGAGAAGGCGACATCGGCTGAGGTGAAGGGCTTGCCGTCATGCCATTTGACGCCCTCGCGCAGTTTGAACGTCACCGACAGGCCGTCGGCGGCACCTTCCCAGCTGAGCGCCAGCCGTGGCTCGAGCCCGTCCTTGCCGCCGAAGGAGGCCTCGGCCAAGGTTTCCACGATCTTGCTCGAAATGAAGAAGACGCCGTTCGAGGCGACAATCGCCGGATTGAGATTGCGCGGCTCGGAATCAGCGGCGACAACCAGTCGTCCGCCCTTTCTCGGCGTCTGCGCCGAGCCGATCGTCGGCATGGCGGTAGAGGCCAGCAGCAATGCCGAACCGGCCAGCATCGTACGTCTGGAAATGGTGAACTCTGGCATGATCGAACTCCGTCCTCTCCGCGGACCCGGCCGGGTCCGCCGTACCCCTCGGACGCTCGTAAGCATCCTGCAAAGCTGATTATGGGCCTTGTCCGGGGTTTCGCCAGAGACGGAATTGGCGCATCCCCACGTGGCTTTGAAATTTCCGTCCGCTGGACCAGTTATACAGAAACGGTTCGATGCGCGGTTCTGGCAAGACCAGACTGGAGTAAAGTGCAGCAGGTGGAGCAGCTTTTGGGGCTGGTTCGCCCGTTCTGGCTGGACCAGATCGGGCAAAATGATGCAGATTTAAGCATAGCCGAGGATCAGAGCCGGAAAAGCCGGTGCCGGCGAGCGGCCGGCTAAGGGATTTCAGGGAGAGAGACATGAACATTGCCCCAGGCAAGAATGCCGTCGGCAGCGTGCCGTTCGACCAGGCCAGGGTGGACGGGCTGATGGAGGAAGCCGGCATCGACGTGCTGCTCGCCACCTCCAAGCACAACACGCAATATCTGCTTGGCGGCTACAAGTTCATCTTCTTCGCCGCCATGGATGCAATCGGCCACAGCCGTTATCTGCCTGTCGTCGTCTATGAGAAAGGCGGGCCGGAGCATGCCGCCTATATCGGCAACCGCATGGAGGGCGGCGAGCACCAGAACCATCCGTTCTGGACGCCGACACTGCATGCCGCCTGCTGGGGTACGCTCGATGCCGCCAATCTGGCGGTCGAGCATTTGCGAAAGATCGGCAAAGACAATGCCCGCATCGGCATCGAGCCCGCCTTCTTGCCGTCCGACGCCTATATGCTGATCCGCAAGGCGCTGCCGGATGCCAAGCTGATCGACGCGACTGATATGCTGGAGCGCATGCGGGCAATCAAAACCGAGGCGGAGCTGGAGAAGCTGCGCATCGCCTCCGAGCTGATCACCGATTCTATGCTGGCGACCATTGGCTGGGCACGCGAAGGCACGACGAAGAGCGAGATCATCGAACAGCTTAGGCGCGAGGAAACCAATCGCGGCGCGCATTTCGAATATTGCCTGCTGACGCTAGGCTCCAGTCACAACCGTGCCGCCTCGCCGCAGGCGTGGAAGAAGGGCGAGGTGATGTCGATCGACTCCGGCGGCAACTACCACGGCTATATCGGCGACCTCTGCCGCATGGGCGTGCTGGGTGAGCCTGACGCCGAACTCGAGGATCTACTAGCCGAGATCGAGACAGTGCAGCAGGCGGCCTTCTCCAAGGTCAAGGCGGGCACGCTGGGCGGTGACATGATTTCTCATGCCGAAGGCGTGCTGAAGAAATCCAAGGTTGCGGCCTACACTGATTTCTTCGCGCATGGCATGGGGCTGATCACGCATGAAGCGCCGTTCCTGATGACCAACCATCCGGTGACCTATGAAGGCACCTATGCCGCAAAGCCGCTGGAGAAAAACATGGTGCTTTCGGTTGAGACGACCATGCTCCACCCGACGCGCGGCTTCATCAAGCTGGAGGATACGGTGGCGGTGATCGATGCCGGTTACGTCATGTTCGGCGATCGGGGCAGGAGCTGGAACAGGGGCGGGGGTTAGGCGCTTCTATCTCACTTCCCGCCCGGCGGGATCAACCCGAAATCCGGCAACTCCCGCAAGGCCAGTTCCGGCCCGGCCGGCGAGTAAACGACGAAAAGCTGCATCGGCCCGTCGCCGGTATTGAGCGTCGAATGGAAGCGGCTTTCCGGCACATAGATGGTGCAGCCGGGGCCGACCTTCTCGACGACCGGGTTGCCCTTCTCGTCTTCAACCATCTGCTCGCCATTGCCTGAGATGACAAAGATGATCTCCTCGGCACCCGGATGGTTATGACGCGTATGGCCCTTGCCTGACGGCAGGTCGACGACACCACCGGAAAATCGCTTTGCGCCGTTCACTTCGGGAGCGACCGTCAGCGACAGCCTGCCCCAGTCTAAGCCGAAGGCGCTGACATCTTTTGGGTATACGAATACCTTGCTGTTGTCGGTCATCGTCCCACCCTTCTTTTTGCTGGTCTCTACGCAGCGCCGAACGTGACGGCCTTGAAATCCGCCGTCTGCCTGGCGATCGAGGCTTCCGCCGGCAGCCGCTCCATCGAACTGGCGCCATAGAACCCGTGCAGGCCCTTGCAGCGCTCCAGAATATATCTGGCGTCGTCCGGCATCGAGATCGGCCCGCCATGGCAAAGCAGGATTATATCCTCGCGCACTGAGCGTGCCGCTTTGGCGATGGCGTCGATCTCGCTGACACAGTCGTCCAGCGATTTAGCCGATGTCGCGCCGATCGAGCCGCCGGTGGTCACCCCCATATGGGCGACGACGATGTCGGCGCCGGCTTTTGTCATGGCGCGCGCCTCATCGGGGTTGAAGACATAGGGCGTGGTCAACAGGTCGAGTTTGTGCGCTTCGGCAATCATGTCGACCTCGAGCCCGAAGCCCATGCCGGTTTCTTCAAAACTCTGCCGCATCTGGCCGTCGAACAGTCCGATGGTCGGAAAGTTCTGCACGCCGGAAAAGCCCATCGTCTTCAACTCGGCCAAAAGCAGCGGCATGATGACGAAGGGATCGGTGCCGTTGACGCCGGCCAGCACCGGCGTCTTCTTCACTACCGGCAGCACTTCGTAGGCCATTTCCTTGACGATCTCGTTGGCGTTGCCATAGGCGAGCAGGCCGGCGGCCGAGCCGCGCCCGGCCATGCGGTAGCGGCCGGAATTGTAGATGATGATCAGGTCGATGCCGCCGGCTTCCTCTGCCTTGGCCGACAGGCCGGTGCCGGCACCGCCGCCGACGATCGGAACGCCGTCCGCGATCATCTTACGGAATTTCTCCAGGATTTTCTTGCGCGGTATGGCGGTCATGTCTTGGTGTCTCACTGTCTGGCGATGTCGAGGAAGGCCGTTGTGGCAGCCCAGGCGAATTCGGGGTCGTTGATGTGCAGCGGCAGGCGCAGCACGCTCCGCGTTTTGGCGGGTTTGATGGTACGCTCGATCGCCTCGAACAAAGCTGCATCGGCTTCAGGGTCGAAGAAGGCGCCGCCTTCGATGTCGAGCGCCGACACGCCTTTCTCCGGAATGAGGAAACGGACCGGACCCTGGCAGAGGCTCAGCCTTGTACCGATCCATTCGCCGATCGTTCTGCTTTCGTCGGCAGTGGTGCGCATCAGTGTGACGTTTGGATTGTGCTCATAGAACAGCCGGCCGCGATAGCGTTCCGGAATTGTCGGCGGCGCCCAGAAATTGACCATGTCGAGCGCGCCGACCGAGCCGACATAAGGCAGCCCGGTGCGGGCGATGGCACCAAATCGATCTTCGGTCGCCGGCAGCACGCCGCCAAACAGCAAGTCGCAGACTTCGGTCGTTGTGATGTCGATGACGCCGGACAACAGGCCGCTGTCGGCCAATTTTTCCATGGTGCGGCCGCCGGTTCCGGTGGCATGAAAGACCATGCAGTCATAGGTGGAACGAAGCTCATCGGCGATCGCGGTCACGCATGGCGTGGTGACGCCGAACATGGTCAGGCCGATCGAGGGTCTGCCGTCGGCCGGCGGCGCCGGCTTTGCCGCCATGCCTGATATCGCCTGGGCGGCATTGTGCAGCACGACACGCGAAAGCCGGTTGAGGCCGGCCATGTCGGTCACCGACGGCATCATGACGATGTCGGAGACGTCGACGTAAGGCGCGGTGTCGCCGGAGGCCAAGGTCGAAACCATGATCTTGGGCAGACCGAGCGGCAGCGTGCGCATGCCTGCAGTGATGATCGAGGTGCCGCCGCCGCCGCCGATGCCGATAATCCCGGCAATATCGCCGCGCGATTGAACAAACCGGGCAAAGGCGGTGGTCATCGCCGCCACCGCGGTGCCGCGATCGTCGATGCCGAGCACGGCACCGCGACCCTCGGGATGGTGGCTGGCGACCTCGCCTGCCGAAACATCGACCGGCACGGTCGCGCCGCGTGTTCCGATGTCGACGCGGACAATCGAAGCGCCGGTAGCCGCGACCGCATCGGACAGAAATGCGAGTTCCTCACCCTTGGTGTCGGCGGTGCCCACCACATAGATGCGCTTCATCGCGTTTCCCCGGTCTTGGGCGTGCTCGGCGCTGCCGCCCCTTTGCCCGGCCGTTCGACGGGCGAAGGGCCATTGCAATTTTTTGAGACGCGCGTATCGTATTGACATGGATGTCTCACGTCAACAAGCGACAGTGAACGACGACGCCGGCCAAGGGCCGAACCCGCGGGTAGAGCGCGGGGCCCGCGCGCGCACCAGGCGTCTCATGCTGGAGACGGCGACAAAGCTGATGCAGGCGGGCGCCACGCCCTCCGTCAGCGAGGTGGCGGAGGCAGCGGAAGTCTCCCGCGCCACCGCCTATCGGTATTTTCCGAGCCAGGCGGCGCTGGTGCAGGCGGTGGTCGATGAGGGGCTTGGGCCGATCCTTACCTGGAAATCGAGCTCTGCCGATCCCGAGCGCCGGGTCGCCGAGCTGTTCGAGACCGCCATGCCGCGCATCGAGGTCTTCGAAGCGACGTTCAAGGCGGCGCTGAAACTGTCGCTCGACCAGTGGGCGCAGCGACAGGCAGGCACGCTTGACGGCGAACCTGCCTTCACGCGCGGCCATCGCGTCGATCTTTTGAAAGATGCGATCGCGCCACTCAAAGGCCGGTTGCCGCCGCGCGAATTCAAGCGGCTCGCGCAGGCGCTGTCATTGATCTTCGGTGTTGAGATGCTGATCGTATTGAAGGATATATGGGGATTGGATAGCCGCAGTATGATGTCGGTTGCGCAATGGGCGGCCGGCGCTCTGGTGCGCGCGGCTATGACCGAATCGATGATTGAAGGAGATGGGATCGCGCCGACGTCGGCCGCTAGATAACGCCAATCTGGTTCGACCAGATTTTCAACCTGACTATTCATACTACTAGCGATGCAGCGGCCCAAGCAAGGCATTCATGTATCAAGGAGTAGGAAAATTCAGAGAAAACAGGCAGATATCGCAGAAACCAACTTGTCTGCGTGTCCGCCACCGTCCAAGAAAGGGCTTGACGTTCGTCTGAAATTGGTAATACCAGATCAGGGCAAATAAAGCGGATCAAAGGGTGAAGGCTAAGATCCGTTTCGGTCGAACGAGGAGGCTCAAAAACCGGAACGGTGCCGTCACGGGAGGACTACCAGGGCCGGCCTCGCCGCCGGCTCGCATGACGCGGTAGAATGCGCACAAGGGAGGAAATCATTATGCGCAAGACAATGACCAGCTTGCTTGCTGGTATCGGCCTAGTGCTCGCCTGCGGAACGTCCGTCTACGCGCAGGAAAAGGAACTTACAATCTTCTGGGCGGAATGGGATCCGGCCAATTACCTGCAGGAACTCGGCAACGAGTACGAGAAGGAAACCGGCGTCAAGATCACGGTGGAAACCACACCGTGGCCCGACTTCCAGACCAAGGCCTTCACCGAGTTCAACGCCCATGGCGACGCCTATGATATGGTCGTCGGCGACTCGCAATGGCTCGGTGCCGGCTCGACCGGTGGCCACTATGTCGACCTGACCGACTTCTTCAATAAGCACAAGGTCGGCGACGTGATGGCACCGGCGACGGTGAAGTACTACGCCGAATATCCGGGCGGCAGCAGCAAGTACTGGGCCATTCCACTTGAAGGCGACGCCGTCGGCTGGTCCTACCGCAAGGACTGGTTCGAGGATCCGAAGGAAAAGGAAGCCTTCAAGGCCAAGTATGGCTACGATCTCGACGTGCCGAAGGATTTCAAGGCGCTGCGCGACATCGCCGAGTTCTTCTACCGGCCGGACCAGAAAAAATACGGCATCGCCATCTACACCGACAATTCGTATGACGCGATGGCGATGGGCTTCGAAAACGCGCTGTTTTCCTTTGGCGGCGAGCTGGGTGATTATAAGACCTACAAGGTCGACGGCTTCATCAACTCCGACAAGGCGATCGCGGCGCTCGACGCCTACAAGGAACTCTACAAGTTCACGCCTCCGGGCTGGGCCAAGTCGTTCTTCGTCGAGGACAACCAGGCGATCACTGAAAACCTGGCCGCGATGAGCATGAACTACTTCGCGTTCTTCCCCTCGCTGATCAACGAGGCGTCGAACCCGAATGCCAAGAACACCGGTTTCTTCGCCAATCCTCCCGGCCCGAACGGCGACCAGTTCGCCGCACTCGGCGGTCAGGGCATCTCCATCGTTTCATACTCGCAGAAGCAGGAAGAGGCGACGAAGTTCCTGGAATGGTTCATCAAGGACGAGACCCAGAAGAAATGGGCAGCGCTTGGCGGCTACACCTGCAGTGCCGCCGTGCTCAAGTCGCCCGAATTCCAGAACGCCACGCCCTACAACAAGGCGTTCTACGAGACCATGTTCAAGGTCAAGGACTTCTGGGCGGTTCCGGAATATGCGGAACTGCTGCAGCAGCTCAACCAGCGCATCTATCCCTACATGATCGGCGGCGAAGGCACCGCCAAGGAGACGCTGGACGCACTGGCAGCCGACTGGAACGCGACCTTCAAGAAATACGGCCGCGGCCAATAAGTTTGAAGTTTCACGGAGGGGGCGTTCGTGCCTCCTCCGTTTCTTTTTCTGATTTTTGAACCGGGAGCAGGGTCTTGGCGACCACGATGATCACCACGCTGGACAGGTCTTCGCGGGCCGCCGCTCGCGGTCTAAGCGACATTTCGATCCGCAATCTCTTCATCATCCCGACGATCCTGTTTCTGATCGTCTTCAACATCTTCCCGCTGATCTATTCGCTGGGCTATTCGTTCACCGATTTCCGCGCCTCGACCAGCGCGGCGGCGAATTTCGTCGGGCTGCAAAACTATCGCGACCTGCTCAGCGATCCCTATGTCTGGTCCAACTTCGCCATCACCGCAAAATACGTCATCATCTCGGTCGCCGGCCAGCTGCTCGTCGGCTTCGGCGTGGCCATGCTGCTCAACCGCGACATTCCGCTCAAGGGCCTGCTGACGACGCTCCTGTTGTTGCCGATGATGCTGTCGATGGCCGTCGTCGGCCTGTTCTGGAAGCTGCTCTACGATCCGTCCTTCGGCATCATCAATTATGCGCTGGGCCTCGGCACCTTCGAATGGCTGTCGGATCCGAAAATGGCGCTCTATGCGGTCGCGCTGACCGACATCTGGATGTGGTCGCCCTTCGTCATGCTGTTGTCGCTGGCCGGCCTGTCGGCCGTGCCCAAGCATCTCTACGAGGCAGCCGCGATCGACAGGGCCGGGCCGTTCTACACCTTCTTCCGCATAACGCTGCCGCTGGTTGCGCCGATCCTGATGATCGCGGTCATCTTCCGCACCATGGAGGCGTTCAAGACCTTCGACCTCGCCTACATCCTGACCAGCCAGCCGACGGCCGAGCTGATCTCGATCCGGCTCTACAAGATGGCGTTCCAGGAATGGCAGACCGGGCGTTCCTGCGCGCTCGCCTACATCGTGCTGATCATGGTGCTGGCGATCACCAACATCTATGTCAAATACCTCAACAAGGTGAAGGAGCGCTGAGATGGCCGCAGTCCGCACTTCTTCCGAAATCAGCTTCAACCGGGTCGCTATCGTCGCTGTTCTGCTGGTGACGATCATCTTCCTGGCGCCGATCTACTGGATCGCCTCGACGGCGTTCAAGCCGCGCAACCTCGCCACCACCATTCCGCCGACGGTGGTTTTCCAGCCGGAGATATCGCCCTTCGTCAAGTTGTTCACCAAGCGTTCGCAGCTGCGCAGTCCGCCGTCGCCGGAGGAGTACGCGGCCGCGCCGTGGTGGGAGCGCGTCGTCTTCAATGGCGGCGAAAAGATCGTGCGCGACGGCAAGGGCCAGGTGCAGTGGTCGGGCTATCCGAGCCGTTTCATGAACTCGCTGATCGTTGCCATAACCTCGACCGTCCTGGCCGTCGGCATGGGCACCTTCACCGCCTATGGGTTCTCGCGCTTCAAGGTAAAAGGCGAGGCGGACCTACTGTTCTTCATCCTGTCGACACGCATGCTGCCGCCGGTGGTCGTCGCCATTCCGATGTTCCTGATGTACCGGGCGGTCGGCCTCAACGATTCCCATATCGGCCTGATCATCCTTTACACTGCCTTCAACCTGTCCTTCTCGGTGTGGCTGATGAAAGGCTTCATGGACGAGATCCCCAAGGAGTATGAGGAGGCGGCCCTCGTCGACGGCTATACGCGCATGGAGGCCTTCTTCAAGATCGTGCTGCCCGAGGCCGCCACCGGCATCGCCGCCACCGCCGTGTTCTGCTTTATCACGGCGTGGAACGAATATGCCTTCGCACTGATCATGACCAGCCGCCGTGCCCAGACAGCACCGCCCTTCATCCCCAGCCAGGTCGGTTCCGGCCTGCCGGACTGGACGGTGATTGCCGCCGGAACCTTCCTGTTCCTGCTGCCGGTGGCGATCTTCACCTTCCTGCTCCGCAACCATCTGCTGCGCGGCATGTCGTTTGGAGCGATCCGCAAATGAGCTTTCGTGCCATCAACCAGAAATATCTCGAACCAGGCTCTCAAGTGCTGATGGTGCTCGGTATCATCGCGCTCTGCCAGCCGTGGAACATGCTGCTGCACAGCTATGGCGTGACCATCATCCTGATCGGCCTGATCGGCTTCAACATCACCTCCAAGATCGCGCCGGAGGAGAAGGCCAGCACCGGGCAAGGGGCAAATCCGGGGGCACAGCATTGACCCAGATCGAGCTTCGCGGCGTCCAGAAATATTTCGGCGCCGTCCAGGTCATCAAGGACCTCAACCTGAAGATCGACGATAACGAGTTCATCGTGCTGCTCGGCCAGTCGGGCTGCGGCAAGACGACGACGCTCAGGGCGATTGCCGGGCTGGAGACGATCGACGGCGGCGACATCCTCATCGACGGCAAGCCGGTCCAGCACCTCAAGGCCGCCGACCGTGACATCGCCATGGTCTTCCAGTCGTTCTCGCTCTATCCGCATATGAGCGTCTATGAGAACATCGCCTTTCCGCTGAGAGCGACGCGCAAGAGCAAGGCCGAGATCGACAGCGAGGTGCGCTCGGTCGCCAAGACGCTGCAGATCAGCGATCTCCTCGCCAAGAAGCCGTCGGCGCTGTCGGGCGGCGACATGCAGCGCGTGGCGATCGGCCGAGCCTTGGTGCGGCGGCCGAAGGCGATGCTGATGGACGAGCCGATCGGGGCGCTCGATGCCAAGCTGCGCGAGGAGATGCGGGCCGAGATCAAGCGGCTGCACATCAAGCAGGGCTCGACCAGCATCTACGTTACCCACGACCAGATCGAGGCGATGAGCCTCGCCGACCGCATCGTCATCATGCATGAAGGTGTGCTGCAGCAGGTCGGCTCGCCGGACGAGGTCTATTCGCATCCAGCGAATCTTTTCGTCGCGCAGTTTGTCGGCAGCCCGGTGATGAACGTCGCCGACGCTTCGGTGACCGAGAAAGCCTCATCGGCCTCGGTCACGGTCGGCGATGCGGCCGCCGGTTTCGAATTCCCGCGCGCCTTGCTGTCGAAGCTCAACGGCCATGCCGGCAGCCAACTCGCGCTCGGCATCCGGCCGGAAGGCGTCCTCGTCCGCCGCGAAGCCGCCGAGGGATTCTTGCCGGTGGAGACGCAGATCGTCGAGCCGCTCGGGTCCTTCGACATCGTCGACCTCAAGGTCGGCTCCAAGATGCTGCGTGCGCGCACCAAGAGCGGCTTTATCGGCGGCCCCGGCGAAAGGGTCTTCGTCAGAATCGATCCCAGCCAGGCGCATTTCTTCGACACGGCGAGCGGCAAATCGCTGGGAGTGAGACTCTGATGGCCCACATCCAGCTCAAGAACATCTCGAAGAAGTTCGGCAACCACACCGCCTTGACCGGGCTTGATCTCGACATCGCCGATGGCGAGTTCTTCGTCCTGCTTGGCGAGACCGGCGCCGGCAAGACGACGACGCTGCGCATGATTGCCGGCCTGGAAAAACCGAGCGAAGGTCAGGTCTTCATCGACGGCGTCGATGTCGCAGACTGGGGTGCGGCCGAGCGCGACGTGGCGCTGGTGTTGCAGCAATATTCGCTTTATCCGCGCTATACGGTGCGCGAAAACCTCGAATTTCCGCTGAAGCCGAAGATCCGCCGGCTGCCCGATGCCGAGATCAAGGATCGTGTCGACCGCGCCGCCAGGACGCTGCGGATCGAGCATCTGCTCGACCGCAAGACCGACAGGCTTTCAGGCGGCGAGATGCAGCGCGTCTCGATCGGTCGCGCCATCGTGCGCAAGCCGCGGGTATTCCTGATGGACGAGCCGTTGTCGGCGCTCGACGCCAAGTTGCGCGAGGCGCTACGCACCGAATTGAAGAACCTGCAGATGCAGCTTGGCGCCACCTTCCTGTTCGTGACGCACGATCAGATCGAGGCGATGTCGATGGGGGACAAGGTCGGCGTGCTCAACCATGGCCGCATCGTCCAGACCGGCACGCCGTACGAGATCTACAACAATCCGCGCGACACCTACGTGGCGAGCTTCGTCGGCTCGCCGCCGATGAATCTCATCGACGGCAAGCTTGTCAACGGACGTGCGGTGATGGCGCCGCTCAATTTCGAATTGCCGTTTGCGGGGGGTGCCAAGACTCCGGGGGGTGCCAAGACGGGCGCGGCGACCGACGGTCGCCCGCTCGTCTTCGGTATTCGTCCCGAGGACGTCTATCTCGAGACCGGCGCGCCGGTCGAGGCGCGGGTCCATGACGTCGAGAACCATGGCGTCGAGAAGATCCTGACGCTGCGGGTCGGCGACGCCATGCTGCGCGCCACCGTGCCGGCCAGGACCGACGTCCAGATAGAGCAGCCGGTGCGCTTTGCCTGGAACCCGGACAAGGTGGTGCTGTTCGACAAGGGCAGCGGAATAAGCCTGCGTCACGCCAGCTAAATGCCCTGGGCCATCCGCATCCCCCGTACGGGGGATGCGGATGCTCCGATTTGTCGAGTAGGCTGATCCTTCGGTCCCAAAAAGGGATTTGCACGCCCAATTTGGAGACCCAAATACGGAGGGTTGGCTATGGGAAATCTGTTACGCAGTTTTGCGACGATCCTGCTTGTCGCCGGTATGGGATTGTCGGCCGCGCATCTGGGCGAGGCGCAGGCAGCCAAGAAAGTTGTCGCCGGCGCGCAGGTCGACGCCAAGAAGATCAAGGACCTCAGCGGCGCGGTCAATCTGTCCACCAGTGACTGCAAACTGTTGTTGAGCGGTACCGTCGTCGAAGTCTCGGATGGCAGGTGCGGGGCTTCCGGCAAATATTGCAAGAGTAGCGCCGGCTCGGCCTGCATCACCGAGCAATAACCCGGCCAATGTTTAGCCGGCCTGGCGGATCTCCGCCTGTTCCTCGGCCCGAAAATGGCTGGGCGGCGATCCGATGACCCGCTTGAAGGCGCGGCTGAAGGAGGCGTCGGATTCGTAGCCGAGGCGCGCCGCGACGACGGAAATCTTGAGCCGGTCACGGACCAGCCATTGCCTCGCCTGGTGCATCCGCACCTGCGTGACGTACTTTGCCGGTGTTTCGCCGACAATGGTCGCGAAGCGCTCGGCGAAACCTGATCGCGAGGCACCCATCATCTTCGCCAGAGCCTCCACCGTCCAGTCGCGGTTCGGTTCGAGATGGATTGCGGCCAGCACCCGGCCGATCTCGCGGTCCCTGACCGCCGCGATCCATCCGGAAGAGTCGCCGCAGCCGCGCTCGACCCATGAGCGGATGACGGTTGCGGCAAGCACATCGGCCAGCCGCGCCAGGATGCCGCCGGAGCCGACGCGTTCCATCGTCACCTCGCGGGCCATCGCCTCCAGCAAATGCGGGATACCTGGCTCATAGACCTCCAACTCATGTGCGCGCATCACGTCCGGCATCATGCCGAGCAAGGGGTGCAAGCCATCGAGATTGAAATACATGCTGCCGAAAAACAGCAAGGTGCCCGGACGGCAGCCGGGCACGCCGTCATTCGACATGCAATAGACATCCTTGCAGATTTCCTCGACCTCATAGCCGTGGATCGGCGCCGCCTCGATACCCGGCTCACTCGCCAGCGTGTGGGCTGAACCGCGTGGCAACAAGGCAGCGTCGCCCGCCTTGAGTTCCACCCATTCGCCGGACGGTTGCAGCAACCAGCAGCCTTTGCGGCCGATGAAATGAAACCGTGCCGCCGCCTGAGCCGGAAAATGGATGCCCCAAGGTTCCTTCATCTCGCAACGGCCGTAATCGACACCTTCGAGACGCAATCCGCGCAATATGTCCGTCAGCGGATCGCCGGTGAGGGGAATTTTGGACGAACTGTCAAACATAATGGTGTTTCTAGCATGGAAACTCCAGCTAGTCACTCCCTATGTTGCATTGCAGCTAGATGCTGCGCTGCAACAGACCGGAGATCCCTCATGACCGAACCCGCGACAGGCGTCATGGACGCCGTTCTCGACCCATCGGAAACCGGCGAACGGTCCGAACCGGCATGGGGGGCGGTGGTCTCCCTGGCGCTCGGAGTCTTCGGCCTGGTGACCGCGGAATTCCTGCCCGCCAGCCTGCTGACGCCGCTTGCGCAGGATCTCGGCATCACCGAAGGCGCCGCCGGGCAGGCGGTAACGGCCACCGCCGTCATTGGCGCGATCGCGGCGCCGACCATGGCCATTGTCACCAAGCGGCTGGACCGCAGGCTGGTCATGTGGGCGCTGACGGTGCTGCTTGTGCTGTCAAACCTGGTGGCCGCGTTTGCATCGTCGCTTCCCGTTCTTCTGATCGCCCGCATCATGCTCGGGATCAGTCTTGGCGGCTTCTGGTCGATGTCGGCAGCCATGGCGATGCGGCTCGTTCCGATGCGGCTGATGCCGCGTGCCATGTCGATCATCCTCACCGGCGTCTCGGTGGCGACGGTCTGTGCGGCTCCGGTCGGCGCCTATGTCGGCGACATCTGGGGATGGCGGACAGCGTTCATGATCGCTGCCGTGGTCGGCGCGCTGGCGCTGCTGGTGCAGGTGGCTACCATTCCGAAGCTGCCGCCGGCAGGTACGGCAGGTTTTCGCACGCTGCTGGAGGTGATGAAGCGGCCGATGATCAGGGTGGCACTGCTGGTGGTGTTGCTGGTCGCCTCGGGACACTTTGCCGGCTTCACTTATGTCCGCCCGTTTCTCGAGAAGGTGCCCACGCTGGACATCGAGACGATCTCGCTTGTGCTGCTCGCCTACGGCATTGGTGGCTTTTTCGGCAATTTCGCCGGCGGCTTTATCGCCGAACGCAGCCTCAAGGCAGCCGTCAGCCTGGCGCCTCTGCTGATCGCGTTTTCGGCGGTGTTGCTGCTGGTGGTCGGAGCCTCACCCGTGGTGGCTGCAATAGCAGTGGCCAGCTGGGGCTTTGCCTTCGGCGCGGTGCCGGTCGGGCTGCAGACCTGGCTGGTGCGGGCCGCCCCCGATCAGGCGGAAAGCGCCGGCGGGCTGATGGTTATGACATTTCAGGTCGCCATCGCGTTGGGCGCCGTCTTCGGCGGCCTGCTGGTCGACAATGCCGGCGTTGCCAGCGCCTTCGCCTATTGCGCGGCGGCGACGTTGCTTGCCGCCCTGGCGGCGTTCTTCCTTGGCCCGAAGCCGATCGACGATCCCAAGGCCTAAACTGAACGGCCGTCGAAGTCGAAGACCGGCACGGCGGCGACGTCCAACGCCTCGATGCAATGAATATTGATATAGGCACTTCGCCCGCTCCCTTCGCCGACATCCTCGGCGAAGGGGTGAATGCCGCAGCTGCGGCAGAAGCGGTGGGCGATGACATGGTTGCCGAAGCTGTAGCGGCCGAGATCATCGCCCCAGGCAAGTACCCGCATGCTCTCATGCGGCACTGCCCATAGCAGTGCACTCTTGCGCGAGCAGATCGAGCAATTGCACCGAACGGCTCCGGTCAACTCGCCTTCGACCTCGAACGCGACCTTGCCGCAGTGGCAGCTGCCTTGGTAGAGCATCGGGCCTTCCTCCTTCGGTTCGACAGGTGCAAATCCGACCGTGCCGGGCTATGTCTCCTGCGGCCAGCTAGTGGCTGCTACCTTAAGACGTTGCAAGTGGGCGGAGTCCGACACCGAAAAATGCAATCAGCCCGTGATCGCCTCGAAGCAATTCTTTCGCGTCTTGCCGCTCGCGTGGGCGATGAGAGCGTTTTCGTAAAGCTCTACCCGGAAGCCGCACGGGCGGCGGCGGACGCCGCCGATGCGCGGCGAAAAGCCGGCGTCACACTCGGGCTGCTCGATGGGGCGACCGTCTCGATCAAGGATCTGTTCGATGTCGCCGGCGAGCCGACCACGGCGGGCTCTCTGCTGCTCGCCACCGCAGCGCCGGCGCTGCGGGATGCCATTGTCGTGCGACGGCTGCGCCAGGCCGGTGCAGTCATCCTCGGCAAGACCAACATGACCGAGTTCGCCTTCACTGCGATCGGCGTCAACCCACATTACGGTACGCCCGGCAATGCAAGCGATGCCAGCCGTATCCCGGGCGGCTCGTCCTCAGGCGCCGCGGTTTCGGTCGGCGAA
The DNA here is from genome assembly GCF_040318915.1 of Mesorhizobium sp. M0991. NCBI lineage: Bacteria > Pseudomonadati > Pseudomonadota > Alphaproteobacteria > Hyphomicrobiales > Phyllobacteriaceae > Mesorhizobium > Mesorhizobium sp. M0991. The sequence continues at coordinate 22,975 of NZ_JAMYNE010000004.1, forward strand.
GGTACCAGCGAAATCTCCATCGGTTCCGATACCGGCGGTTCGGTACGCATTCCGGCATCGTTGAATGGCGTCGTCGGTTTCAAGCCGACGGCGCGGCGCGTGCCGCTCGCGGGTGCGTTTCCGCTGTCGGCCACGCTGGACTCGATCGGTCCGCTGGCCCGCACCGTCGCCGAATGTGCGGCGGCCGATGCAGTGATGTCGGGCGAAAACCTGGCGGCATTGTTGCCGCTGCCGCTGGACGGCCTGCGCATCGGTATTGCGCGCGGCGTGCTGTTCGATGATACGCAGGAAGAGGTCGCGACGACGTTCGACCGGTGTCTGCGCAAGATGGAGCTTAGCGGCGCACGGCTTGCGGAACTGTCGATCGACGACCTGCTTGCCGATCTGCGCGCGGCAACCAAGCGCGCGTCGATCGCGGCGATGGAAGGGGCGGAGATCCATGCCGACCGGCTGGCGACCGGAGTGGCGACGCCGGTCGACCCGCGGGTAAGCGGACCATTGTCGCGCGCCGCCGCCATTCCGGCCACGGTCTATATCAGGGCAATGCGCTGCCGCACGGCGCTGGCCGCCGCAATGGACGACCGACTGGCAGCGGTCGACGCGCTGGCCCTGCCGACCACGCCGGTGACGGCGCCGACGATCGTCTCGATGACCGACGACGAGGCTCTGTGGAACAGGACGGAAGGCCTTCTGCTGCGCAACACGCAGGTCGCCAACCAGTTCGATCTGTCAGCCATCTCGCTGCCGATGCCGGGAATGACGCGCCCGGCCGGGCTGATGCTGGTGGCGCGCAATGGCCATGACCACCACCTGCTGCGCATCGCAGCGGGCGTGGAGGCGCTGCTTGCAAATTGATCCGATAGCGCGTGTCAGCGCGACGAGCAGTGGCCGCGTTCGCTGTCCTTGGCGGCGCGTTCGATGCTGGTGGCAATCAGCCAAGGCAGGGTGTACCGCTTGCCGTTAAAGGTCCGGGTGCGGTTCTCGATCGATCCGACAACAACGACCTTGCCGGCATAGAGTTTGTCCGAAAGATCCAGCGCCTTGTCTCGCTGCGGTAGGCGATCGATGTCGATCGAAACACCTTTGATAAGCTTACCAGTAGCGAGGTCGAGTGCGCTGTTCGATGGACAGGGTGCCGCCACGCAGCGCAAGCCGTTGTCGCAGAACACGTAGCTGCCCTGTCCGTTGGCGAAGGCTTGCGCCGTCGCCACGCAGAAGCCGGCGGTCAGCAGGAATTTTGTGACGTGTGCCATGCCGGTACCGTCGCCGGCGAATTCGGGAAAATTAGGGCGCTCTCAGAAATCGGCAGGGAACCGCCGCCGGTAGTGCTCGACCACTTCGGGGTTGCGCAGATTGACCGGCAATCTGTTGGCCAGCACCAGCAAGGCTTCGCCAGCCGCGCCGACGCCCATGCGCATCATCGACTGTTCGGTGATCCCGGCCATGTGCGGGGTGACGATGACATTGTCGAAGCCGAAATAAGGATGGTTGGGCGGCAGCGGTTGTGTTGCAAAAACATCGAGCGCAGCGCCGCCGATGCGGCCCTTCTGCAAGGCCTCGATCAGCGCGTCGTCATCGATCACCGGCCCGCGCGAAACATTGATCAGCAGCGCATCCGGCTTCATCCGGTCAATGCGCTCGCGGCTGATGAGCCCCCGTGTTTCGGGCGTCAGCGGGCAGCACAGAACGATGATGTCGCTCTGCTCGATCAGCGCATCGATCGACAGGAAGCCGACCTTGTCCGGCGCCGGCCGCATGCTGCGCGTCGTCGCCACCACATTCAGATCGAACCCATGGGCCGCGATATGGCCAACCGCCTGGCCGATCGCGCCGAGGCCGACAATGCCGATCGTCTTGCCCGCTAGCTCACTGGCCACGACGGTGTGTTCGCGGCCGGCCAGCCAACCCTTCGCGCGCAAGTCGCGGTCCAACACACGAAAGCGCCTAAGCAGTGCCAGCGCCGCGAACATTACATATTCGGCGACGGATCGCGCGTTCACCCCCGGCACGTTCGCCACCAACACGCCGGCCGCATTGGCCGCTTCCATCGGTACCATGTCCAGCCCGGCGCCGTGGCGGATCGCGGCCCTGAGCTTCAACGCGCCTTCGAAAAGCGCCGCAGGCAAGGGAGCGCGAACGATGATGACATCGGCGTCCCTTGCCTCGGCGGCCAGCGTGTGCGCGTCGAGGGCGGAAGCAACGACGAGTTCGCCGGCCCCTGTCAGCATGGAAGAGGCACGGGGGTGCAGTCTGTGTGTCGACAGGATCTTGGGCATTTCAGGCCTTTTCGAGCGCTGGGCTTTCGGGTTCCGCCCCACGCCCCTCGATCAGCCCCTTCCAGTAGCTTTCCGCGCCTTGCAGGTGGGCGCTCATCAGCGCCTGGGCGAGATTGCCGTCGCGGCGCAGCAGCGCCTCGTAGATCTGGATATGCTCGGCATGGGAGCGCACGCTGCGTTCGGGATCGTTGAAATAGATCGGCAGGCGCAGCTCACCCATCATGTAGTAGACGCTGCAGATATTGTGGAAGACGCTGTTCTTGGTCGCCCGCACGATCTCGAGGTGGAACTCGCGGTCTTCCCGGGCAAGGCCTTCACCGGCGGCGATGCGATCCTCGGAGGCCTTCAGGATCTCGCGCAGCCGCTCGAAATTCTCCTCGGTGGCGCGTGAACAGGCAAGTTCGGCGGCCTTGATCTCGTGGATCTTGCGCAACTCGACCGTCTCGTAGATCTGGATGGGATCGAGCGGCAGGCCGGCGCGGGCGAACAGCGCCATCGCCTCGACGCTCGCCTGCTTCGTATCGATGTAGATGCCGGATTTCGCCCGTCGCTCGACGATGCGCATGGCCTCGAGAATGGCCAGCGCCTCGCGGATCTGGCCGCGGCTGACGCTGAAATGCTCTGCCAGTTCGCGCTCCGACGGCGTGCGGCCCGTCTCCTTGTCCGAATGGGAGAACAGATAGGCGGCGAGTTCCGCGAGAAGGTTCTTTTCTTTCATGTCAGCCGTGTTGCGCGTGCGCCTCCAGGAACCGCTCCGAAATGGTGAATCCCAGCCCGGGTCTATCAGGGATCGCTACCATACCGTCCTTTGCTTCGACAGTCTCTTCGATCAGATCGTGGATCATCGGATTGGCGCCGAGCGAATATTCGACGGTGAAGCTCGCCGGCGAAGCAGCGCAGACATGCAGCCCGGCAAAGAAGCAGGGCGCACCCGCCCAAAGGTGCGGCGCAAAGCGCAGATTAAAGGCGCTGGCGATGGTGCCGATCTTCATCGCCTCGCTGATTCCACCGCAAAAGGCCGGATCCGGCTGGAAGATATCGGCGGATTTGAGTACGGCGAGGTCGCGGAAGGCATAGCGCGTCGCCTCGCTTTCGCCGGTGGCGATCGGGATCGAGCCGCAGGCGCGCACCTCGGCCATGCCGGGCTTGTCGTCGGCGATCACCGGCTCCTCGAACCAGGCGAGATCGAGGTCGCCGGCGAGATGGATGAAGCGCTTGGCTTCGGCCACCGTGTAAGTGCCGTGCGCGTCGACCATCAGGTCGATATCGGGACCGAGCGCCTGTCTTGCGGCGCGAACGCGAGCGGCCGAGATATGTGGGGCGCCGTCCATGGCGCCGACGCGCATCTTCAGCGCCTTGAAGCCGCCGTTGGCGATGTAGGACTGCAGCTGGTCGCCGATGGCTTCCGCAGTGGCCCAGCCGCCGGAAGCATAGGCCGGCATGCGGTCCAGCTTGCGGCCGCCGAGCAGCCGCCAGACCGGAACGCCGAGCGACTTGCCAAGAATGTCCCACAATGCGATGTCGACGGCGCTGATGGCGGCGATGCTCATGCCCCGTCGTGCCAATTGCGGCATGGCATGGCCGGCGCGAGCGGCGCTGTCGTGGCGCGTGCCATTATAGAGCATCTCCCATATGACGCCGATGTCGGCCGGGTCGCGGCCAACCAGCTGCGGGCCGACCTCGTAGTTTAGCAAATGGACGAGAGCGCCGTAGCTGCCGGCGCTGCCGGCGGCATTCTTGCCTTCGCCCCAGCCGACCAGACCGTCGTCGGTTTCGATGCGCAGGATGGCGGCGTCGAATGTCGCCACCTGACCGAAGTCGCTGCGGTGTTGCTTCGCGGCTTCGATCGGTATGCGAACCCACCAGGCTTGGACCGTCTTGATGCGCATGTTCATCCTCGGCCCGGCCGCGGTGAGGCGGAAGGGCTTTTTCCAAACGGCTCAGCTACTTGATCAGCGGCAGCAGCGTTTCCGCATTGATGCGCATCTGGTCGGTGTAGAATTTTTCCGTAAGCACGCTGGAGCCGTGGTCCTGAATGAATTTCAACTGCTCCGGCGAGATGTCGACGGGGTTGCGTTCGACCATGTCGGGATAGGGGGCAGCCGGCGTGCGGTCGACGGGGGCGACGAATTCATTGGTCAGCGCGCCGTCATAGCCGATCTCCTTCAGCGTGCCGACGATCTTCGGCCAGTCGATCTGCCCGAGGCCGGCGGCGAAGCGGTTGTTGTCGGCGACATGGAAGTCGTATAGGCGCTTGCCGACCTGCCGGATGGCGTCATAGACGTTAAATTCTTCCATGTGGATGTGGTAGGCGTCGAGGCAGACGCCGCATTCGGGGCTGACCGCATCGGCCAGCGCCAGTGCCTGGGCGCCGCGGTTGAACAGATAGGTTTCAAAGCGGTTGAGCGGCTCGACCGCGATCTTGACGCCGACCTTCTTGGCGTGGGTGAAGCATTCCCGGGTGGCGTCGACCACCCATTTCCATTCCTCTTCCTCGGTGCCGTCCGGCACCACCTTGCCGACGGTGGCGGGAACCAGCGTGATGATCTCGCCATCAAGTTCGCTGACCATGGTCAGCACGTCCTTGACGTATTGCACGGAGCGCTCGCGCTGGCCCTGGTTCTTGGCGGCGAGATTGCGCTCGCCCAGCATCAGCGTCACCGCTCCCCAGCAGCGAATGCCGTGCTCCTTCAACAGCGCGCGCGTCTCCTTGGGCTTGTATTGTTCGGGTTCGCCGGAAATCTCGATCGACTCATAGCCGAATTTCTTGATGCGCTTGAGCGTCGTTTCCAGCGGCTCCGCCCGCATCCAATTGTGTGTCGAAAGATGCATGGTCTATCCTTCCCAGAATCGCCTGTACCAGTCGCCTGCGGCGCACTCTGCCGAAGCCTGCCGCATGATTCCTCCCCAAGGCGTCCCAGCATTTTTAGCAAACTGGTTCGACCAATTGGGCTTAATGGGAGGTCTACAGTAATTTCATCTGGACGGCAAGAAGTGCTGCCATCAAGCGTTGGCTCATGACTATGCTATTGATTATACTTAAACATGTGGCTTAACTCGGCATGGTTGCAGGGCTGCGGCAGCGCGTCAAACGGCTTGACCAGATTTCGGCATTTGGTAATACCAGAATAGCGGCGCCGAGCGCGCTGTGCAAAGAGACCAAAGAAGCTGGCCCTGTTTTCAATCGGCGCTATGCTTGGTCGTGAAACATAGGGAGATGCCGATGCCGACGACGATGAAGGGGCCTGGTCTGTTCCTGGCGCAGTTTGCGGGCGACGCCGCTCCGTTCAATTCGCTGGCCTCGATCACCGAATGGGCGGCTGGTCTGGGCTACAAGGGCGTGCAGATCCCGACATGGGACGCCCGACTGTTCGATCTCGAGAAGGCAGCCTCCTCCAAGGCCTATTGCGACGAGGTGAAGGGCGTCTGCGCCGATGCCGGCGTCGAGATCACCGAATTGTCGACGCATCTGCAGGGGCAGCTGGTGGCGGTGCATCCGGCCTACGATGCACAGTTCGACGGCTTCGCGCCGGCTGCGGTGCACAACAATCCAAAGGCCAGGCAGCAATGGGCGGTCGAACAGATGAAGTTCGCCGCCAAGGCGTCGAAGAATCTCGGGCTCAAGGCGTCGGTGTCGTTTTGCGGCGCCCTGGCCTTCCCATACCTCTACCCCTGGCCGCAGCGGCCGGCGGGATTGATCGAGGAAGCGTTTGCCGAACTCGGCAAACGCTGGAAGCCGATCCTCGACGTCTATGACGAGAACGGCGTCGATATCGGCTACGAAATCCATCCGGGCGAGGACGTGTTCGACGGCGCGACGTTCGAAATGTTCCTCGATGCGGTCGGCGGCCACAAGCGCTGCAACATCAACTACGACCCGTCGCACTTCCTGCTGCAGCAGCTCGATTATCTCGAATTCATCGACATCTACCACGAGCGGATCAAGGCGTTCCACGTCAAGGACGCCGAATTCAATCCGACCGGGCGGCAAGGCGTCTATTCCGGCTACCAGAGCTGGACCAACCGCGCCGGGCGTTTCCGCTCGCTCGGCGACGGGCAGGTGGATTTCGGCGGCATCTTCTCCAAGCTCACCCAATACAATTACGATTCATGGGCGGTGCTGGAATGGGAATGCTGCCTCAAGCACCCGGAGGATGGTGCGGCCGAAGGCGCTCCCTTCATCCAGCACCACATCATCAGGGTTACGGAAAAAGCGTTCGACGATTTCGCCGGCGGCACGACCGATAAAAAGGTGCTGCGCGGGATGATGGGGATCTAGCACAGATATCCCTCCCCCTCGAGGGGAGGGTGGCCCGGAGGGCCGGATGGGGTCGGTCCATGCCGAGCTTCATGCCCGGCGACCCCACCCCGACGCTACGCGTCGACCCTCCCCTCAAGGGGGAGGGGTATCTCAGATAACGAGGGAGAAAATCATGGTTGGTGCATCGAAGGCGGAAACGGGGGGCGGTCCGATCCGCTACGGCATGGTCGGCGGCGGACAAGGCGCCTTTATCGGCGCGGTGCACCGCATCGCAGCGCGCATGGATAACGAGTTCGTGCTGGTCGCCGGCGCCTTGTCGTCGGATCCGGAGCGCGCTAAGGCCTCGGCCGCCGAGCTTGGGCTCGATCCCGCACGCAGCTACGGCTCTTATGCCGAGATGGCCAAGGCGGAGGCCAAGCGGCCGGACGGCATCGAGGCGGTGGCCATCGTCACGCCGAACAATGTGCACGTGCCGGCTGCCAAGGCTTTTCTCGAGGCCGGCATCCACGTCATCTGCGACAAGCCGCTGGCGACGACGCTGGCCGAGGCAAAGAAGCTGGCGGCGCTGGTCGAAAAGACCGGCAAGGTGTTCGTGCTGACGCATAACTACACCGCCTATCCGATGGTGCGGCAGGCACGCGAGATGGTGGCCAAGGGACAGCTCGGCGATATCCGCATCGTGCAGTCGGAATATCCGCAGGACTGGCTGACCGAAGATCTGGCCGCCACCGGCCAGAAGCAGGCTGCGTGGCGCTCAGACCCCAAGCAGGCCGGTGCCGGCGGCGCGCTGGGCGACATTGGCACGCACGCCTACAACCTTGCCCGTTTCGTATCCGGGCTGGAGCTCGATTCGTTGTCGGCCGATCTCGATGCCTTCGTGCCGGGGAGGCTGCTCGACGACAACATCAATGTGCTGCTGCGCTTTAGGCCGGTCGGCGGGTCGCACCCCGCCAAGGGCATGATCTGGGCAAGCCAAGTGGCGCCCGGCCACGAGAACGGGCTGAAATTGCGCATCTACGGCTCGAAGGGCGGGCTCGAATGGGTGCAGGCCGACCCGAACTATCTCTGGTACACGCCGTTCGGCCAGCCGAAGCAGTTGATCACCCGAAACGGCGCCGGCGCGCTCCCCGTCGCCGGGCGCGTCAGCCGCGTTCCGCCAGGGCATCCGGAAGGCTATCTCGAAGGCTTTGCCAATATCTACCAGGAAGCCGCGCGGGCTATTCGTGCGGCGCGCCAGAAGGGCGGCAAGCCGGCCAAGGATGTCGTCTTCCCGACCGTGGAGGACGGCGTCGAGGGCATGGCCTTCATTGAGGCCTGCGTGAAGTCGTCGAAGAAGAATGGGGCGTGGACGAAACTTTAATCGCTGCGTCCGGTTAACGGGAAGCCCCCCTCACCCGGATTGCCAGCCGAATTGCAAGGGCAATTCGGGGCAATCCGACCTCTCCCCGAGGGGAGAGGAGATCGCCAGCGTTGGCGTCTGCTTCTTCTCCCCAGCGGGGAGAAGGTGGCCGCGAAGCGGCCGGATGAGGGGGCTTGTGGCGAAGTCGCCAGAGGAGCAAGCCCGGCCGTCAAAGGGAGGGGGCGTCGATGAAAATCGGCATGTGCATGTTGTTGTGGACGACCAGTGTCTCGAAAAAACACGAGCCGCTACTCAGGGACATCAAGGCGACCGGCTTCGACGGCGTCGAAATACCGGTCTTCTCCGGCACGCCGGACGACTACAGGAAACTCGGCGAGCTGCTCGACCGTATCGGGCTGCAACGCACCGCCGTCTCGGCGATGGGCGATCCGGCGATGAACCTGATCTCGCCGGATGCCTCGACGCGCAAGGCCGGCATCGACTACATGAAGTCGGCGATCGACTGCGCTCAGGCGCTTGGCGCGAACACGTTGAGCGGCCCGCTGCATTCGACACTCGGGGCCTTCTCCGGCAGCGGGCCGACGGCGGCCGAGAAAAAACGTTCGATCGCTTCGCAGCGCGCCATCGGTGACCATGCCGGCAACAAGGGTGTCACCATCGGGCTGGAGGCGCTCAACCGCTTCGAATGCTATCTGCTCAACACGATGGACGATTTGTCGGAGCATATCGACGCGATCGACCGGCCGCACATCAAGGCGATGTACGACACCTTCCATGCCAACATCGAAGAGGCCGACCCGATCGGCGCCTATTCGCGCAACCGCAAGAACGTCGTCCATATCCATATTTCGGAGAATGATCGCGGCGTGCCGGGCCGCGGCCACATCCCCTGGAAGGAGACTTTCTCAGCCATTCGCAACAGCGGCTATGACGATTGGCTGACAATCGAGGCGTTCGGCCGCTCGCTGAAGGATTTGGCCGGGGCCACCAAGGTGTGGCGCGACTTTTCCGAAAGCCCGGAAGCCGTCTACCGCGACGGCTACAAGCATATCAGGAATGGATGGAGGAAGGCGCCCTAACCGCACGCCTGCGCAACGCCCCCGTTAATCCTGGCCGGCCTGGATCCGGTTGTAGTCGTGGATCGTCCTGCTCAAGCGGCGGCGCAGGAAATTGGAAATGTTGTCGAAGATGAAAACGACGAGCAGGACCAAGAGCACCATGTAGAAGACATTGGCCCAGTTGGAATTGGTGCGCATCGCCTCCCAGAGCTTCAGGCCGATGCCACCGGCACCGACGGCGCCGATGATCGTCGCGCCCCTGGTGTTGGATTCCCACTGATAGAGTGTCTGGCTGATGAAGACCGGGATCACTTCCGGCAGCACGCCATAGCGCTGCACCAGCAAGCCGTTGGCGCCGGTCGACTGGATGCCCTCGCGTGGCTTGTCGTCGATGTTCTCGAGGCCTTCCGAATAGACTTTGCCGAGCGTGCCGATCTCGGTGAAGAAAATCGCGGCGCTGCCGGCAAGCGGACCCGGGCCGAAGGCGCGGGTGAAGAACAGCGCCCAGATCAGCATGTCGACCGAACGCATGAAATCGAAGAACCGCTTGAGCACCTGGCTAAGCAGGCCGCTCGGGGTGATGTTGCGTGCGGCGAAGAAGGCAAGCGGGAAGGCAACGATGCCGCCGAGCAAGGTGCCGAGAAACGCCATGACGATGGTCTGGAACAGCTTCGTCCAGACATCGCCATGCTGCCACTGGGCGTTGTTCCAGATGTTGTCGCCGGCCAGTGCCAGATTGGATGTGCCCGGCTTGAGCTGGGGTCCGGACATCAGCAACGAGACCACGTCGCCGGGTGACTTGCCGAAGAAGGGCGAGCGTGTGTCGAAGACGAAATTCGCCCAGCCAAGGAAGCGCTTGCGGACCTTGACGCGATCGACGGTCATACGGACCTCGCCGGCAAAGCCCATCCTGGCGACGATTTCGTCGTCATGCACGGTGATCCACTCCGGCACCGGGCCGGATATTACCGGTTTGCCGCTGGCCAACGACACCGGCACCGTCCGGCCAAAGGCGACAAGCGTCGCCTCGGCCTTGTCGAAGGTGACGGATTTGGCTCGGCCGTCGATCAGGATGGTGTAGGAGCCGTTGGCATTGGTGATGACCCAATCGGGATGCGGGTCTTCGCCAAGCGCCGAAAAACGCGGGTATCTGGGTGTGATCTGAGGCTGGTCGAGACGGAATTCCGGCTGCAGATCGTAGCTGATCCATTGCGTCAGGAAGAGCGGCAGGCGCTCCCAGTGCGATTCCCTCAGCACTTGCGGCAGGCTGAAGAACCACAAGGCGTAGAGGAGGTAGAGCAGGATGCCGGTGAACAGGACCAGCGGGCCGAAGCGTTTGTACAGGGGCCGCCGGAACACTTGGGGAAAGCGCTCCTCGATCGACTGCATCTCATCGGCGGTCATTGCGGCCATGGGCAGTCTTCTTGTTGATTTGCCATGATCTTTTCCAAAAACCGGAATCCACTTTTTGGGATCATGGTCAGGCGCCCATCATGAATGCCTGCTCACCGACGAGCTTGCGGCGTAGCCAGGCGGAAAACTGGTCGACGAGGAAGATCGTCGTGAACAGCAGCAGCACCAATGCCAGCGTCTTGGCGCCGAAACCGCGCGAGATGGAGAGCTTCAGTTCCTCGCCGATGCCGCCACCACCGACCGCGCCGATAATGGTCGAGATACGCACATTGATCTCGATCCTGAGCAGCGTGTAGGACATGAAATTGGGCAGCACTTGCGGCAGGCCGGCAAAGCGCACGCGCTCGAACCAGTTGGCGCCGACCGCGCGCAGGCCTTCTTCGGCGCGCATGTCGATGTTTTCATTGATCTCGTAGAAGAGCTTGCCGAGGGCGCCGATCGAATGCAGGCCGATGGCGATGATGGCCGCGACCGGGCCGGTCGAGAGGATGGCTGCGAACAGGCCGGCAATGACGATCTCCGGGAAGGCGCGAAGCAGTTCCATGAAGCGCTTGACGACGAGCCTGAGCACCGGACTGGGCGTCAAGTTGCGCGCGGCGATGAAGGAAAAGGGCACCGCAAAGACAAAGCCGATGAAAGTGGAAACCAGCGCCACGTTAAGCGTGGTGAGCATCAGCTCGAAATATTCGGGTAGATAAAAGCCGCCCCAGAGATAGACGCGACCAAGCGGGAAATTGAACTCCTGGCTGCCCTTGTCGTGCGGCGATGCGATGTCGAACAGCGCCCGCCAGACGTCGTTCCAGTCCTTGGGAACAAGCCAACTAAGGAAATCCAGTATGTGCGGTAGCCGATCGAAGAAATGCCCCGCATTGGCCTCGTCGGCGAACCACATGGCTGTGCACATGGCGACAAGCAGTAAGCCGATGCCGAGCGCCGTGTAGAACCGGCGCAAGGACGTCTGGCGTCGCCAGGCGTCTGCTGCCTGCCGGACCGCGTCTGAACGAATTGTAGCGGCGAAGGTCATACGGGGTCACGAGCGGACACGCAAAAAGGGCGGCGACCGCATCGGCCCGAAAGTCGAAGTTCGACTTTCGGAAAGCACGATGCGGCATCTAAGTGTTAGAGCGTACTTTGTGCGTCCAAGTGGACGCACGTCGCTCTAATGGACGCCGCCCTTTCCGCAATTGTCGTCAGCCGCCGATCGCGGCTTTGCGGGCTTCGACGATGACGCTGTAGAAGTCCGGCTTCACCGGAACGTAGCCGGTGAAATCGCCGCCTTCGATGGCCTCGAAGCAGGGCTTGTCCTTGGCCGGCAGGCTGGTGAAGAAGTTGGCGAGCTTGGCGGTCATATCGCCGCCGAGCGCGGTGCGCACGACCAGCGGGCCGTTCGGGATCAGGCCAGAACGCCAGACTTCGACGAAGTCGTTGGGGTCGACGGCGCCCTTGGCGACTTCCTTGTGGAAGGTGCCGGACGTGTAACCGTTCTTGAAGTCGCCGATGCCGGAAGAATCGTCAACCGCCACGTCGACCTTGCCGTCGCGGACGGCGAGAACGTTGTTCTCGTGACCGCCATTGAACTGCGTCGAGGCGAAGAAGGTTTCGTTCGAAGCGCCGGTGTCCTTCGGGATCTGGGTCAGCGGGATCAGATAGCCGGAGGTCGAATCCGGGTCGGCATAGCCGAGCTTCTTGCCCTTTGCCGACTTGATGTCGGTGATGCCGGACGACTTCAGCGCCAGGCCAATCGAATAATAACCGGTCGCGCCGTCGGTCTGCTGGGTGGTGAGGATCGGGGTGACGGCGTTCGGATCCTTGAGATAGACGCTGGCATAGCCTGACGCGCCAAGCTCGGCGAAATCGAGCGTGCCGCCGAGCAGGCCCTGGATGACGCCATCATAGTCGGCAGCCGGGAACAGCGAGACCTTTTCGAAACCGAATTCGGTCTTCAGATGATCGGCGAGGCACTGAAAGTTGCGCAGCCGGTCCGCTTCGTTCTCGCCGCCGAGAATGCCGACGCGGAATTCCTTGATATCCTGGGCGTGAGCAGCACTTGCTGCGATGGCGAGCAATGAAACCGCACCGAAAACCATCTTCCTGAACATTATCTCTCTCCTGTTGGTCCCGGCCTCGCGCCGGTAGCGTTCGAATTTTTGACGGGTGCCTTTGACGCGGGCGAGCGATCAGGCCGTTCTCAGCAACCAGGAAACGCTGGCTCGAGCGGTCCGGCGGATGCAGCGATCTTCTGTTTGACGGCGACAATGGTCGAGGTGATGGCCTCGGAGATTTCGGCGCCATTGCTGTCGGCGCCGTAGACCATGCGCACGGCCTCGCGGTTGAGGTCTTCGGGCGGGCCGTCGAAGACCACCTTGCCGGCGGCCATGCCGACGATGCGGTTGCAATAGTTGCGGGCCGTATCAAGCGTATGGAGATTTGTGATGACGGTGATGCCTTCGCGCAAATTGATGTCCTGCAGCGAATCCATCACCACCTTGGCGTTGAGCGGGTCGAGCGAGGCAATCGGCTCGTCGGCGAGCAACACCTTCGGCTGTTGCATCATGGCACGCGCAATCGCAACGCGCTGCTGCTGGCCGCCGGAAAGGGTGCCAGCAGGCTGCAGCGCGGTGCGGGCGATGTCGAGGCGCTCGAGAGCTGCAACCGCCTCGGCGCATTCGCCGCGGGAAAACATGCCGAACAGGTTGGACAGGGTCGAACGGTGGTTGAGCCGGCCGAGCAGCACATTGGTCAGCACGTCGAGGCGCGGCACCAGGTTGAATTGCTGGAAGATCATGGCGCAGTCGCGCTGCCAGCGCCGGAGCGGCGAGCCGCGCAACCCGGAGACCTCGACGCCGTCGAACAGGATGGATCCCTGGCTCGGATCGATGAGGCGGTTGATCATGCGCAGAAGCGTCGATTTGCCGGCGCCGGAGCGGCCGATGATGCCGACCATCTGGCCTTGCGGAATGGAGATGTGAACATTGCTGACGGCGGTGTTCTTGCCGAACCGTCGGGTGACGCCGCGGATTTCGAGCGTAGCTGACATGGTGCAGGCTCCAGTCCAGTCGCAATTGAAGGTCTGTTAACTCTCGCTAGCGCAGCCGCATGAACCTGCGGTGTCGGATTGATGTCAGTTTTGTTACCGCCCACAGCCTCGCAGCGCGATCAACCCAGCACAACAAGCTCCTCGAAATGCTTCATGTCGCTGAAGCTGCAGAAAGCCGGTGGTCGCAGCTCGATCACCGGTGCCTGATGCGCAAGGAGCGACAGGCAGTCATCGAACAGATCCTGCCATGCGGATGCCCGGTCGTCGTCCAGGCGCCGAATCGGGTAGGCGAAGGTGATGTGGAACACATAGTTGTCGTGGTCGGGATGCCGGTATCCGAACGGCACCGACAGGGCATCGCGCCAGGAACGCATAACGCGCCGGTCCTCGGTGGAAGCGCCGGCGACGGTCAGGCCAGTCGGTACGATTTCAACGACCCTGACGTTGAAAGCACCGCAGCCTTTGAAGCCGTTCAGGCGTTCCAGATAGAGGCGGGTCATGGCGTCGATGCTGGTGTCGAGGGGCACGTCCTGCGGCCAGTAGGGAAGGCGGCGGCGATGTTCGATGATGCCCTGGAAGAGCGTCATGTGCAGGCTGGAGACCGGCGTGAAGGCCAGCCGGTCGGCATCGGGCATCGCGCGCATCCGCTCACGCACCTCGATGACCCCCGCTTCTGAAGCCGAGCCATTGACGAGATGGCAGACGACCGTGTTGCCGGGCTCGTTGAGAAAATTACCAGAGGTGTCGTAGCGCCTGCCGAGATGCAGCGGAGGGGTCGGGTTGGTGCCGGCAAAGAATCCGGCGAGCGAAGGTTTGACTGAAACAGGCATTGCGATCTCCAGAGGAAAGGCCGCGTCCTGCCCCGACGATGTGTCAGGGACATGAAAACCGTGCCAAGAAGTAGAATATCAAAGGCAGGATTCGCCAAGCGATTCTGCCGGGGTTGCACATCATCAAGATTGAAATAAAGATTCAAATCCGTATCAAAGAGAGGCTTCCTAATTGCTACGTTGGCGCCAGTGGTTGCGGCTGTATGCTGCAGGGGTAGTCGCTGCGATAAGTTTCACAGTGGCCCTGGTTTTGATGTCCGTATATCGGGTTGGTAGCTTGAACCATCCAATATCGGGATACTTGTACAATTATGGAAATGGGCGCGACGCGGCCATTATTCTAATGATTCTCATTTTTTTAATCGCGTTAGTTACGATAAATTTCGCAAATAAGATTGAAGAAAAACAAAAATCACTTGTAGATATTGGTTATGACAAAAAATTTATAGAACTTATCAGGTTAAATCAGACTGGTGTTGCTATTCTAATCACGTTAGGATTTCTTTCTATTATTTTGGACATTTGCCTGAGCGGCTGACTTATTCGGGGCGTCAACCCCCATGCTTCTCCAAAAACTGATTGGCCGACAGTTCCCGAAAATCGTCGAGCGTGGCGCGCAGCCGGGCGTGATCCCAGTCCCACCAGGCGAGCGCCTGGTAGCGTTCCGCAGTGCGGCGGTCGAAGCGTTCGCGGATCGGCTTGGCCGGTACGCCGCCGACAATGGTGTAGGGGGCCACATCCTTCGAGACGACCGCCCCGGCACCGACCGCCGCGCCATCGCCGACGGTGACGCCGGGCAGGATGGTCGAGCCGTGACCGAGCCAGGTGTCGTGGCCGATGGTGACGCGTTTGGCGCGGCGCTGAGCGAAGAATTCGCTCTCGTGCTCGGCGTCGTCCCAATAGTCGGAGGCGCGATAGGTGAAATGGTGTAGCGTCGGCCGCCAGGTCGGATGATTGGTGGCATTGATGCGCACGCTAGCGGCGATGTTGGCGAATTTGCCAATCGTCGCGCACCAGACGGCGCAGTCCTGCATCATGTAGGAATAGTCGCCGAGAATGCTCTCGGAGACCCGGCTGCGTTCGGCGATCTCGGTCCAGCGGCCAAGCGTCGAGCTCTCGATCTCCGCCGTCTCGTGGACCAGCGGCGCCTCCGACAATTTCCTCGTCATGCCGCGATTTTCCCCGCGGCGAAGGCGGTCACGTCGATGATGCGATCGGCCACAGCCTCGCGCACGTCGTGATCGTGGAAGATGCCGAGCAAAGCGACGCCCGCCGCCTTCTTCGCGGCGATCAGGGAAATCACCACGTCGCGGTTCCTGGCATCGAGCGAGGCGGTCGGCTCGTCGAGCAGCAGGATCGGGTGCTCGGTGATGAAGCCGCGCGCGATGTTGACGCGCTGCTGTTCGCCCCCGGAGAACGTCGCCGGCGGCAGCGCCCAGAGCTTCTCCGGCAGGTTCAACTGCGCCAGCAAGGCGCGCGCCTTACCGCGCGCTACTTCGCGCTCTTCGCCGCGCTCGACCAGCGGTTCGGCCACGACATCGAGCGCCGAGACGCGCGGTACAGTGCGCAGGAACTGGCTGACATAACCGATCGTGAGCCGGCGCACAGCTAGCACGGTGCGCGGGCTGGCCGAAGCCAGGTCAATCAGCCCGTCCTCGTGCTGGACGATGATCTGGCCTGCGTCGACGGCATAATTGCCGTAGAGCATTTTCAGGATCGAGCTCTTGCCGGCGCCGGACGGGCCGCCGAGCACGGAGCATTCGCCGGCCCTGATCGCGAACGAGACACCGGCGACCACCGGCAGTTTGATGCCGTCGCGCAGATGCATGGTGAAGCTCTTGGCGACATCGGAGACAACGAGCGGGGTCGGCATCAGAAGGTTCTCCAATCGTCGTTCGTTTGCGGGCCAGCACCCCCCTCTGCCTTGCCAGGCATCTCCCCCTCAAGGGGGGAGATCGGCAGCCTTTTCGTTGCGCCTGTTCTGCAACGTTGAAGAGTGGCGAAACCGAGAGCGACAGCCAATCTCCCCCCTTGAGGGGGAGATGGCCGGCAGGCCAGAGGGGGGTACGGCGGAGCAATCATCTTCAGACCTGTAGAATCGAGGAAACAAGCAATTGCGTGTAGGGCGCGCGCGGATCGTCGAGGACGCGGTCGGTGAGGCCGCTTTCGACGACGCGGCCGTCCTTCATCACCATCATGCGCTGCGACAACAGCCGCGCCACCGCGAGGTCGTGGGTGACGACGATGGCTGCCAGGCCAAGGTCGGTGACCAGCCCGCGCAACAGATCGAGCAGGCGCGCCTGCACCGAGACGTCGAGGCCGCCGGTCGGCTCGTCCATGAACACCAGCCGTGGGCCGGTAACGAGGTTGCGGGCGATCTGCAGGCGCTGGCGCATGCCGCCGGAAAAGGCGCGCGGCTCGTCGTCGATGCGGTCTTCGTCGATCTCGACACGCGACAACCAGTCGACCGCCGTCGCACGGATTCTGCCATAGTGACGGTCGCCGACCGCCATCAGCCGCTCGCCGACATTGGCGCCGGCCGACACCGTCATGCGCAGCCCGTCGGCGGGGTTCTGATGGACAAAGCCCCAATCGGTGCGCATCAGGAAGCGGCGTTCGGCCTCGCTCATGCGATAGAGTTCGCGGAACTGGCCGTCGCGCATCCGATAGCTGGCGGCGCCTGAAGAGGGCAGCAGCCGCGTCGACAGGCAGTTGAGCAGCGTCGTCTTGCCGGAACCGGATTCGCCGACCACCGCCAGCACCTCGCCCGGCCACAAATCGAAGGTGACGTTTTCACAGCCGACGCGCGAGCCGTAGAATTTGGACAGCGCCGAGACGCGCAGCAGCGGTTCGTCGGTCATTGCGCCGGCTCCGTTTTTTCCAGGGCAAGAGGGGTTTCAGGCGCAAGGTGGCCGCGATGGCCTTGTTCGCGCCGCTTCTCGCAATGATCGGTATCGGAGCAGACGAACATGTGGCCGCCATGGTCGTCGAGGATGACCTCGTCGAGATAAACGTTCTCGGCCCCGCACAGTGCGCAGGGCTGGTCGAAGGTCTGTACCTCGAACGGATGATCCTCGAAGTCGAGACTGACCACATCGGTGAAGGGCGGCAGTGCATAGATGCGCTTTTCGCGGCCGGCGCCGAACAATTGCAAAGCCGGCGAACGGTGCATCTTCGGATTGTCGAACTTCGGTGTCGGCGAGGGATCCATCACATAGCGGCCCTCGACCTTGACCGGATAGGCATAGGTCGTGGCGATGCGGCCGTGCCTGGCGATATCCTCGTAGAGTTTTACATGCATCAGACCATACTCCTCCAGCGCATGCATTTTGCGCGTCTCCGTCTCGCGTGGCTCGAGGAAGCGCAGCGGTTCGGGGATCGGCACCTGGTAGACCAGCACCTGACCGGCCGCCAAAGGGTGTTCGGGGATACGGTGGCGGGTCTGGATGACGGTCGCCTTGGCCGTCTCGGTGGTGACGGCGACATTGGCGACCTTCTTGAAGAAGGCGCGGATCGAAACCGCATTGGTGGTGTCGTCGGCGCCCTGGTCGATGACCTTGAGCACATCATCCGGGCCGATGATCGAAGCGGTGACCTGGACGCCGCCGGTGCCCCAGCCATAGGGCATCGGCATTTCGCGCGAGGCGAACGGCACCTGATAGCCAGGAATGGCGATGCCCTTGAGGATGGCGCGGCGGATCATCCGCTTGGTCTGCTCGTCGAGATAGGCGAAGTTGTAGGTGGCTATATCCGCTGGTTGTGCACTCATTCCGCTGCCTCCCTCTTCTCTTCGCCCTTGCCGGCGTTTTCGCGGGCATCATGCTCGGCGCGCATGCGGCGCACGAGGTCGAGCTCGGCCTGGAAGTCGACATAGTGCGGCAGCTTCAGATGCTCGACGAAGCCGGTCGCCTGGACATTGTCGGAATGCGAGATGACGAACTCCTCGTCCTGCGCGGCGGAGACGACGTCCTCGCCGAGTTCCGAGGCGCGTAGAGCGCGGTCACATAGCGCCATGGCCATCGCCTTGCGCTCGCTCTGGCCGAAGACGAGGCCGTAGCCGCGGGTGAATTGCGGCGGCGCCTTGGCCGAGCCCTTGAACTGGTTGACCATCTGGCATTCGGTGACGCGGATGCTGCCGAGCGGCACGGCAAAGGGCAGTTCCGGCACGTCCAGTTCCAGTTCGACCTCGCCGATGCGAACCTCGCCGACGAAGGGATGGTTGCGCGCGTAGCCGCGCTGGGTGGAATAGCCGAGCGCCAGCAGAAACCCCTCGTCGCCGCGCGACAACGCCTGCAGGCGGATGTCACGCGCCATCGGGAATTCGAGCGGCTCGCGGGTGATGTCGCCGGGGACATGATCCCCAGGCATGTCGCCGTCGGGCTCGATCAGGCCTTCGCGGGCGAGGATGGCCGAGACGCGCGGCATCGCCTCCGCTTCGCCTGCACGCTGTTCCGGTTCGGCGACATCGCCGCCGGCGGCAAGCTCGGGATCGAGCAGCCGGTGGGTGTAGTCGAAGGTCGGGCCGAGCAGCTGGCCGCCGGGCAGGTCCTTGTAGGTCGCCGACACGCGCCGCTCGACCAGCATCGTGCCGGTGTCGATCGCCCTGGTGTAGCCGAAACGCGGCAGCGTGGTGCGATAGGCGCGAACCAGGAAGATCGCCTCGATCATGTCGCCGCGCGCCTGGACGATGGCGAGTGCCGCCAGTTCGCGATCATAAAGCGAACCTTCGCTTATCACTCGGTCGACGCCGAGCGCCAGCTGCTCGACGATCTGGTCGAGCCGAAGTGCGGGCACCGAACGATCGCCGCGCCGGCGGTCGGCGAGCAGTTTGTGAGCATTGCGAATGGCCGCTTCGCCACCCTTTACCGCGACGTACATGCTACGCCTCCATGATCTTGATGCGCGTCGTACGCGGCAGGCAGGCAATTGCGTCGGTGGTGGCGAGGATGACGTCGACGCCACGCGGAAAGCGCTGGTTGTTCTGCTTCCATTGCTCGACGAAATGACGCGGCATTTGCGCCGGCGCGATCGTCGCCGTCGTCTCGATGCCGGGGCCTTCGAGCAGCAGCGGAGCGCCGGAGACGAGATCGCCGACCTCGAGGATCAGCGTCGTGGAGCGATCGGGATAATCCTGGGTGCCTTGCGAAAAGCCGTCGAGCGCCATCATCTCGGCCGGCGTGGCGATCAGCGCGAAATGCGCGTCGGCCGGGGTGTTGGCCAGCGGCGCGCCGGTATGGAAGCCAAGCCAGGATTTCATCGCCGCCGACCCCTGCAAAACCAGGTCGAGCCAGAGCGGCGTGTCGTTGTCGCACAGCGCCAGCGCAATGGCGCCGGCGGTGACCGATAGCGGCGCCGGCGGCTGGGCGAGGGCCGGCAGCGGCTGCACGCTGCCCGGGCGCACCATCGCGTCCATGACGACACGGAATACGGTCTGGGCGTTGAACACCGGGTCGGCAAAGCCGCCTTCGATCGATTGCACAGCAGCGTCCATCAGTCTTCTCCGCGCACCATGGTGAAGAAATCGACCTTGGTCGCCGCCGTCTCGGCGCGGCGCTGGTCACGCGCCTTGGCCAGTGCCGCTTGCAAGGGCGCGACGATCCTGGTCTCGACCTCGTTGCGGTAGGCAGGATCCTGCCAGAGCGCGTCGGCGATTGCCGCCAGCCTTGCCTTCTGCTTGTCGCGGCCGAGCGCATAGCAGTGGCCGACATGGCCGGACGCAAGCCGCACCGTGGCGCGGGTGACCGTCGCCTCGCCAACATTGAAGGGCGCGCCGCCGCCGCCAATGCTGCCACGCACGGTAACCAAGCCGGTTTCGGGGCCACGCAGAAGTTCCGCCTCAGAAGGCAGGCCGGCTTCGTCCCAGAGGCGGACGATATCGTCGCCGGCCGATTGGGCCAGCGTCGCCATCAAGGCCTTGCGCTCGGCCTGCTCTCGCACTTCCCGTCCTCGTATGGCCGGTGCTCCTCGTCTGCGTTCATTTGTCTATTGATATAGACAATTATACAAATTATATCTATTTTCTAATGCGTGTCCATGACGAGTGCATGACACGAGGAAAATGTCTGGGGCAAAAAGATCGGGGGCGGAAATGATCGGGCAGCCCAGCAGCATCGAGCGGCGCAGCGGTGTCGCGCTGTGGCGGCAGATCGCCGACCAGATCCTGCATTCGATCGCCGTCGGCGATTTTCCCGAGAATGCCGCGCTGCCGCCCGAGATCGCGTTGGCCGAACGCTATGGCGTCAACCGCCATACGGTGCGCAGCGCCATCGCAGCGCTGGTGCAGGAGGGTGTGCTCAGGGCGGAGCAGGGGCGCGGCACCTTCGTGCTTTCGCGCAGGCGGCTGTCCTATCCGATCGGCGCGCGCACCCGCTTTTCGGAGGGATTGCAAGGACAGGCGTCCGAGCGGCATATCACCTTGCTCGCGTCATCGGTCGAGCCGGCCAACCGTCGTGTCGCAGAGGGCTTAGGCCTTGCGAAGGGGGCCGATGTGATACGCCTGGAAACGCGCGGCGAAGCCGATGGAATGCCGGTGTCCCGCGCTGCCGGCTGGTTCGATGCCAGGCGCTTTGCCGGCATCGATGCCGCCATGGCGGAAACCGGTTCGATCACGGCATCGCTGGCACGTTTCGGCATCGACGACTATCTCCGGCAATCGACAGTGCTGTCGGCGCGCCATGCGGATGCCGCCGACCTTGCCGACCTCGAGCTGCAGCCCGGCGCCATCGTGCTGGTGACGGTCGCCGTCAACGTCACGCCCGACGGTCAGCCGATACAGTTTTCGGAGTCGCGCTTCCCGGCCGAGCGGATCGAGCTCAAACTGTCGGCGCTCTGAGATGCGCCAGCCCTGGCATCATCCGACCTGAATGACAGCCTTGATCAGGCCGGACTTCTCATGCGCCCAGCGGGCGAGGTCACGCGGCGTCTCGCCAAGCGTGGTGCGGTGGGTGACCAGCTTTGCCAGCGGCACCGCGCCGTTGCGGATCGAGGCGGCGACATGGTCGAAATCGGCACGCAGGGCGTTGCGGCTGCCGATCAGCATCATCTCGCGCTTGTGGAATTCGGGATCGGAAAAGGCGATGTCGTCCTTGACGACGCTGACCAGGACCAGCGCCCCGCCATGCGCGACATGGGCGAAGGCCGACTGCACCGACCGGGTGCTGCCGGTGGCGTCGAAGACCACATCGAAGCCGTCGCCGCCGGTTGCTTCCCGCACCAGGTCGGCAGCGGTGCCTCGCGAGCCGTCGAGGGTCGCGAAGCCGAGTTCGCTTTCGGCGAAACCCAGCCTCTCCGCACTCATGTCGAGCAGCGTCACGTCGAGCCCGGCGATGCGGGCGAACAGCGCCGTGCCGAGCCCGATCGGGCCGGCGCCGATGACCAGCGTGCGCGCACCTGGATCAACCAGCGAGCGCCGCACGGCATGGGCGCCGATCGCCAGGAATTCGACGGCGGCGGCATCGGCCAGCGACAGGCCGTTTGCCGGATAAAGATTTTGCGCCGGCACCAGGAGCTGCTCGCACATGGCGCCGTCGCGGTGGACGCCGAGCACCTCGATCCTGATGCAGCAATTGGGCTTGCCTTGCCGGCAGGCGATGCATTTGCCGCAGGCGAGATAGGGATTGACGATCACCGCTTCGCCGACGGCGAGATCGACGTCCTCGCCAACCTCGATCACGGTGCCGGAAACCTCGTGGCCCATGATGCGGGGATAGGCGAGGAACGGGTGCTTGCCTTCGAAGATGTGATAGTCGGTGCCGCAGATGCCGACATGGCTGACGGCGACCAGCGCCCAGCCGGCGGGCGGCGCGCCAGGCGCCGGGCGATCTTCGAGGACAAGTTCGCCGGGCGAGCGGCAGACGACGGCTTTCATGCTTCAATCCAGTCGGTTCATGGCACCGCCGGCTCTGCTGTCGCGAGGCCGGCTGTTGGGAGGCGATCTATTTGCCGCGGCGGCGCAGCCCGTCGAAATAGACTATGACGATGATCAGCACGCCGGTGATGATGCGCTGCCAGAAGGCGTTGACGTTAAGCAGATTGGCGCCGTTGTTGATGGTGGCAAGGATGAAGGCGCCGAGCAGCGGCCCGTGCACGGAGCCGACAGCGCCGAACAACGAGGTGCCGCCGATCACCGAGGAGGCGATCGCCTGCAATTCCCAGCCCTCGGCCTGCGTCGGATTGCCGATGCCGATGCGCGAGGCAAGCAGCACGCCGACGAAGGCCGCGCACAGCCCGGACAGCGTGTAGGCCATGTAGATGGTGCGCTGGACGTTGACGCCCGACAGACGCGACGCCTCGGCGTTGGAGCCGACCGAGAACAGATAGCGGCCCCAGCGGCTGTGGTGCAGGAAGATGTAGGCCGGGATGCCGACCAGGATCACCATCCAGAACAGATTGGGGACGCCGACGAAGGAACTGCGCGAGAACGTCTGGAAGGCGTCGTTGTTGATCGAGATCGAGTTGCCGTTGGTCATCAACAGGCCGATGCCGCGCAGCGAGGTCAGCGTTGCCAGGGTGATGATGAAGGGCGGCAGGCCCATCTTGACGATGCCGAAGCCATGGAACATGCCGATGGCGACGCCGACCAGCAAGGTGATCAGGATGGCGAGGAAAACCGGTGTGCCGGCGTTGATCAGCATCGCGACGATGACGGTGGCGAAGCCGACCACGGCGCCGACGGAAAGGTCGATGCCGCCGGTGATGATGACGAAGGTCTGGCCGACCGCCAGGATGGCGATCATCGACCCTTGCCGCAACAGGTTGGAGATGTTGTTGGCGGAGGCGAAGCTCGGCGTCGCCACCGACAGGATGACCCACAAAAGAACCAGCAGCGCCAGCAGTGTCAGCCCGAACAGGGCGTTGTAATTGCGTTTCGGCCTTTCGACAGCGATCGCCTCGGTGCTCATATCCGTCCTCCCGGTTTTTCTTGTTTCTCGGCCAGCGCCTGGGTGAGGATCTCCTCGTGGTCAGCGGTACGAAACCCATGCGTGGCCACCAGCTTGCCGCGCCGGAACACGTGCAGCGTGTCGGCGAGCTCATAGACCTCCGGCAGGTAGGACGAGATCAGGATGATGCCGGCTCCCTTGGACAGCAGCGCGCCAAACAGGCGGTAGATCTCGGCCTTGGTGCCGACATCGACGCCGACAGTCGGCTCGTCGAAGATGAACAGCTTGGCGCCATGGGCGAGCCATTTGCCGATGACGATCTTCTGCTGGTTGCCGCCGGACAGGCTGGAGGCCAGCGCGCCGCGCGTCGGCGTCTTGATGCGCAGGTCGGCGATCTGGCGATCGGCTTGCGCCTTTTCCTGCGCGCGGGAGATCAGCAGATTATTCGAGATGCGCTTGTAAATCGGCAGATTGAGGTTGAGCCCGACCGGCAGGTTGAGGCAGAGGCCCTGGTCGCGGCGGCTTTCCGGGGCCAGCGCCATGCCGAGCCTGATCGCGTCATGTTCGGAATTGACCTTGACCTCCTTGCCCTCCCACAGGATCTGGCCGGCCGATTTGCGGTGCCGGCCATAGAGCGTGGTGACGAACTCGCTGCGGCCGGCGCCGATCAGGCCGTAGAGGCCGACGATCTCGCCGGCGCGGACGGACATCGAGACATTTTCGAAACCCTTGCCGGACAGGTTCCTGGTTTCTACAAGCATCGCGCCGGGGGTGAAATGCTCCTTGTGGTAGACCTGCTCGATCGAGCGGTTGATCATCATCTTGACCAGCTCGGCGTCATTGGTCTCGGCGATATTCCTGGTGCCGACCAGCGTGCCGTCGCGCAGCACCGAGACGCGGTCGGCGAGCTCGAACACTTCTTCCATGCGATGGCTGATGTAGATGATGGTGACGCCTTCGCCCTTCAGCCGGCGGATCAGCGTGAACAGCTGGTCGGCCTCCTTGCGGGTGAGGTAGGCGGTCGGTTCGTCGAAGATCAGGAATTTGGTGCCGCGCACGGTGGCGCGGGCGGCGGCGATCAGTTGCTGCTGGCCGATGGTCAGGTCACCCAGCATGACATGCGCCGGCAGGTCGAAGCCGAGATCGTCGATGATCTTCTGCGCCTGCCTGACCATCGCCCGCTGCTGCAGGATGCCGAAACGTGCATCCTCCTCGCCGAGGAACATGTTGGCGGCGACGGTGAGATGGCGGCACAGGACGACTTCCTGATGCACGGCATTGATGCCGAGCGCCATCGCCTCATGCGGCGTTGCCAATGCGGCAGGCTTGCCCTCCCAGATGACGTCGCCGGAGGTGCGCGGCATGACGCCGGTCAGAAGCTTGATCAGGGTGGATTTGCCGGCGCCGTTCTCGCCGACGATGGCGTGGATCTCGCCGGCCTTGAAGGCGAGGTCGACAGGCTTCAGCGCGTGGGTGCCGGGATAGCGCTTTTCCAGCCCTTGCAGTTCGAGAATGGTCCTGCCCGGTTCCAGCGTTGGGGCCGGATGGAGTTCCTGCGCCGTCGACATCATGACAATCCTCCCAGATTGGCCCCCAAAGATTGGCCTCGCGATTGGCACGAGTGGGATGTTTCCGGGGCGAAAAGGCCCCGGAAACAGTTCACTTGCGGCGATCCTCAGTCGAGCTTCGGATTGAGCAGCGCGTCGATCTTCGGATCCTTCATGTTGGCCTTGGTGACCAAATTGGCGCCGGTGTCGACATTGGCCTCGACCTTCTCGCCTTTCGAGGCGGCGAGCGCCGTCTTGATGCCGTCATAGCCCATCCGGTACGGATCCTGGACGACGAGAGCCGAAATGACGCCGTCGTTGAGGAATTTGATCAGCTTCTCGTCGCTGTCGAAGCCGACCAGCCCGACCTTGCCTGCGAGGCTGTTCTCGGCGATCGCCTGACCGACGCCCTGCGCCATGATCAGGTTGGAGGCGAAAATGCCCTTGAGGTTGGGGTTGGCGGTGATCAGGTCGGTGGCGATGTTGAGGCCGGTGGTGGCCTGGCCGTCGGCGTATTTGTCGGCGACCAGCTTGAGGCCCGGATATTTGGCGGCGAGCTGTTCCTTGAAGCCCTGGGCACGCTGTTCGAGCGAGCCGGCGCCCGGAAGCGCGGTGATCAGGGCGACGTCGCCCTCAATCTTGCCGCCATTGGCTTCGCCGATGGCTGCGGCAAGGCCGTCAGCGGCGACGCGGCCGCCCTGGATGTTGTCGGTGGTCAGGAACGAGGTGAAGGCCTTGGAGTCGGCGCCGGAGTCGATACCGATGATCTTGACCTTGGTGGCGGCCTCGTCGATCGGCTTGCCGAGCGCCTTGGCTTCGGTCGGCGCGATGACGACGGCGGCCGGGTTGCCGGCGACGGCATTTTCGAGGATCGAAATCTGGCCGTTGACGTCGGTCTCGGCCTGGGCGCCGAGTTCCGGCACGTTGACGCCGAGATCCTTGCCGGCCTTACGGG
This sequence comes from Mesorhizobium sp. M0991, assembly GCF_040318915.1. Lineage (NCBI taxonomy): Bacteria > Pseudomonadati > Pseudomonadota > Alphaproteobacteria > Hyphomicrobiales > Phyllobacteriaceae > Mesorhizobium > Mesorhizobium sp. M0991. The sequence goes on from NZ_JAMYNE010000004.1 coordinate 48,591, forward strand.
CGCCGGCCAGAACGATCTGCCAGTAGAAGGACGTAGTATCCTTGACGATGATCGGAATGGTCGCGTCAGCCGCGGATGCCGGTGCCGAATGCATCACGCCGGCAAGCATCGAGGCGGCCGTGAGTGCCACGAAGGCGCGGCGATTGAGAATGCTGGTCACGAATTTCATTAGGAGTCCTCCCTAAGTCGCCCGGTGAATGTTACGGAAGCTCCATTCGGATGGCGCGGCCCAAACGGAACTTTATCAATAAAAAACATTTACCGCATTTTGATAGTGCATCATCTCGGTCGGCGCAAGCGATGTTTGATGGCCGCTTCGAATGGCTCGGCGGGAAAGCTTGCTCTGTCGGAACTCCGCTGCCAATCTCCTCCAATATGCTGCATGGAATATTAATTCCATCACTCAGTCAATATGGAATGTTCATTCTTTTTTGGGGTGTACGAACTGTGACACCTGGCGATCACGTCAGGTGTCTGCGACTGGCTTAGAGCGTCGCTCCGAGGTGCCACGGCACGAACTCGTTGTCGCCGTAGCCGAACTCCTCGCTCTTGGTCTTGCGGCCCGAAGCCGTCTCGACGATCAGCTCGAAGATCTCGCGGCCCATGCCGGCGATGGTCTTTTCGCCCGAGGCGATGACTCCGCAATTCACGTCCATGTCCTCTTCCATGGTGTGGTACATGGTCGAGTTGCTGGCGACCTTGATCGACGGCGTCGGCCGGCAGCCGAAGCAGGAGCCGCGGCCGGTGGTGAAGACGATGACATTGGCGCCGCCCGCCACCTGGCCGGTGGCCGAGACCGGGTCGTAGCCGGGCGTGTCCATGAACACCAGCCCGTGCCCGGTGACCTTTTCGGCATAGCCGAAGACGCCGTTGAGCGGCGTCTGGCCGCCCTTGGCGACCGCGCCGAGCGACTTCTCCAGGATGGTGGTCAGGCCGCCGCGCTTGTTGCCCGGTGAGGGATTGTTGTCGATGGATGCGCCATGCTTGGCGACGTGGTCTTCCCACCATTTCACGTAGCCGTCGAGCTTGGCGGCGATCTCGGGTGTTGCGGCGCGATAGGCAAGCAGGTGCTCGGCGCCGTAGATCTCCGTCGTCTCGGAAAGGATGCCGATGCCGCCGACGCCGGCCAGGATGTCGACCGCGGCACCCAGCGCCGGATTGGCGGTGATGCCGGACATACCGTCGGAGCCGCCGCATTGCAGGCCGACGACGATCTCGCTGACCGGGATCGGCTCACGCTGAAGCTTGCCGACCTCTTCGGCAATCTCGGCCAGCACGACCAACGCCTTCTCGACCGATTTGCGCGAGCCGCCGGCTTCCTGGATGTTGAAATGGCGTTTTCCCGCCGCAACGCCCTTCTGGCCATAGAGGGTGAGCTGGTTGACCTCGCAGCCGAGCCCGACCATCAGCACACCGCCAAAATTCGGATGACGGGCGTAGCCGGCCAGCGTGCGGTGCAGCACCATCATGCCGTCGCCGGTGGCGCTCATGCCGCAGCCCTGGCCGTGGACGATCGGGACGAAGCCGTCGATGCCGGGATATTGCGGCAGAAGCGTGCGGTTCGCCGCGTCAGCGATGGCGTGGCAGACGGTGGCCGAGCAATTGACGCTGGCGAGAATGCCGACGAAGTTGCGCGTGCCGGCGCGGCCGTCGGCGCGGCGGTAGCCCATGAAGGTGCGGGCGCGGTCGGCCTCGGTCGCATGCACCGCTTCGCTCGGCGGCACCACGGGCAAACGGCCGCTTTCGAAAACCAGATTGTGCGAATGGACATGCTCGCCGGGCGCGATGTCCTGCGTGGCGCGGCCGATCGCCTGGGCGTATTTGACCACGGCCTCGCCGGCCGCAATCGGCTTGATCGCCACTTTGTGGCCCGGCTCGATCACTGCGGCGGCGACGGCGCCGCCCGGCAGCACGGTGCCGATCTCGATGCGGCCATTGGCGACCGCGACATTGTCGGCGGGAGACAGAAGAATGCTGTTTGCGGCGTTCACGGGAGCTTCCTGGGTGTGTTCCTGGGTGCGCGAGCGGATTGACACGCGGCTCTTAACATATAATGTCTTTTATCGTGAAAAAACATTTTTGCGTCAATTGTTTTTTCGCCAGAGCGCGACGCGTCTTTTGGATGCGTGAAGTAGGCTCTACAGCCAAAACTAGCGTTGCGCATGATGTTTTCCGAAGCGGTACCGGTTTCATGCACGAGAAACGCTTCACGTCGGACGCAAACGGCGGCGCGCCACGGGGCAGGGGATGTCGAAGAGCAACAACGTTTACAAGGATGCCTATAATCGCGGTCTGAGGCTGCTCGACGAAACCAGGAGCCTGCCTTCGGAGCCGGAGCTGGGCACGCTGCTCGGCGTCAGCCGCACGACGGTCCGCACCATCCTTGCGCGCATGGAAGAAACCGGGCTGATCGACTGGAACAAGCGCAGCAAGACGGTTCTGCGCGAACCGCGGCCGGACGATTTCTTCCCTGAGGAAGAAACCGACACGCTGGCCGAGATCATCGAGCGCTCCTTCATGCGGCGGCTGCTTGCCAGCGGTGCCGAAGCCGGCATGCAGATCAACGAGCTCGAACTGGCGCGCGAGATCGGCGTCGGCACCACCAGCGTGCGCGAATTCCTGATCCGCTTCTCGCGCTTTGGGCTGATCGAGAAGCGCCGCAACAGCCACTGGGTGCTGAAAGGCTTTACCCGCGCCTTCGCGCTGGAGCTGACCGAAATCCGCGAGATGTTCGAACTGCGCTCGGCCGCAGCCTTTGCCGCTCTGCCCGAGGATAGCCCGGTGTGGGCCGACCTCGACCGCCTGGAAGACGAGCATCACCGGCTGGCACGGGAGATTGCCGTGCGTTTCAACGAATTCTCCGAGCTTGACGAGCGCTTTCACCGGCTGATCCACCGGGCGTCGCACAACCGCTTCATCGTCGATTTCTACGATGTCATCGCCATGATCTTCCACTACCACTACCAGTGGAACAAGGCGCAGGAGCGTGAGCGCAACGAAGTCGCGGTCCAGGAGCATCTCGCCTATATCGCTGCGCTCAAGTCGCGCGATCTCGCCAAGGTCGACGCCGCCTGCCGCAAGCACCTGAAATCGGCCCGCCACACGCTGCTAACGTCGATCCCGGAGGGCAGGCAGCCGCTGCGCGCGTGATTGTGTTGCGTTGCCGCAGCAACGTTTTGGCGATTTTCCGGCCGCCGGCTCCGTGCTAGAGAGCTGACGTTGCTGCGTGAAGAGGCTGGTTCTTGACCATACGCCGGAGACGATGGAGCATGCCGGTCGCATTCGCCGCGGCGTGGCTTTTCGTGCTCCAGTCGATGTTCGGCGCGTTTGCTTCCGGCGTCGAGCCGAACGCCTCGCAATTCGATGCTTTCGGCAACACGATCTGCACCCATGACGGCGCGGCGCAACTCCCCGCCGGCGATCCGCATCAGCAGCACATGCCGGCTTGCTGCATGCTTGGTTGCAACCTCGTCTCGGCGATCTACGCGCCGCCCGGTGCCGCCGGGAGCCTGGCTCGCAGCCTTTCCGTCGAAACCATCGCCTTTGTCCTGCCGGCCTTCCGGCATCGCGATTTCGCCCGCGCCCGCACTCCGTCCAATCCGCGCGCACCACCGGCGACGGCCTGATCCGTTCTGGTTGGCGCCGCGCAACGCTTTGCCGGCGCGTTTATCGACATCGTTCGCGACCGGCCATCGGCGCGATCCCCCATTAAAGTCCACGGAGCAATCATGTCTCACTCTTTTCGCGCTGCCGCATCCAGCCGCAGGCGCTTCGCACTGGGTGGTTTCGAGCAGCGTCTCGGCGTCGCCCTTTGCGTTATTGCCCTCCTGTTCGCCAGCGCCCAGACGGTGTTGGCACATGAGTTCAAGCTTGGCGATCTCGAGATCGGGCACCCCTGGTCGCGCGCCACACCAGCCGGTGCCAAGGTAGCCGGCGGCTACTTCACCATCACCAACACCGGCAGTGCGCCGGATCGCCTGCTGTCGATCACCTCCGACATCTCGGCCAAGGCCGAACTGCACGAGATGGGCGTCAGCAATGGCGTCATGACCATGCGGCCGGTCACCGGCGGCCTCGAAATCCCGGCCGGCGGCAAGGTCGCATTGGCGCCCAACGGCTATCATTTGATGTTCAGGGATTTGAAGCGGCAGCCCAAGGAGGGCGAAATGTTCTCCGCCACGCTGACCTTCGAAAAAGCCGGGCCCGTGCAGATTGAATTCGCCGTGCAAGGCATCGGCAGCGCGGCGCCCCAGGACGACGACTGACTTGGCCGCTTCGAGAGGTAGCATCATGAAGAAATCGCTTTTGCCCGGCTGCGTGCTTCTTGTCCTCGGGACCAGCGCGGCCTTTGCCCACATCACGCTCGAAACGCCGGAGGCGGCGGTGGGCTCGACCTACAAGGCGGTTCTTCGGGTGCCGCATGGCTGCGAGGGCAAGGCAACGACCGCCTTGCGCGTGCAGATCCCGGAAGGGGTGCTTTCGGTCAAACCGATGCCGAAGCCAGGCTGGACGCTGCAGGTCAAGAACGGCAAATACGAGAAGTCCTACCAGCTCTACGGCCAGGCAGTGACCAGCGGCGTTAAGGAGATCGACTGGAGCGCCGGCAGCCTGCCGGACGAGTTCTACGACGAATTCGTCTTTCGCGCGACGCTGGCGTCCGACCTGCCGGCAGGCCAGACGCTGCATTTCCCGGTGGTGCAGGAATGTGACGGCGTTGCCGATCGCTGGATCGAGATCCCGGCGGCCGGGCAGGCTGAGGACGCGCTGGAATTTCCGGCGCCCGGCCTCAAGCTGCTGCCGAAGAAGTGAGCTCCGGCGGCGCGCTTTGGCGGATGAGCGCGCCGCTGCTCTTGGCGGTGAGATGAGCGCGGCATCCTTCCTGCGGCAAGCTTGCATGGCCGGCAACTATTCTGGCCGGCTTGTGGCTGGCCTGCTTGCCGCCATCGTGCTGCTCGCCGTAATTGCCATGCCTGGTCCGGCCTTCGCCCATGCGGCGCTGATCAAGGCCGAGCCGGCTGATGGTGCGGTGCTGGCGCAGAGCCCGTCGCAGATGTCGCTGACCTTCAGCGAACCGGTTTCGCCGCTGGTGCTGACGCTGGTGCGGCCCGACGGCACGTCGATCCCGCTGACCTCCTTCCGGCTCAGCGGCCAGACCGTCGAGATCGACAATCCGCAGGCGCTGAAATCCGGCACGCATGTGCTGAGCTGGCGGGTGATTTCCGCCGACGGGCATCCGGTCGGCGGCTCGGTGCTGTTCTCGGTCGGTGCACCGAGTGCCGCGCCGGCCGCCTCCGAAGCCGTCGACCGGACGCTTCGAACCGCGATCTGGATCGGCAAGGTCTTTCTGTATATCGGCCTGTTTTTCGGCGTCGGCGGTGCCTTTGCGCTGGCCTGGCTGGCGCAAGGCGGGCGACCCGGCCAGCGCCTGATCGTCGCTGCGATCCTGTGCGGGCTGGCCGCCGCACCCCTGTCGCTCGGTTTCCAGGGGCTGGATGCACTCGGTGCGCCGCTTGCCCGGCTGGCGCAGCCGATCATCTGGCAGACCGGGCTCGGCACCAGCTTCGGCTGGACGGTGCTGATCGCGCTGATGGCGCTCGGCCTTGGCCTGTTATCGCTGGTGGTGCCGCACGCCGACGCAAAGCCGCTGGCCTTGGCCGGACTGGTTGGCGTCGGCGCAGCACTTGCCGCCAGCGGCCATGCCAGTGCCGCCGAGCCGCAATGGCTGACCCGGCCGATGGTGTTTCTGCATGCCACTGGTATCGCGATCTGGGCCGGGGCGCTGGCGCCGCTCGGTCTTGCCTTGAAACGGCAGCCGCACAAAGCCGGGCCGTTGCTGCGCCGGTTTTCGCGAGCGATCCTGTTCGTCGTGGCCGTGCTTGCGGCAGCCGGCATCGTGCTCGCCGTCATCCAGGTGCAAACGCCGTCGGCGCTTGTCCATACCGCTTACGGCCGGCTGCTGCTGCTCAAGCTGGTGCTGCTCGTCTTCCTGTTCACGCTCGCCGCCGTCAATCGCCTCAAGCTTACGGCCCCGGCTGAGGCGGGCGAAACGGAAGTCCAGCGGCGGCTGGCCCGCTCGATCGCCATCGAGGTGCTGATCGTGCTGGCGATCTTCGGCGTTGCCGCCGGATGGCGCTTCACGCCGCCGCCGCGCGCGCTGGCGATCGCCGCGGCACAGCCGGCATCGGTGCATATCCACACGCTGCAGGCGATGGCCGAGCTCAGCATTGTGCCCGGCCATGCCGGGCCTGTTGCCGCTTCGATCTTCATCATGACCGGCGATTTCGGCCCGCTCGACGCAAAGCAGGTGACGCTGGTGCTATCAAAGCCCGATTCCGGCATCGAACCCATCAAGCGCCCGGCGACGAGGCTTGGCGACGGCACCTGGCGCGTCGACGATCTCGTCATTCCGGTCGCCGGCCGGTGGACGGCGCGGCTCGATATCCTGGTCTCGGATTTCGAGATGGTGAAGATAGAGGCGCCGATCGACATCAGGCCGTGACGAGAGCGCCGGTCCACGCAACACAATTCGGCGAGGCGGTTGACGCGGCATTGAAGGCCCGTCAATCATCGTCATCAATCGCGGCTCAAAGCAACAAGATCCGAAAGCAGGGAAGAAACAATGGAAAAAGCCGAAATCGGCCTGATCGGCCTTGGCACGATGGGCTCCAACCTGGCGCTCAATATCGCCGAGAAGGGGCACCGCATCGCCGTCTTCAATCGCACCGCGGCGCGCACCGATGCCTTTGTCGAAAATGCCGGCGCGCTCAGGGATAGGGTGGTGCCTTGCTATAGCCTCGAGGAACTGGCCGCCGCGATCCGGCCGCCGCGGCCGATCATCATCATGGTGCTGGCCGGCAAGCCGGTCGACGAGCAGATCGCGGCATTGCGCGGCGTGCTGTCGGCCAACGACATCGTCATCGACGCCGGCAATGCCAATTTCCGCGACACGATGCGGCGCTTCTCGGAGCTTACCGATTCGGGCCTGACCTTCATCGGCATGGGCGTGTCCGGCGGCGAGGAGGGCGCCCGCCACGGTCCCTCGATCATGGTCGGCGGCACCGAAGAGTCCTGGAAGCGCGTCGAAAAGGTGCTGACCGCGATCTCGGCCAAGTTCAAGGGCGAGCCTTGCGCGGCGTGGCTTGGCACCGACGGCGCCGGCCATTTCGTGAAGACCATCCACAACGGCATCGAATATGCCGACATGCAGATGATCGCCGAGATCTACGGCATCTTGCGCGACGGGCTAGGCACGGGGCCGAAAGAAATCGCCGAGGTGTTTTCGCAGTGGAACACGGGCCGGCTCAATTCGTACCTGATCGAGATCACCGCCAAGGTGCTGGCTGCCGACGATCCCAAGACCGGCAAACCGGTGGTCGACATCATCCTCGACCGCGCCGGCCAGAAAGGCACCGGCAAATGGTCGGTGATCGAGGCGCAGCAGCTCGGCATCCCGGCCACCGCGATCGAAGCGGCTGTGGCGGCACGCGTGCTATCGTCGATCAAGGACGAGCGGCTTGCCGCCGAAAAGGTTTATGGCGGCGGCGTGAGCAAGATTTCCGGAGATAGGGACGCCCTGCTCGGCGATCTCGAACTGGCGCTGTTTGCCGGCAAGATCGCCGCCTACGCGCAAGGCTTCGCGGTGATGAGCGGCGCATCGCAGGAATTCAAGTGGAACCTGCCGATGCCGGTCATCGCCAAGATCTGGCGGGCCGGCTGCATCATCCGCTCGCAATTGCTCGATACGATGGCGGAGGCCTTCGGCGCCGGCGGCGCAGCCACCAACCTGCTGATGGCGCCGGCTTTCGTCTCGTTGATGCAGGAGGCACATCCGTCGCTTCGCCGTGTCGTGGCAAGGGCGGCCGAAGCCGGCTCGCCGGTGCCGGCCCTGTCATCTGCGCTTGCCTATTTCGACAGTTACCGGCAGGGCCGCGGCACTTCGAACCTGATCCAGGCGCAGCGCGATTTCTTCGGCGCGCACGGCTTCGAGCGCATCGATGGGCAGGGCGCTTTCCATGGGCCCTGGGGGAATGGGGCGGCGGGGTAGCGCCTGAACTTGGACGCAGAGCCCAATTTTGCGGTTGCCAGAAAGCAGATATCTCCAGCGACCAACTGGGTGTCGGGTCGCGCCAGGAACCTGCTATGCCGGTAGAGACGATTGACGGTCTCATCGGCATCGGCGGAGCCGCGAATCTGTGGTAAGCCGCCGCTCAACCAACCAAAGGACGACACCTGTGAGCGAACCGACCGTGGCCCAGGCGACCGAAAGTATCTATGCCTCCCTCCGGGCGGACAATGCCGACATCGACGCACATATCGCGACGCTTAAAGCAGCGCTGACACGAGAAGGGATAAAACAGGCGGTGTTCGATCCGACCAAGTTGGCGCAGAACAACCGCTCGGGGCGCAAGTTGATGCAGGCCTATTTTCGGCAGCGCGGCGTGAGCGTGAGGTTTTCGGACTAGTAGAGCCGCGCTCGGGTGATCTCAAGCGCGCCGTTGGGAGTTCTCGGGCCGGTCCGGCGGTTCGCCATCTGGACATCGGGACTGCGCCTCATGTCGGCCATTGAGGTGACTGTTGCCACTGCCTGAGAGCAGACATTGTTGGCGACCATTTTGGAGGTCGCGGTTGCGCCATCTGCGGAAGTTCGAGGCATCGCCGATGAACGGCAGCCGTCGGCCCCGTTCCAGAAGTTGGGGTGCGAGCGCACCTCCAATATTCTTGCGAAGGATGATCCTGCTTTGAGGGCAACCAGCGCCCACAACACAAAGGCTTCAACGGTTTTTTGCGGCCAATTGGCTTCTGCCGGGCCGCATACGGTCAGCCGTCACTCCGGCAAGCCCGCGAACCGCATGTGTCCGATCCAGCGCTCGAGGGGTCCGGGGGCGGTCCAGTTCTTCTCCCACTGCTTGCGTTGTTTGCTGATGGAGTCGCCGGGCGAGTCTTTGAGGAAAACCGCAAGCGCTTCCTTTGCCTCCCGCTGGTTTCCCAGACAAGCGTAGATCCCCGCAAGCATTCGGTGTGCGCCGATCGGGATTGGGGACATTTTCCGCATCGCCGTTAGCGCAGCCCCGCAATCGTTCTTTTCATAGAGCGCCCAGCCCATGTCCCAGTTGTACCAGTCGGGGTAGAAGGGATCGATGCCTTTGGCCTGCTCGATCCGATCGATCGCTTCGTCGGTGCGGCCGGCAAAGAGCAGCGGGGCCGCACTGCCCTCGAGGATATTCGAGGCGCTGGGGTTCAGGGCGATCGCCTGATCGAACTGCGCAATGGCCTGCTCGATCTCGCCGGCTTCACTATGGATTTGGGCGCGGATTTGATGCGCGTTGGCATCGTCCGGAGCGAGCAGGATGGCCTTGTCGGCGTACTCTGCGGCCCGCTTCAACGCCTCGTCGGGGTTGTTTTCCTGCTTGTGCCAGAATACCGAGTCAAAGCGATAGGACCAGGCCAGCCCGATAAAGCCGAATTGGGAGTTCGGATCCGCTTCAATCGCCTTGAGGCTGAGCTGCCGCAGCAGTTCGTTCCCCGCGGCAGAAAAATCCTTTTTGTTCGCGGCAGACCCCATCATGAGATAACTGAGCGCGCTAACCCGGGCGGCGTCGCTCTGTGGCAAGGGTCGCTCGATCCTTTGCCCGACCCGAGCCGCAAGCGTGCGGATGATCTCCTCCTGGACGACGAAAAGATCGCCGATCTCCCGGTTGTAGGTGTTGGCCCAGACATGCGATCCGTCATGCGCATTCAGCAACTGGGCGGTCACTTTCAGCCGGTCTCCGGCCTTCTGCTGGCTGCCTTCGAGCAGGTAGTCGACGCCGAGTTCATCTCCGATCTGCCTGGTGTCGATGGGCTTATCGCGGTACCTGAAGCTCGAGTTCCGCGCGATGACGGCATAAGTCTTGCTCCGCGCCAGCTCGGTGATGATCCCCTCGGCAACGGCATCGCTGAGATATCCCTTATCCGCACCGGCACTCATGTCGTCGAAGGGAAGGACCGCAATCCTGGGCATGTCGCTCGAACGAACGGGAGCGGCTCGCCATACTTCCGCGCCGTAGTATGCGCCGATCGCCGCCGCAACGAGAGCGAGTGCAGCAAGAATGAAGCCGCGCTGCGAGAATCGTGTCTTGGCACGTTCCATGCCGGCTGCGGCGTTTGGGTCCGCCGCGTCCGACGGATCGGCATTCAGTCGGTAGCCTCTCCGAGGCACGGTTTCCACGATCACGTGCGCGTCGTCCGCCAATGCGCGGCGAATATCGGCAATGCATTGAGTGAGGCTGTCTTCGGTCACGAAGGTATCGGGCCAAACCGCCTGCATCATCGCATCCTTGGACACGATTTCGCCTGGTCGCGCCGCGAGCACGGAGAGCACTTCGACGGACTGGCTGCGAAGATTGACCGCTTTGCCTTCCACGGTTCGGAGTTCGTTGCTGTTCGCAAGAAAAACAAAACCGCGGAACGTGACCGTTTCAGCAGATTTCAGGTCAATTTCAGGGGCCGTTCGGGACATTTCACCCTCTTGGCGCGCCTCCTAGCATAGCCCATTCGGCCGTCGCCTCCAAGCGATCCTGGCGGCACCGGATGAAACGGAGGACGACATGAATCGCACCAAGCTCATCATCGCTCTGGCTCTTTTCTTGACAGTGTCAACGGCTGCGAAAGCAGAGCCTCAATCTCTAAATGCAACCGCGCATATAATTTCTCTTGTATTTGTCGATGGCCGCATCGATGAACGCCGAGAACAAAAATCTTTCGACACGATCAAAATCTGCTTCGCATGGAAGCACCAGGGGGAATTTCTTCCGCCGCAACCGGGTTCTTTTGCTTCTTCCACGTTCTGTGAGCTGACTAACTTTGATCCTACTCCGACGGCTAGTATCTCCCAAGTTGCCCAGGAGGGTCAGTGAGGGCGATCCTCGATCGCCCCTCGACAGCTTCATCTCGCATGCGACCGACCACGGTCCGTATTGAAGACTTGCAGTCTTAACCTGCAGGTCCGCTCTCGGCGCCAAGGCTGACTGTCAGCAACGGGCCGCCAAATCGACCGTTCACCTACGAACCCTTGCCGCGTGAAAGCCGACATCCCTGTTGAGGACGTTAGGCGTTCCGGAACTACGGCAAGAGATCCGTCACAGCGCGCCCACTTCCGTCCATTGCCATAGGGAAGCTGGCATGTTCGTGGATGATTTTCCAAGAACCGCCGATGCGCCTTAGCACGATGGTTCGCCGGCTCCAGGAGTCGACCTTTGTGCCATCGGTCTTAATGCCAGTCATGCGCGACAGCCCGAAGGCCACTGCAAGATCGCCGTCGATCATGAGCTGCGGGTCAGCCATGTGAACGGTGACGCCGTTGCGCCAAGTTGCAAACCAAGCATCTATCCCTTCGATGTCGCGCGCCTGTTCGCCTCGAAAGGCAAGCGGCGGCGGCAGATCGAAAACCACGACATCCGGGTCCATGGCATCGACGTTGGCGCGGGCGTCCCCCTTGGCAGTTGCGTCTTCCTGGCCCCGGATGACAGACAAGATTTCCTTTTCAGACATATCGTTGCTCCTTCATTTTCTGGAACGACGAGACCGGGGCGATCAATCCGACATCGACACCATTCGTAACAAATATGGCCGGTCCTAGCTGCTGTTGCATCGTGGTATCAAGAGTGATGAGCCCCTTAATCCCGAAACGTGACTGCCGCGTGCTCCTACGGCCGCTTTATGGTGATCTCGTCCCCATATCGGACGGACAGCTTTCGGCCCCAAGCTGCCAGTCAGCAGCGCGCATTTTGCAGCCAAGTGGAACCATTTGGCGTCGCAGAAATGTGGCTAAGACAGTTAGATGGAGCCGGATGCCAGTTCAATTTGAACATACCCCGCTTTAGTCGGGGCGGCGATAGGCCTGCACTTCGCCCGGCTCGCTCAGGCTTTGCAGGGTGCCGGGTGCGGCGCCGCCGATCCAGCCCAGCACCGAGCGGGCGAGCTCGGCGCCGGCCAGCCGGAAGTTCTCGTTGACGACCAGCAATTCGCTGCGAAACAGGTGCAGAAGCTCCGACGATTGTTTGGATACCACATCGACATCGCGGCCAAGCTTGAGGCCGGCGTCTTCGATGCCGGCGACGATGGCGAGCGTCGCGGCGGCGGCGCTGCTGATGAAACCGTCCGGCCTGACATCGCGGCGCATCAGCTGCGCGGTCCGCATTCTGATCTGCTCGATCGAATGATCGATCGAAACGGTGTTGAACGGGATCTCGCTGGCGCCGACCTCGCTCAGCGCATCGGCAAAGCCGGCGAGCGTGTGGCCGTGATAGGTCAGCTCGACAGGCGGCGCCAGCAGAGCCAGCCGGCGGCGGCCGAGGCCGGCCAGATGGCGCACTGCCTCGGCTGCGAAAGCGTAATTGTCGAAATCATGATAAGGATGGATCAGCCCCATATCGGTGCGACCGTGCGTGGCAAAGGGGATGCCGCGCTCCAGCATATAACGGGCCCTCGGATCGTTTGGCTGTGTGCGCGAAATGATGACGCCGTCGGCTGACCCGGTTTCCACGAGGTAGCGGATCGGGTCGAGCGGATCCTGCGAGCGCGAATAGGGCGTCACGATCAAATGATAGGGCGTGTCGGCAATGACTTCGGAAACGCCGTAGATGATATCCGAGACAAAGCTCATGATCTCGTGCTCGGTGTTGAGCACCAGGCTGATGACATTGGTCTTGCCGGTGCGCAGGCGTACGCCGGCACGGTTGGGCCGATAACCGATCTGCTTGGCGACAAGCTGGACACGCCGCCTGGTCTCGGCGCCGATCTCGGGCGCGTCCTTCAGCGCACGCGACACAGTGGTGACGCCCAGCCCGGTCATGAAGGCGAGCGTCTTCAGTGTCGGCCGGCCCTGGCCCGACGCTTCGTCGGCCTTCTCTTTTTGATGCCTGTTCATTCATCCCGCCCCGTCAGGCGCATACCAGTTGCCGGACAGGCCGGCAATCGGCCGGCCGCGGGTTCGCCGCGGGCCTTCACCGAATGAAACCGCTATATACTGAAACGTTACAGATTGTCACGACCATCGCCATATCACTGGCGACAGATGCAGAACGAGCGGTGCTGCAATCGGTGCAAAACCGTGATTGGAACGGGCTTTTTCCGATTTTTTGGCATCGCAGCATTCCATTTTGCAGTGCAACCCCTCTTGTTGCGATGCGGTAGGCCGGCGAGCCGCGCGATTTTATTCGTGCTTCGAAAAAACTTGATGCCACCTTCGCCTGAGGGGTTGCGCGCCTCAAGCAATTGCCGTATCGAAAATCTGTAACGTTTCAGATTCTGGGAGGAACGAAATGCGATACCAACTCATGACTGCTGCGCTGGCTGCGACGGTCGCGCTGCAATTCGCCGGCCCGGCGGCCGCGACGGATCTGGAAGTCACCCATTGGTGGACCTCCGGCGGCGAGGCGGCAGCGGTCGCCGAACTCGCCAAGGCTTTCGACGCAACCGGCAATCATTGGGTGGACGGCGCTATCGCCGGTTCCGGCGGCACGGCGCGGCCGATCATGATCAGCCGCATCACCGGCGGCGATCCGATGGGCGCGACCCAGTTCAATCACGGCCGGCAGGCGGAAGAATTGGTGCAGGCCGGGCTGATGCGCGACCTCACCGATCTCGCCACCAAGGAAAAGTGGACGGAAATCGTGCAGCCGAAGAGCCTGCTCGACGGCTGTACCCTCGATGGCAAGATCTATTGCGTGCCGGTCAATATCCACTCCTGGCAGTGGCTGTGGCTGTCGAACGCCGCCTTCGAAAAAGCCGGCGTGCCGGTGCCGAAGAACTGGAACGAATATGTCGCTGCGGCGCCCGCTCTTGAAAAAGCAGGCATCCAGCCGCTCGCGGTCGGCGGCCAGCCCTGGCAAGCCTCGGGCGCTTTCGACGTGCTGCTTGCGGCGGTCGGCGGCACCGACGCCTTCCTCAAGGTCTACAAGGACAAGGACGCGGAATTCGCCGCCGGGCCCGAGGTCGCCAAGGTCTTCAAGGCCGCGGACGACGCTCGCAAGATGGCGAAGAACACCAATGTGCAGGACTGGAACCAGGCCACCAATCTGGTCATCACCGGCAAGGCGGGCGGCCAGATCATGGGTGACTGGGCGCAGGGCGAGTTCCAGGTTGCCGGCCAGACCGCCGGCAAGGACTATACTTGCCTTCCGGGCCTCGGTCTCAACGAGGTCATCGCCACCGGCGGCGACGCTTTCTACTTCCCGCTGCTGAAGGATCCCGAAAAATCGAAGGCACAGGAAGTGCTGGCCCACACGCTGCTCGATCCCAAGACGCAGGTCGCCTTCAATCTCAAGAAAGGTTCGCTGCCGGTGCGCGGCGACGTCGACCTCAAGGCGGCGAACGACTGCATGAAGAAGGGCCTCGAAATTCTCGCCAAGGGCAATGTCATGCCCTGGACCGACCAGCTGCTTTCGCAGGATACGCAGAAGCAGAAGGAGGATCTGTTCTCCGAGTTCTTCGCCAAGCAGGACATGACCGTGGAAGATGCGCAGAAGCGCTTCGCCGCTATCGTGGGTTCGGCCGATTGAGCGATCGACCAACCGTGTCTCACTCCCGCCCCCGCAAACGCAGGGTCGGGAGCTCGGGTCAAGACCTCTTGACCCTCCGGCCCTTACCCGATCCAGCGCGGCTGTGCAGATGAGCAAGAGCGAACGCCCTAGCCAACTCTTTCGCAACCTCAATGCGAAAATTGCCTCGATCCCAATGATCTTCACCGCGCTGGTGATTTTTGTCGGCGGCACTGTCTGGACGGTGCTGTATTCCTTCACAAATTCCAAGCTGCTGCCGCGGCTGCACTTCGTCGGGCTCGACCAGTACTACCGGCTGTGGGCAACCCCGCGCTGGCTGATCTCGATCGAGAACCTGCTGATCTACGGCGTGCTGTCGCTGGTGTTCTCGCTGGTCATCGGCTTCCTGCTTGCTGCCCTGCTCGACCAGAAGATACGGTTCGAGGACACGTTCCGGACCATTTTCCTCTATCCCTTCGCCCTGTCCTTCATCGTCACCGGTCTCGTCTGGCAGTGGCTGCTCAACCCGGAATTCGGTGTCCAGGGAGTGGTGCGCAGCCTCGGCTGGACGAGCTTCAGCTTCAATCCGCTCTATGATTCCAGCATCGTCATCTACGGTATATTGATCGCCGCTCTCTGGCAGGGCACCGGGCTCATCATGTGCCTGATGCTTGCCGGCCTGCGCGGCATCGACGAGGATATCTGGAAGGCTGCGCGGGTCGACGGGATACCGACCTGGAAGACCTATCTGTTCATCATCATACCGATGATGCGGCCGGTCTTCATCACCACGCTGGTCATCGTCGCCTCCAACATCGTTCGCGTCTACGACCTTGTCGTCGCCCAGACCAGCGGCGGGCCCGGCATCGCCTCCGAAGTCCCGGCCAAATATGTCTATGATTATATGTTCTTCGCCCAGAACCTCGGTCAGGGGTTCGCCGCCTCGACGATGATGCTGCTGTCGGTGATCATCGTCATCGTGCCGTGGGCCTATCTCGAGTTCGGAGGCAAGAAGCGTGTCTGACCATACCGTTTCATTGCCTGCCATTGCCGGCCCCGGCGGGCTCGAAGCCTACGGGCCGAGCGGGCCGAAGCCGCGCCACACATTCTCGCGCCGCAACATCTTCCTCTACGGCACGCTGATCGTGGTGGCGCTTTACTATCTTTTGCCGCTCTACGTGATGGTGGTGACATCGCTCAAAGGCATGCCCGAGATACGTCTCGGCAACATCTTCTCGCCGCCGATGGAGATCACCTTCGAGCCGTGGGTCAAGGCCTGGTCGAGCGCCTGCACCGGGCTCAACTGCGACGGGCTGTCGCGTGGTTTCTGGAATTCGGTGCGCATCACCATCCCGTCGGTGATCCTGTCGATCGCGCTCGCCTCGGTGAACGGCTATGCGCTTGCCAACTGGCGCTTCAAAGGCGCCGACACTTTCTTCATCATCCTGATCGTCGGCGCCTTCATCCCTTATCAGGTGATGATCTATCCGATCGTCATCATCCTGCGCGAGGTCGGCCTTTACGGCAGCCTCAGCGGCCTGGTGATCGTCCATTCAATCTTCGGCATGCCGATCCTCACACTCTTGTTCCGCAACTACTTTACTTCCATGCCGGAGGAGCTGTTCCGGGCAGCGCGTGTCGATGGCGCCGGCTTCTGGGGCATTTATTTCCGCATCATGCTGCCGATGTCGCTGCCGATCTTCGTCGTCGCCATCATCCTGCAGGTGACCGGCATCTGGAACGACTTCCTGTTCGGCGTCGTCTACACCCGCCCCGACACCTATCCGATGACGGTGCAGCTCAACAACATCGTCAACTCGGTGCAAGGCGTGAAGGAATACAACGTCAACATGGCAGCCACCATCCTGACCGGCCTCGTGCCGCTGATCGTCTATTTCCTGTCCGGAAAATTGTTTGTGCGCGGCATCGCCGCCGGCGCCGTGAAAGGATGATGGCGATGAACGCAAACGGCAGCATTGAGGTAAACGGCAGCAAGGGGGCAAACGGCACCAGTGTCTCGATCCAGAACCTGTCGCTGAATTTCGGCGCGATATCGGTGCTGCAGACGCTCAATCTCGATGTCGCCGAAGGCGAGTTCATCGTGCTGCTCGGCCCGTCCGGCTGCGGCAAGTCGACCTTGCTCAACTGCATTGCCGGGCTGCTCGACGTTTCCGAAGGCCGCATCTTCATCAAGGGCAAGAACGTCACCTGGGAAGAGCCCAAGGATCGCGGCATCGGCATGGTGTTCCAGTCCTACGCGCTCTATCCGCAGATGACGGTGGAGAAGAACCTGTCGTTCGGGCTGCGCGTTGCCGGCCTCGCCAAGGACGAGATCGCCAAGCGCATCGCCCGGGCCGCCGAGATCCTGCAGATCGAACCGCTTTTGCATCGCAAGCCGGCGGCCCTGTCCGGCGGCCAGCGCCAGCGCGTGGCGATCGGGCGCGCACTTGTCCGTGACGTCGATGTCTTTCTGTTCGACGAGCCGCTCTCCAACCTCGACGCCAAGCTGCGCGCAGAATTGCGCGTCGAGATCAAGCTGCTGCATCGCAAGCTTGAGAACACCATGATCTACGTCACTCACGACCAGATCGAGGCGATGACGCTGGCCGACCGCATCGCGGTGATGAAGGGCGGCGTCATCCAGCAGCTCGATGCACCGCAGACCATCTATAACCGGCCGGTCAACCGGTTTGTCGCCGGCTTCCTCGGCTCGCCGGCAATGAACTTTCTCGACGGCAGACTGGAGCAGGCGTCAGGCGACTGGCATTTTGTCGCCGAGGATGTGCGGATCCCGCTTGCCACCTATGCTTTCGAGAAGGACCCGGTGCCGGGGCCGGCCGTGTTCGGCATCCGCCCCGAGCATGTGGCGTTCAACAGCGGCACGGGATGGCCGTTCGCAGCCACGGCAAATGTCGAAGTCGTCGAGCCCATGGGTTCCGACACGCTGGTCTGGCTGAAGCTCGGTGGCCAGAATTTCACGGTACGGGTGACAGCCGAGCGCACGCCAAACAACGCGGAGGCCGTTGGCATCGGTTTTGATCCGATGCGCGCTTCGCTGTTCGACGCCGCCACCGGCAGCCGCCTCTAGAGCATGATTTAGCCCCCCAAGATTCTTCCATTTCCCCCCAAGATCCCATCCCCCAAGACTAACCATCCACAAGAAAACGGACAGAGACGATGAACTGGTCATTCCAACTTTACAGCGCTCGCAATTTCCAGCCCTGGGAGGGTGTGCTCAAAATGCTGGGCGAGCTTGGTTACAGCCAAGTCGAAGGATTCGGCGGCGTCTATGACGATCCCAAGGCGTTCCGTGTCGAGCTCGGCAAGAACGGCCTTGCCATGCCGACCGGGCACTTCTCGATCGACGCGCTCGAGAAGGATTTCGACGGCGTGCGCAGGACGGCCGACGCGCTCGGCATCACGCTGCTCATCTGCCCCTTCCTGAACGCCGAGTTCAGGCCGGCCGACGCTGCCGGCTGGCGCGGCTTCGGCGAACGCCTGGCCAAGGTCGGCGAGACGGCCAAGAAAGCCGGCTATGGCTTTGCCTGGCACAACCATGATTTCGAGTTCAAGGCGCTTGCCGACGGCTCGGTGCCGCAGGACCATATCCTGTCTTCCGCGCCCGACATTGGCTGGGAGATGGATGTCGCCTGGGTGGTGCGCGGCGGCGTCGATCCGCTGCCCTGGATCGAGAAGCACGGCAAGCGCATCGTCGCCGTCCACGTCAAGGATATGGCCAAGCCGGGCGAGGGCCTCGACGAGGACGGCTGGTCGGATGTCGGCCACGGCACCATCGACTGGCCCGGCCTGATCAAGGCGCTGCGCGCCAAAAGCGCTGCAAAATACTACGTCATGGAACAGGACAATCCCAACGACATCGAGCGCTTCGCCCGCCGCTCGATCGCAGCTGCCAAGACCTATTAGGAGCACACCAGCATGGCAACAAAACTTGGCATCGGCGTCATCGGCTGCGGCAACATCTCGAAGGCGTATTTCTCGCTGGCGCCGCTGTTTCGCGGCATCGAGATGCGCGCCTGCGCCGACATCAACATGGAAGCGGCGAAAGCGCGGGCAAAAGAGTTCAAGCTGCGCGCCGAGACCGTCGAGGGGCTGCTCAAGGCCGACGATATCGACATCATCGTCAACCTGACCATTCCGGCGGTGCATTACGAAGTGTCGAAGCAGATCCTCGATGCCGGCAAGCACGTCTATTCGGAGAAGCCCTTCGTGCTGTCGGTCAAGGAAGGGCTCGACCTGAAGAAACGGGCGGAAAACAAGGGGCTGCGCATCGGCTCTGCCCCCGACACCTTCCTCGGCGGCGCGCACCAGCTTGTCCGCGACCTGATCGACACCGGCAGGCTCGGCAGGATCACCAGCGGCACCTGTCATGTGATGAGCCATGGCATGGAGCACTGGCACCCCAATCCGGACTTCTTCTTCCAGCCGGGCGCCGGGCCGGTGCTCGACATCGGACCCTATTACATCACCAACCTGATCCAGCTGATCGGGCCGGTGAAGCAGGTCGCGGCTTTTGCTTCGATCCCGATGACGGAACGCATCATCAGCTCGAAGCCGCGTGCCGGCGAAAAGATCCCGGTCTCCACGCCGACGACGATCCATGGCGTGCTGGAATTCGAGAACGGCGCCGTGGTGACGCTCAACACCAGCTGGGATGTCTGGAGCCACGGCCACGCGCCGATGGAACTCTATGGCGAGGCAGGCACGGTGTTCGTGCCGGATCCGAACTTCTTCGGCGGCGAGGTGCGCTACACCGAAGCCGCCAAGCCGGTGAAGAAGCTGCCGAAATGGCGGCATCCGTTCGGCGTGCCCAACGAGATGCATTCGCACGGCATGATGGCCAACTACCGCACCGCCGGCCTTGCCGACATGGCGATCGCGATCAGGGAAGGCCGGCCGCATCGCTGCTCGATGGAACTGGCGCTGCATGCCGTCGACGTCATGACCGGCCTGTTGCGCTCGGGCGAGACCGGAAAGTTCGTTGTCATGCAGACCAGCTGCGAGCGGCCCGCAGCACTCGGCGTCAAGGCAGCGAAGGAGCTGCTGGCGAAGAAGAAAACGAAGTAGGCGGCGCACCTCCCAAGCACCGCAAAAGCCTCTCCCCGTTTGCGCGGGGAGAGGCTAAGGGTGGGGCCGAAGTCGACTTGCCCGTCATCGCGGCGGCAGCCGTCGGGCTCGTTTCGATATGAGGATTTTCCATGCCCTATGTTCCCGCCGAAAACCGCTACGAAAAGATGGTCTACAATCGCTGCGGGCGCTCCGGCCTGAAGCTGCCGGCGATCTCGCTTGGGCTGTGGCACAATTTCGGCGACGACACGCCGCATAGAACCAAGCAGGCGATCACGCGCAGGGCGTTTGATCTCGGTATCACGCATTTCGACCTCGCCAACAATTACGGCCCGCCGCCCGGCTCGGCGGAGCGGGCCTTCGGCGAAATCCTGCGGACGGACCTTGCCGGCTATCGCGACGAGCTGATCATCTCGACCAAGGCCGGCTACGAAATGTGGGCAGGACCTTATGGCGAATGGGGCGGCCGCAAATATGTGCTGGCCAGCCTCGACCAGAGCCTGAAGCGGATGCGCCTCGACTATGTCGACATCTTCTATTCGCACCGCTTCGACCCCGACACCCCGTTGGAAGAAACGATGGGCGCGCTCGATCACGCGGTGCGCTCGGGCAAGGCACTTTATGCCGGCATTTCCTCCTATAATTCGCAGAGAACCCGCGAAGCCGCCGACATATTGAAGCAGCTCGGCACGCCTTGCGTGATCCATCAGCCGAGCTATTCGATGCTCAACCGCTGGGTCGAGGACGACGGCCTGCTCGACACGCTGGAGGGACTTGGCGTCGGCTCGATCGTGTTCTCGCCGCTGGCGCAAGGCATGCTGACCGATAAATATCTCGGCGGCATCCCCGATGGCAGCCGCGCCAGCCAGGGCAAGTCGCTGCGCCCGGCATTCATCAACGACAAATCGATCGCCAATATCGAGGCGCTGAACGTCATCGCCCGTCGCCGCGGCCAGACGCTGGCGCAGATGGCGCTGGCCTGGGTGCTGCGCAGGGGCAGGGTCACATCGGCGCTGATCGGCGCCAGCCGGCCGGAACAGGTCGAGGATTGCGTCGGCGCGCTTGAAGCGCTCGACTTCAGCGATGCCGAGCTCGCCGAGATCGACACCTTTGCCCGCGAGTCGGATATCAACCTCTGGGCGGCGTCGGCCGAGCGTAAGGGGCCGCCACGGAAGTAGGCGACGACGGTCTGCGGTCCGTTTTCATCGAAAAGAGCCGGCAGCGCAAATTGGTAGCTGTCTTCGACACGGTGGCCAGCGGCTAACTTTCGGCTGCCTTGAGGTTCCGCGCGGCTTCCTCGAGCGTCGCTCTGTCGTTGCCAAGCCTGTCGATCAGCTCTTGCGCCTGATCACCGGTTATCCCGGTGCGCATCGCCAGCGCCTCGACGGTCAGAACGTCGGAACTGGCGATCGTTCCAGTGGGACCGCGGTCTGTCGCGCCATCTGCCGGCACGGTTGTCGCGTCGTCGAGGTCCAGCTCATGTTTCGCCTGCTGCCAATGACGCTCATGTGCGCCGTGCGGGCGGCCCTCGCGCACCCAGATCTCATAGGCTCGCTGCCGAATTTTTTCATGCAGATCGTCATCCATGGCGGTTCCTCCCTTGTGGCGTTTTCACCAACGCGGGGAGCGCCGGAACGATCCGATGTTCAAGCCGATTTCGTAGGCAAAGCCGCGCTTTCAACGAACAAACACCGGACAGACGCGTTTTGCGGAGGAACCTAGATAGCGGGCCGGCCGTTGAGCCGAACCTGAGCAAAGGAGATTACCATGGCCGACGAACCGAACGAATCCGCAACACCGAAGATGACTCAACGTGAAGCTCAGGAAGCCCTGGAGAAGCAGGTCGCGCAGCTGAGGCGCGAGATCAGCAAGATCAATCGGACCTTGGCCGAACGCGCGGAAGAGGCGATCGAAGACGCCGGCGGCTGGTATGACAACGCTGCTGAGCGCGCCTCCCGGACGGCACAAGCCCTCCGCAACAGGGCGCAGACGGTGTCCGGGGTCGTCCAGGAGAATCCTGGCACAATATCGTCCGCATTCATACTCGGAGCGGCAGTAGGGGCGCTACTGGGCCTCACCTTGGCCGCCACAGACCAGCGCCGCGATCGCTGGTTCTGATGCATGTCGCGCAAAAGTGTGCAGCGGTTTTGCGATAACGACATGCATTGAAACAAGAACCTAAAGTGCGTCGCATGAGGCCGGTCGGACGCGACGCGCTTTAGCCCCGACCAAAAGTTTCCGGGCAGAAACGGCGGGATTGCTCCCGCCGTACATTCAGCAGGCGGAAGCGGTCAGGGCGTGGCCGGCTTCTGAGCCGTGCCGAGGGCTTTGGGCGCTGCGGCTACGGGCGCTGCCGTCTTCATCTTCTCCTCGATCCAGCCGGTGTAATTGGCCAGCCGCGTGTAGATGCCGTAGGCGTTCTTGTGGCCGCAGGCGGTGCTGCCGTCGGCCGGCCCTTCGCCCCAGCTGACGACGCCGACCTGCACCGGACCATCGGCGCCGGTCATGAACAGCGGTCCGCCGCTGTCGCCATTGCAGGCGTCGCGCTCGCCGCTTGCGGTGCCGGCGCAGATCATGTTGCCGGTCAGCGGATCGGCCATGTCGGCTGCAATCGCGTTGGCGGCCGCCTCGATGCCCCTTTCCGAATAACGCATGCGGCGGGCGAGCTCGCCGAGCGCTGCGTTCAAATCATGCGCATAAATCGCCTTGATGCCGCTGTTGCAGGTTGCGTTCGGCTGGAGGTCCAGGTCGGCGACCATCAGCGCGGTGGGAAATGTTCCGTCCTGCATCTTGCCCCAACCGGTGACCATCGTTTTGCCAGCGTCGGGGGTCGGCTCACGGGCAATTTTGATGGTCGGGGCATCGGCCGGCTCGGCCAGCCGGATCAAGCCGAGATCGTTGTCCAGCGTCTGCTCGCTATAGCCCTCGTTGACGATGATCTCCACCGCCTTGTAGCGCTTGCCCTCGCTGAGATCGGTGGCGCCGGTGAGCACGGTGACTACATCAGGCGGAATCGGCTCGCCGTCGTCATTGAGGCAGTGCGCCGCCGTCAGCACCCATTGCGGCGCGATCAGGCTGCCGCCGCAGAACTGCGCATTCGCCTGCGAGGCCGGGCTTTTGTCCAGTTTGCCGGTGGTCAGCAACGCCACCTGGAACGGGTAAGCGCCCTTCTCGGCCTCTTTGCCGCCGTAGACGCGATCGGCGCCGTCGGGGTTCTCCGCCCTGGCCTTTGCCCTGGCCTCGGCCACGCGTTTCATCGGCGAGATCGCCGCCTCCGGCCGGGCGGCCGTGTTCCCGGCATGAACGGAATTGACGACCGGCACGGCCGCCGCGATGCCAAGCAGCGCGGCGGCGGCAATCGGTCTGAATCTATGGATGATCTTCACCTCGAACCCCCTGAGACGATGTTCCCGACAGGTTAGTCGCCGACGCATGATCCACTGAAATGGAACCGGCCGGTGAGATCATGCTCCACGGCGAAGCACGATCCGTCACAAAGCCGAGCACCATTTCTGCTAATCGTGCTGTCGAGCCAAACCCGCCCAAAATCCTATAGCCCCCCACGGGCTATGTGGAAGCAATTTGTCGTTGCCAATGTTGGATTATTTTAGGCAGTATACCGTTGCAGGCATTTTTGGCGGGGACCTAAACTGGCTGCACTGAATAATGGCCCGGTAAAGGCACCGGTAACCAATTTCATTTTTCTGCGCCACCACGATCTCGACAATATTTCTGTATCTTGATCCAGTCCTTGCTGACTTTTGGGAGAGTCTCACCATGACAAAACTGACACATAGCATTATTGCGTCCGCGTTGCTTTCCACCGCAATGTGGGCGGTTCCTGCCTTGGCTGCCGATCCAGGTTCCGCCAATGCCGGCAACGGCGAAAGCATGCGGGACGTGACATCGGGCGATTACAAGCCCGGCCGGGCGAAGCCGATCGCCCCGCCGAAATTGACCGACGACGAGGCCAACCGCGCCGCGCCACTCACCGACGAAGCAACGGCCGTCAAATCCTACGGCATCGTCGGCCGCTCCGCCGATGGCAAGGACATCAAGATCGACCCGAACGAGACGCTGAAGGACCTTGTCATCAAGGAAATGAACGCGCCCGCCGACGGGCAGAAGTCCGATAATTCCGGACTGAGCGGAGGCGAAGAGGCCGGCCGCCAGGTGTTCGGGACGGACGACCGCGAGCAGATCAAGAATACCAAAACCTACCCGTTCACCGCGATAGGCTATCTCGAAGGCAAATCGAAGAGCGGCAGCTACGGCAGCTGCTCGGCGACGCTGATCGGCCCGCGCACGGTGCTCACCGCGGCGCACTGCCTCTACAGCCACGAAGACAAGGCCTGGCTGGACGACATCCTGTTCGTCCCGGCTCTCAACGGCAAGACCGCCGACGACGCACCGTTCGGCGCCTTCACCTATGAAAGCGCCTATATCGTCCAGGGCTTCATCGACAATTACCAGGGCTTTTACGGCTCCGTCGTGCCGTGGGATCTCGGCATCGTTACTCTGAAACAGGATGTCGGCACCAATCTCGGCTGGCTGGGCTATGCCAATTACGTGGATCTCGGCGATTTCACTGCCAACATCATCGGCTATCCCGGCGACAAGCCGATGGGCACGATGTGGAAGGCGACCTGCGAAGTGCGCGCCGAAAACATCGCCACCGAGTATTTCCAGTACGACTGTGACACGTATCCAGGATCGAGCGGCAGCTCGGTCTATGCCTATGACAATGGCTCCAAGCAGCGCGTCATCACCGGCGTGAACGTGGCCGAGAGCCCGGATGCCAATACCGCCGTGCGCCTGAACGCCATCAACGTCCAGTGGATCAACAGCCTGTACAAATAGGCGTGCAGAATTTCGGCCGCGATCATCGGGGCGGGTTATCTATTTAGCCGCATTTCTGCGACGCCAAGTGTGATCACACTTGGCTGCAAAATGCTCCAACCAAAGCCGGCGGAGGAGCATTTCCGTCGCCGGCTTTCGCATTTGGGGGATTATCTGGACTGGGCCGGAGGTGGCGCCTGGCGCACATAGTTCTCGATCGGCAGGGCAAAAGTCGGCGAGCCGGCCTTGCGCTCCTTGTCGATATAGCCGGCAAAATAGCTCCAGAACGAAGCGGCGTAGTCGCGGAAATAGGAGTCGGCGACCTCGCGCGAGCACAGCCTGCCTTCGACGCAGAAGGAAAGGCGGTTGAGGAAATAGACGATGCGGTCGAAATTATCGCTGAACTCGGCAAGCGGCATGTCGCCGCCAGTAGCGCTCATCGCCTCGATGCCGATGCGCTGTCTGAACACCTGTTCCTCGGTCGGCGTCGGATTGGCGCTGAGCAGATTGCCGTATTTGGCGTTGAGCGCCGCCAGACGTTGCTTGAGGGCCCGTTGTGCCTGCTGGTAATCCTTGCTTTCCCAGAGCTCGACCAACGACATCGTCTGTTCGACGCGCTTTTGCTCCTGGTTCGCCAGGAACTGGTAGACCGAAAAGATCAAGGTGAAGATGATTGCCAGGCGTACCAGCAGTCCGGACCAGGCATAGACGAGCATGCGCCAGTCGCGATCGGTGAACGGGTTGGCCTCCTTCTTGACCTCGTGATTGCTTACCCACGGCAGGCCTTCGACGGTTTCCGGCAGTGACACCGGCTTCTTTTGCGGTACCGGCGCCGCTGCCTGCTGCGTTGCGTTGCCCCCCGCTCTCGTCATCCGCAGCTGTCCAGTTCTATGGTGGCGGACGGGTCGAGCACGATGCCCGGCGTCTCCAGCTTCTTCTTCAGGCAATCCAGCTGCGTGCGCGAAACGATGAACTGCACGTCAGGCTCCACCTGAGCCTTGCCTGGCGACGGCAACGGTTCGACCACGCCGCGTGAGGTGCAGCTGCTGAGATCGACGACGACGGCGGTGTTGCCGGTCTTGGCTATCTGGTCGTACTGGTCGAGAAAGCAGCTCGCCAGTTCGGAGTTGATGACGACCTCCTTGGCGCAGAGGCCGCAAGCCTCGTCCGCCGAAGCATTGGCGGCCAACAATAGCCCGGCGACAAGGCCGGCGGCTGTTGCGCGCCACGAAAATACGATCCTGTTCACGAACGCCCTCATCCGTTCCGTTCGGCCGCCGACAGCGGCGGTCGAAGAATGTTCATTATCAGCCGATTAGGCAAGAGGCCCGGCCGGGCGCTGATCCCGCCTCAGGCGCGCGGCACCGTCTCCATCGGGAAGATCATCACGGCGCCCTTCGACCCCTTGTCGTCGGTGAGCCGCATGGCCGACCGCGTCGCCGGCGCCATGCCGATATCGGCCAGCATGTCGGAGAAACTTGGCTGTCCCAGTCCGCGCGTTACCGAGACAACCCCGTCTTGCGCCAGGAAACTCAGATCCTGCTTCTCGCTCTGCGGCGGCGCTTCGGTCAAGACGGCGATCATGCGCTCCATGCCGAAGCTGGTGTCGGTGAATTTGAACAGGCCTTCCTCGAGCACGGCGCCTTCGGTAAGGCGCTCGGCAAGAAAATGCTGGATGGAATAGTCGGAGCCGACATAGAGCACGTTGATGTCGACCAGGTTGGTCGAGCTGTTCCTGGCCAGCACGTGCACCTGATCATCGGGAGAAACACGCGGCACCGTCGACGGTTCGATCGGCTGCAGCGTGTCACTGTCAAAACGCTTGATCCGGAACTCGACACTGACTTCTTCCGGCCGATAATCGGAAGCGGCGGCCAACCGCGACAGGCCGATGGCGCGGAAGATTTTCGTCAGAGTCCCTGCCGCGGCGTCGATCAACTTTTCGCGGCCATCCGGATGAATGACGATCATCGGCGGCTTGTTGCCGTCCTTCAGCGTCATGTCGCCCGAAGCCGGCAGGAACCACAGCGCCGGCGCGTCGGTGGCATCTTCTGCGGCGCCGGCAATGGCATTCTCGCGCAGCACGGCGAGACGCAGATCTGCGCTCTTGCCGGGCTCGACCAGCGCGATGTGGAACCCCGAGTTCTCCCTGGCCGCCAGTTCGTCGAGAACCGAATTGGCCAGCGCGGCCTCCTTCTCCAGGCCTTTGATCGCCGCCGGCCGCGCGACCACGAGCTTGTAGTCGACGGCGAGCTCGGCCAGCCGGGCATAGGCATTGGCGGGGATGTCGGCCAGCTTGAGCGCCGGCTTGCCGCCGAACTCGACCGGCTTGACCCGGCTTTCCAGGTTTTTCGCCGACTGCACCTGGAGATAGCCAAGCGCCTCGGACAGCGGCGACAACGCCGAGGGCAATACTGCGAGGCTGCTGCCGGGGGTGAGCCGATGCAGCAGTCCGGCGCCGATCGTGGCTTTGTCGTTCTCGATGACGATCGGCCATTGCATGACCGCGTCGGTCCGGTCGGTGCCGAAGACGCGTGCGTCGAGTTCTCCCTCGAATAGCGGCGTCGGCCGGGTGCGGCCGTCGGCCGAATATTGCTGCAGCACGGCCTGGCCGAGCTGGCGGTAAGTGATGTTGGGGTTCTCGGCCAGTTTCGACAGGATGGTGAAGGTGAACAGCCCGAAACGCGGCGCATCGGCCGTGCCCTTGGGCAGTGGCATCTCAGGTGTCGTCTCCACCGTCTGCGCCGCGTAGAAGGCGACCAATTTACCCTTGGTGGTCGGCTCGGCGCCGGTCGGCGTCAGCTTGAAGGCCGGCTTGCGCTGCCCGTCCTCGTCAAAGCCGCGCGGCGCGGCCGACGCAATCTCGTCATAGGCTTTCACCGCAGCCGCCCTGGCAGCGTCGTCGCCGCCGACCAGATCGGCGAACTCGACCTTGCGTTCCAGCTCGTCGTCGACCGCGGCGGCGCGCGTCGCGGTGCCGGAATGGCAGCAGTCGAACACGGCCCAGATAAAGGCGCCCTTGTCGCGGATGGCGTCGAGCGCGGTGCCGATCTCGTTGTCGACCAGCGCATTGGGCACGCCTTGTTCGCGGTTCACCCATTTGTCGATGTCGGACGGCAAGAAAATCTCGTCGAGGCCGTCGGTCTCGTCGCCCTTGCTCGCCGCCGGCTGTTGCGCGCCGTGACCGGACAAATGCAGGTAGACGAAATCGTCGCGCTGGACCTTGGCGGCAAGGTCGGCCAACGCCGCCTTGATCGCCGCATGTGTCGGCGGTCCGTTGGCGCCTTCGACATCCTTGGCGAGCAGCGTGACGTTTTCGGCTGAAAACTTCACCGGCGCGGGCGTGTTCTTCAAGAGGTAATCGCGCACCAGGCCGGCGTCGTTCTTCGGTCCGATCAGCCAGTTTTTCTTCGGCAGGTTCGGGTAATCGGTGCAGGCAACAAGCAGCGCGTGATAGGTGCGCGCCGCTGCGAATGCCCGAAACGGCACCAGGCCGGCAGCGGCCAGCGCGGACGTGCCGGCAAGCAGCGTCCGCCGCGTCACTTTGATCATGATTGCTTCCCCAAGCCCGATCGAATTTCCAAGCACGGCCAGCCTGGCCGACGATTTTGTCAGTATTTTGAATATGGCGCCGCCGGCCAGCCGACCACCGGCTGCGAATAGAAACAGTAGCAAAAATGGCAGTTCGTCGCTATCTCAGTGGAAGTGGTCCGATCGCATGCGAAATGGCAGTGATCGGCACGAAGCGGGTTGGAACAGGATCATGGCGGCAAGGGATGTACTGACGAAGAACCAGCTTTGCGTTCTCGAGAAACTCGAAGCCGCCAGCGGACCGCTCAGCGCCTATACGTTGCTCGACCAACTGCGCGAGCGCGGTTTTCGCGCGCCGCTGCAGGTCTATCGCGCGCTCGACACGCTGGTGAAGTCCGGCTTCGTGCATAGGCTCGAAAGCCTCAATTCCTTCGTCGCCTGTGCGGAGCCGCACGACCACAGCCATTCGATGACGGCGTTTGCCATCTGCGACACCTGCGGCCAGGTGACCGAGTTCTCCGACCACGATGTCGGCCACCGGCTCGACGAATGGGTACGCTCGACCGGCTTCGCCGCCAAGAAGGCGGTTATCGAATTCCGCGGGACTTGTGCGAAGTGTTTGGCCGAGGCGGCTTAGCAAGCCCGAAGGCAACACTTCGAAGGCGGCGGAGCAGTATTCACGCCTCGCCGGTGGGCTCACGATGGTTCCTATGCCTTGGCGATAGCCTCCATGAGGGCGGAAGCCGCCAGTCGACAAACGACCCGTTGCAGACATTCGGCTATGAAAGTGCAGTCCAAACTACCCTCTCAAGATCGGGAGAGTAGCGTGCGATGATAGCCTCTTGATCATTTTCCTGCGTGAGAATTATCTGCTTCCCAGTAGCGTCACCGAGCAATCGCATAAAGCGGTCAAGGTGCTCAACCTCGGTTTTTCCTCTGACTTGCCTTGGATCGAAGTCGAACTCAATTTCGACAGCGCTGAAGAAGTGACATGCAAGCTGAATTGGCCCGACGTTAAAAGACAGTAAGCTGCCTGTTTCGCTTTCCAGGGCCGCTTCGACGCCCAATGGCATCGACTCGATCTTGCCGGAGACACTGAAACTAGCAGGCGGGGTCCATTCGAGGAGGATGTTCCAGACGCTCTGCCAATCTGCCTCAGACGTGTTCAGAACGTAGATGTCTCGCCAGTAGCCGTCCCAAGCGAAATCCGATGCTATCAGTTCCCAATTCATGCATGAACCATTCTCGATGACTGCGGTTCTAGCATGACATACGCCATGAGTGCTTTCCACAAATCCCCAAGTCCGCTTTCCACCTAGTTTACGGCCTAGCCAACCGGCTTCTTTGAGGTATGCCGGATGTGCAGGATTTCGATTGCATCGGAACGGGCCCGATAGAAAACCTTGTAGGGATAGCGACCTATGAAGAGAACGCGAACGCCAGGGATGTCGGTCGCGTGACCACTTTCAGGAAACTCGGCAAGTCGCGAAATTCCAGCGTGGATCCGAGAAATGACCGAAAGGGCGCCCTGAGGCCCCCGCTCTTCGAGGTAGTTGAAAATCGCCTCGCGTTCGGCAAAGGCTGCCGCGTAAATCGGACCTTCATAGTCTGCGGCGGGTGTCTGCCGCGCGAACCGTATCCTCATCTACGAAAGTGCCGTGGTCGGCTTCTGCGAGTCCCGTTGTGATGGCGCTGCGCTCTGATTCCGACGTGGCATACACTCCGGTTCGCCGCGCCTCGATGACGTGGGCATACTCGGCAAGCTCCTCCTGGTCTTCGCGAGGCCAAGCTTCCGCGTGCCTTACCAGATTCTCAAGTGCCTTGGTGATCATACGGGCACTATAGCATACCGCTGCTTCTCGTGAACCTTGAACCGAATATGGCTCTGTGGCCCGCCTTAATGCGCCTCTTCCCAATTGTTGGCGGCGCGGGCGTCGACGTGCAGCGGCACCGACATTGATACCGCGGGCATGGCGGCGTTCTCCATGACGTGGCAGACGACGGGAATCGTCGCCTCGACCTCGGCTTCGACGGTCTCGAAAACCAGCTCGTCATGCACCTGCAGCAGCATGCGGGCGGAAAGCTTGGCCTTTTCCAGCGCCTCGTCCATGCGGATCATGGCGCGGCGGATGATGTCGGCGGCGGTGCCCTGCAGGCGTGCGTTGATCGAGGCGCGCTCGTTGAACGCGCGGACCGACGGGTTTGACGATCTGATCTCCGGATAGTGGATGCGGCGGCCAAAAATGGTTTCGACGAAGCCGTGCTCGCGGGCATAGGCCTTGGTCGCATCGATATAGTCGCGGATGCCGGGGAAACGCTCGAAATATTTCTTGATGTAGTCGCCGGCTTCTTCGCGCGCGATCGACAGCTGGTTGGCGAGGCCGAAGGCCGAAATGCCGTAGATGATGCCGAAATTGATCGCCTTGGCGCGGCGGCGCACTTCCGAAGGCATGCCCTCGACCGGCACGTTGAACATTTCCGAGGCGGTGATGGCGTGGATGTCGGCGCCGTCGGCGAAGGCCTGCTTGAGCTGCGGGATTTCGGCGACGTGGGCGAGCACGCGCAATTCGATCTGGCTGTAGTCGGCGGAAACCAGCTTGTTGCCCTTGTCGGCGATGAAGGCCGTCCTGATCTTTCGGCCCTCGACGGTGCGCACCGGAATGTTCTGCAGATTGGGATCCGAGGACGACAGCCGTCCGGTCGTCGTCGCGGCAAGCGCGTAGGAGGTGTGGACGCGCTTGGTGTCGGGATGGATGAAGCCGGGCAAGGCATCGGTATAGGTCGATTTCAATTTGGTCAGCTGGCGCCAGTCGACGATCTTGCGCGGCAATTCGTGGCCCTCGGCGGCGAGGTCTTCGAGAAGCTGCGCCGAGGTCGACCACTGGCCGGTCTTGGTTTTAGAACCACCGGGCAGGCCCATCCTGCCGAACAGGATGTCGCCGAGCTGTTTTGGCGAACCGATGTTGATGCGTTCGCCGACCAGCTGATAGATCTCGTCCTCGAGCCGTGCGGCACCCTGTGCCAGTTCGCCGGAGAGCCGCGACAGGATCTGCCGGTCGACAGAGATGCCGCGCTGCTCCATCCGTGCCAGCACCGGCACCAGTGGCCGTTCCAGCCGTTCATAGACCGAGACCAGGCCCTTGGCGGCAAGCCGCGGCTTCAGCACCTGCCAGAGCCTGAGCGCGACATCGGCGTGCTCGGCGCCGTAAGCCGTCGCCTTGCCGAGGTCGGCCTGATCGAGGCCGACAAAGCTTCTTCCCGAACCGGCCAGTTCCTTCAGCGGAATGGTCGCGTGGCCGAGCCATTTATCGGCCAGCGCCTCCAGGCCATGGCCACCATGGGTGCCGGCCTCAAGCACGTAGGAGATCAGCATGGTGTCGTCATAGGGGCCGATCTCGATGCCGTGACGGCTCATGACGACAAGGCGGTATTTCATGTCGTGCACGATCTTGAGGACGGATTTGTCCTCGAGCAGCGGCTTGAGCAACGCCAGAGCGTCGCGGATCGGGATCTGGTTTTCGACCGCGCCGCCGCCGAGCAGGTCGCCATTGCCGTTCTTATGGGCAAGCGGCACATAGGCGGCATGGCCGGGCGCGACGGCCATGGCAAGGCCGATCACTTCGGCCCGCATCGGATCCGGCGAGGAGGTTTTAACGTCGAAGGCGACGATGCCTCTCTCCATCGCCTCGGCGATCCAGGCCTTCAGCGTCGCGGCGTCGCGGATGCAGGCGTAAGCGCCGGTGTCGATCTTGCGGGCGGTGGCAGCCTCCAGGCGAAGCGCCGAAAGCAGGGATGGGGTGTCGCCTTGCCTGGCTGCGGCCGGGGCTTCGAGTGCCGCTTCGTCCGACGGCGGTGCGCTCTCGGCGGCCGCGGGCACGCCAAAACCCATATCGGGGCCATGCGCGGTATCGGCACGCTCTATCGTGACGGGAGTGGCCGCAACGTCACCCGCGTCCGTTCCGGTCGCTTCGGCCACGCGGCGGGTCAGCGTCGAGAATTCCATGGTCTTGAGAAAGCCGATCAGCCTGGGGCCGTCCGGCTCGTGCAACACGAACTCGTCGAGCCCCTCGGTCACCGGCACGTCGTTCTTCAGCGTCACCAGGTCACGCGAGATGCGCGCCTTGTCGGCATTGGCGATGATCGATTCGCGCCGCTTGTCCTGCTTGATCTCGCCGGCGCGGGCGAGCAGCGTATCGAGGTCGCCGAACTGTTCGAGCAATTGCGCCGCCGTCTTCGGCCCGATGCCGGGCACGCCCGGCACATTGTCGACCGAATCGCCGGTCAGCGCCTGCAGGTCGATCATTTTCTGCGGCGGCACGCCCCATTTGTCGATCACCTCGGGAACGCCGATCTGGCGGTCCTTCATCGGGTCGTACATGGCAACCGTTGGGCCGACCAGTTGCATCAGATCCTTGTCGGAAGAGATGATGGTGGTGTCGGCGCCGGCTTCGCAGGCAAGCCGGCAATAGGTGGCGATCAAATCGTCGGCCTCGTAGCCTTCCGTCTCAAGGCATGGCAGGTTGAAGGCCCTGGTCGCCTGGCGGATCAGGCCGAATTGTGGGATCAAATCTTCCGGCGGCGCCGAGCGGTTGGCCTTGTATTCGGGGTAGAGGTCGTTGCGGAAGGTTTTCGACGAATAGTCGAAAATCACGGCGAAATGCGTCGGCACGATGCCGACATCGGTATTGCGGGCGTCCTGCGTCAGCTTCCAGACCATGTTGCAGAAGCCGAGCACGGCACTGGTCGGCAGCCCGTCGGACTTGCGGGACAGTGGCGGGAGCGCGTGATAGGCACGGAAGATGTAGCCGGAGCCGTCGACAAGGAAGAGATGATCGCCTTTTTTCATGGCACGAGGGATAGCGCGGCGCAGCGCCGCGGTCCATGCCAAAGGCGGCTTCCGCCAAGGGTTCCGGCAACACCCTGACAAATGGCGTGCGGGCTTGGCCGGCCATGGCGGCTTGGCCGGAGCTTTGTTCGCTCACGCCTATGTTACAAAAGTGTAATTTTTGTGCCCTTGAATCGCCACGTTCGCAGACACAAATAAACGCCATCGGCAGTTTTCGCCGAAGTCCGGAGCAAGGCCCGTCCCCCGCCTATCCCGGACACTTGCGGCAGCCTATCCCCCCTCTCCGGGCTGCCGCATCGTTTCGAGTAAGGCCGCCGTGGTTCCCCTCCACCACGGCGGCATTTTTTTGCCTTTGGACAGGAAGCTGTGGCCCAACGATCGCGGGCTTTCCGTTTCGCCGCATGGGCTCTAGATTCGCCGCCAGAATCGAAAGGCCCGCCAGATGTCCGCAGTTTCCCCTGTCCTCGACCGCCTCGACAAGAACTTCGACCAGAGCCTCGAACGCCTGTTCGGCCTGCTCGGCATCAAGTCGATCTCCACCGATCCGGACTACGCCGCCGACTGCCGCAAGGCCGCCGAATGGCTGGTTGCCGAGCTCAAGCTGATCGGCTTCGACGCCAGCGTGCGCGACACGCCGGGGCATCCGATGGTGGTCGCGCATCACGATGGGCCGGCGGGCGCGCCGCATCTGTTGTTTTACGGCCATTACGACGTCCAGCCGGTCGATCCGATCGAGCTGTGGGAAAGCGACCCGTTCGCGCCGGCGGTCAAGGAGATCGAGCCCGGCCACAAGGTGATCACCGGCCGCGGCGCGGCCGACGACAAGGGCCAACTGATGACCTTCGTCGAGGCCTGCCGCGCGTGGAAGCAGGTGCATGGCGGATTGCCGTGCCGCATCACGATCCTGTTCGAGGGCGAGGAGGAGTCCGGATCGCCGTCGCTGAAACCGTTTCTCGAGGCGAATGCGGATGAGCTGAGGGCCGATTTCGCGCTGGTCTGCGACACCGGCATGTGGGACCGCGATACGCCGTCGATCTGCGTCTCGCTGCGCGGGCTGGTCGGCGAGGAGGTCACGGTGACGGCTGCCGACCGCGACCTGCATTCCGGGCTCTATGGCGGTGCGGCCGCCAATCCGATCCGCATCCTGGCAAAAATCCTGGCCGACATCCACGATGCGGACGGCCACGTCACCATTCCGGGTTTCTATGACGGCGTCGAGGAAACGCCGTCGCAGATATTGCAGTCGTGGCTGTCGCTCGGCGAGACGGCCGAGACCTTCCTCGGACCGATAGGCCTGTCGATTCCGTCCGGCGAAAAGGGCCGCTCGGTGCTCGAACTGACCTGGGCGCGGCCGACGGCCGAGTTCAACGGCATTATCGGCGGCTATACCGGCAAGGGCTTCAAGACGGTGATCGCCGCGCAGGCCTCGGCGAAAGTCTCCTTCCGCCTCGTTCACAAACAGGATCCGGAAAAAATCCGCGCCGCCTTCCAGGCATTTGTCAGGCAGCGGGTTCCGGCCGACTGCTCGGTCGAATTCCATCCGCATGGTGGCTCGCCGGCGATCCAGCTTTCCTACGACTCGCCCTTCCTGGCCAAGGCCAAGCAGGCGCTGTCCGACGAATGGCCGAAACCGGCGGTGGTGACCGGCGGCGGCGGCTCGATCCCGGTGGTCGGCGATTTCCAGAACTATCTCGGCATGGAATCGCTGCTGGTCGGTTTCGGCCTCGACGACGACCGCATCCACTCGCCGAACGAGAAGTACGAGATGAACTCCTTCCACAAGGGCCAGCGCTCCTGGGCGCGCATTCTCGACGCGCTGACACGCTGAAATCGCGCCAGACTCAAGTTTTTGTTGATTTTTCGCCGGATCGCGGCAAGGACGGGCATGGTCCGTCGCGCATCGCTGCACGGGGCCGCGACCGGAGAAGACGATGAGCGACATACGTTTCCATAAAAACGATTTGCCCGGCCTGCTGCATTACGATGTCGGGGCGGTCGCCATCGACACCGAGACGCTGGGGCTGAACCCGCATCGCGACCGGCTCTGCGTCGTGCAGATCTCGCCGGGCGACGGCTCGGCCGACGTCATCCAGATCGCGCCCGGC
Source organism: Mesorhizobium sp. M0991 (assembly GCF_040318915.1). Taxonomy (NCBI): domain Bacteria; kingdom Pseudomonadati; phylum Pseudomonadota; class Alphaproteobacteria; order Hyphomicrobiales; family Phyllobacteriaceae; genus Mesorhizobium; species Mesorhizobium sp. M0991. The sequence goes on from NZ_JAMYNE010000004.1 coordinate 83,516, forward strand.
CAGAAGAAGGCGCCGAACCTCGTCAGCCTGCTCAAGAACCGCAGCATCACCAAGCTTTTTCATTACGGCCGCTTCGATCTCGCCGTGCTCTACAACGCCTTTGGCGTCATGCCGGAGCCGGTGTTCTGCACCAAGATCGCGTCGCGGCTGACGCGCACCTACACCGACCGGCACGGGCTGAAGGACATCTGCTTCGAGCTTCTCGGGGTCGGCCTGTCGAAGGCGCAGCAATCATCGGACTGGGCCGCCGAGACGCTGTCGCCCGAGCAGCTCGAATATGCCGCCTCCGACGTGCTCTACCTGCACCGGCTGCGCGACGTGCTGAGCGCGCGGCTGGCTCGCGACAACCGGACCAAGGAGGCCGATGCCTGCTTCCGCTTCCTGCCGACGCGTGCGAAACTCGACCTGATGGGCTGGGATGAGGAGGATATCTTCGCCCACAGCTAATGGCCTTCTGGCACCTTAATGCCGTTGGCCGGGAGGAATTGAAATGGCTGCGCGAAAACCAATCGAAACGGCACCGAAGGACGGCTCCAAGGTCACCGTCTACTGGCAGGACAGCGACGGCGTGATGAACGAGAGCATCGCGCAATACCGTTCGCTCGACCGGCTGAAGGCGGCCGGCGGCGACTGGGACGAAAGCGATGCCGGCTGGTGGGCCTATACGGACGGCCATACGCAAAAGAAGATCGAACCAATCAGCTGGCGGCCGGCCTCCGACGATCCGGACGCGGACGACTGAGGGCTGACGCAACCGCCGACCTGAAGCGATTATTCTGAGGCAAAGCATATTTTGTTCTTGCTTTGTGCCGGCAGCTATGCTACTAATTTCGCTATGGTGCTCATTGGCTCCAACGACCCGCCCGCCGAGGCGGGTTTTTCATTTCGGGCTTTGGCACTGTCGCGGGCCGCGCCGGCTCGGCAAGCGATTGAATACACTTTACTTCGATTTTTCCCGACTTAACCCGCCCTTAAATCGCCGCATCTAGTCTTCAACCCGAACGCCATAGGCATGGGGAAGACAGCACAGCGCATGGCGAACCGGAAAGACAGCCGCATCGAGCCCAGCTTCGAGGCATCGCCGGGGGCGAGATCCTCGGCCGGCTTTTCGGTGAGCGAGGAGGACCGCGTCGTGCCGAGCAATCGCAAAGCCGCTGCAAAGCGCAAATCGACCAAGGCCAAGCCGTCACGCGGCGGGCGCGGCAAAAGCCGGCGCGGGCTGTTCGGCGTGCTTGGCCGGCTGTTCTACTGGTGCTTCGTGCTGGCCATCTGGGGCGGTATCGCCACTGCCGGCATCGTCGTCTATTACGGCGCAAAGATGCCGGCGGCCACCACCTGGGCCATTCCCGACCGCGCCCCCAACATCAAGATCGTCTCGGTCGATGGCCAGCTGCTTGGCAATCGCGGCATGAGCGGCGGCGAGGCCGTCGGCCTGCACGAAATGTCGCCCTATATTCCCGAGGCCGTCATCGCCATCGAGGACCGCCGCTTCTATTCGCATTTCGGCATCGATCCGATCGGCCTTTCCCGGGCCATGGTGACCAATGTTCTGGGCGGGCATTTTTCGCAGGGTGGTTCGACGCTGACCCAGCAGCTGGCCAAGAACCTGTTCCTGACGCCGGACCGCACGCTGGAACGCAAGGTGCAGGAAGTGCTCTTGGCGTTGTGGCTCGAGCACAAGCATACGAAGGACCAGATCCTCGAAATGTACCTCAACCGGGTCTATTTCGGCTCCGGCGCCTATGGCGTCGAAGCGGCCTCGCGCCGCTATTTCGGCAAGAGCGCGCGCGATGTCACGCTGTCGGAGGCGGCACTTCTCGCCGGCCTGCTCAAGGCGCCGTCGCGGCTGTCGCCGGCGCGCGACCCGAAGGCGGCCGAACAGCGTTCGCAGCTGGTGCTCGCCGCGATGCGCGACGAGGGCAAGATCAGCGCCAAGGAGATGACCACGGCGATGAGCGCGCCGGCGACGCGCGCGCCGTCCTACTGGACCGGCTCGGAAAACTATGTCGCCGACACGATCATGGAAGAACTGCCCGACCTGATCGGCGATGTGCGCCGCGATATCGTCGTCGACGCGACGGTCGATCTGACGCTGCAGAAGCTCGCCGAGCAATCGATCCGCCGGCTGATCGACCAGAGCGGCAAGAAGCTCAATGTCAGCCAGGGCGCGCTGGTGTCGATCGACAATTCCGGCGCGGTGCGCGCCATGGTCGGCGGTTATGATTATTCGACCAGCCAGTTCGACCGCGCCTCGGAAGCGCGCCGCCAGCCGGGCTCGGCATTCAAGCCGTTCGTCTATATGGCGGCGCTGGAATCCGGCCGTACGCCCGACAGCGTGCGCAACGACGCGCCGATCAGGATCGGCAACTGGACGCCCGACAATTACGGCGGCAAATATTTCGGCAAGGTGACGCTGGCGACGGCGCTGGCAAAATCGCTGAATTCGGTGGCCGCGCAGCTGACCATGGAAGTCGGACCGAATGCGGTGGTCGAGGCGGCGCACCGCATGGGCATCCAGTCCGAGCTGACGGCCAACACCTCGATAGCGCTTGGCACCTCGGAAGTGACGCCGCTGGAACTGACCTCGGCCTATGTTCCCTTCGCCAATGGCGGCTTTAAGCCCGACATCCATTTCATCCGCCGCGTCACGACGAGCGACGGCAAGGTGCTCTACGAGAACAATGGCGGCGGCGCGCCGCGGGTCGTCAAGCCGGATGTTGTCGGCATGATGAACTCGATGATGACAGGCACGGTCGAGATCGGCACGGCCAGGAAGGCGGCGTTCGCCTGGCCGGCCGCCGGCAAGACCGGCACCAGCCAGAACTCGCGCGACGCCTGGTTCATCGGCTATACAGCCAACCTGACCACCGGCGTCTGGTTCGGCAATGATGACGGCAGCGCGATGAAGAAGGTCACCGGCGGCGCATTGCCGGCGCAGGCCTGGCACGAGTTCATGGTCGCCGCGCATGAGGGCGTGCCGGTGCGGCCGCTGCCCGGAACCTGGAAGTCGACGCCGCCCGACACCATCGTCCCGGACGACATACCGTCCGACACGGCACCGCCGGCGCCGGTCGCTTCCGTTGGCCAATCGGCGCCGCCTGCAGCAGCCACCCAGTCGGCTTCGCGTCCCGTGCGTCCTGCCGAGACGGTCGATGCCGGCGGCCTGGCCATGCCGGGCGTCGACAGTGCCACCGGATCGATCAAGCATCCGGTGCCGCCCGGCAATGTCGGCGGCCCGGTCAAGAAGCGGCAGACCTCGATCCTTGACATTCTGACTGGGGGCTGACGCACCCGTATTTGACGGCGCAACACGCTAGTCCAATGTCGACAGTCGCGGAGCGCATTACCCACTTGCCTTCCGCTTTGACCAAGTTCAATCTTGTCGTGGACGGGCAGGTCGAAATGGATGGTCTAAACAGGCGCAGATTCAATAGCTTAAGCTGGTGGCAATGGCTCCTCTTGCTGTCGATGCTGGTGTGCGTCGTGGTGTTGAGGCATTTGCCGTATCTGCATATTTCCGATCCGGCCTATCTGTTCAATGAGAGGCTGGGCGCGATAATAGCTTCAGTCGTTTTGATGCTCGTCGTGCCGTATGGTATTGCGTGGGGTATTGGGCGCCTCGCGGATAGATCGCGCGGCGGCTTCCTGTGGGTTCTATGGTCGCTGGCGACCATAATGTTTATCCTCAATCTCGGCCTGCTCGCCACTTGTCCTACCTGCTTATGAGCAAGGTCTAGCAGCGGTCGCTTCTTGCGGCAGCACAAGGCAATGGTCGCGCGCGCGTCGATCGATGGGTGCCTGCACGGTCGATCCTCGCCAAAACCCGAACGACCCTCGCCACGGTTCGCACATTCGGCTAGATGTCGTCGTCGGAGTGACAGACATGGCTGAACTCGACACCAGAAAGACGATCGTGCTGACCGGCGCCAGCCGTGGCATCGGCCATGCCACGGTCAAGCGCTTTTCACGCGAAGGCTGGCGCGTCATCACCTGCTCGCGCCAGGCTTTTGCCGAGGACTGCCCGTGGCCGGCCGGCCCGGAAGACCACATCAAGGTCGACCTCGCCGACCAGGAGGACGTCGGCATCGCCATCTCCGAGATCCGCCACCGGCTGGAGGCGCATGGCGGGCAGCTGCATGCGCTGGTCAACAATGCCGGCATCTCGCCGAAGCTCAAGGACGGCAACAGCCGCATGAACTCGATCGACACGCCGATGCATGTCTGGCGCGACGTCTTCCAGGTGAATTTCTTCGCCCCGATCATGCTGGCGCGCGGACTGTTCAAGGAGCTGGCATCGGCCAAGGGCTCGATCGTCAACGTCACCTCGATCGCCGGCACCCGCGTGCATCCTTTCGCCGGCACCGCGTACGCGACCTCGAAGGCGGCACTCGGCTCGCTGACCCGCGAGATGGCGCATGATTTCGGCCCGCACGGCATTCGCGTCAACGCCATTGCGCCGGGCGAGATCGACACCGCGATCCTGTCGCCGGGCACGGAAAAAATCGTCGAGACCATCCCGCTGAGGCGCCTGGGCACCACCGCGGAAGTCGCCGACATCATTTTCTTCCTGTGCTCGCAGCAGGCGTCTTACGTGACCGGCTCGGAAATCCACATCAACGGCGGCCAGCACGTTTGAGCGGCTGAGTTTTTATGGATCGTTGACGCTGCCTCTTCACGGTAGGGGTGAGGGGCGGCGCAGGCTTAGGCCGCCGGGGGCGCTTTCCGGTGCTGCCAAAACTTCCTCGACGATCCCGCGGGCGATCTCCCGTTCGCCCATGATGACGGTGTCGGCACCAAGGCCCTTGAGGTGCTCGACCTCGGCATCGGAATGGGCGCGGGCGATGATCTCGATTGTCGGATTGGCGGCGCGGGCGCGCAGCACGACCTGCCCGGCCTCGAAGGCGTTGGGAATGGCCAGGATCAGCCGCTTCGCGCCCTCGGGGTTCGATGCGGCGAACACGTCGCCATTCGCCGCGTTGCCGGCCACGGTTTCGATGCCGTCGGCCTTGAGCTTCGCCAACGTCTTGTCGGCATCCTCGATGACGAGGAAGGGCAGGGCGGCCTGCCTCAGCGCCGTGCCGACGAGGCTGCCGACGCGGCCGTAGCCGATCAGGATGGTGTGGCCGGTCAGCCTCGTCCTGGGCGGTGGGCCATCCTCCTTCGCAGGCGCCGCGACCGAAGCCACCTGGCCGGGCTCGGTCGCCGGGCCGATCGGCCTTGCTTCGCCGGGCGCCGCCGTCCCGCCGGCGCGTGCTTCCAGCCAGGGTTTCATCCGGTCGACGGCAAGAAACATCAGCGGATTGAGGACGATCGACAGGATGGCGCCGGCGAGGATGAGGTCGCGGCCTTGTTCGGGCAGCAGCTTCAGCCCGACACCGAGTTCGGCAAGGATGAACGAGAATTCGCCGATCTGGGCAAGGCTTGCCGAAATCATCAACGCGGTTGCGATCGGATAGCGGAAAACGACGACGATGACGAAGGCTGCCAGCGACTTGCCGATAACGATGATGGCCAGCGTCGCCAGGATCGGCCAGCCATTGCTGATCAGGCTGAACGGGTCGAACAACATGCCGACCGAGACGAAGAACAGCACGGAAAAAGCGTCGCGCAGCGGCAGCGATTCCTCGGCCGCGCGGTGGCTGAGCTCGGATTCGCTCATGATCATGCCTGCGAAGAAAGCGCCGAGAGCCAGCGACACGCCGAACAGCTTGGCCGCGCCGAAGGCGACGCCAAGCGCAATCGCAATCACCGCCAGCCGGAACAGTTCGCGCGATCCGGTATGGGCGACGTAGTGCAGGATCCAGGGGATAAGCCGGCGGCCGACCACCAGCATGACCACGACAAAGGCCACGACCTTGGCCAGTGTGATGCCGACGACGCCCCAGACGCCGTAGCTCGTCGGCAGCGACAGCAGACCGCTGGAGTGCACCTCCACCTGCTCTTGGCCGCCGAGCACGCCGGCCAATGCCGGCAAAAGCACCAGCGCCAGCACCATGGCGAGATCCTCGACGATCAGCCAGCCGACGGCGATGCGGCCGCGCTCGGTCTCGATCAGCCGCCGCTCCTGCAGGGCGCGCAACAGCACCACGGTCGAGGCCACGGAAAGCGCCAGGCCGAAGACCAGCCCCGCGCCCATCGACCAGCCGAGCATCCAGGCAAGGCCGGCGCCGAGGGCTGTCGCGAAGCCGATCTGCACGATGGCGCCGGGCACGGCGATGGCGCGAACCGACAACAGGTCCTTCAGCGAGAAATGCAGGCCGACGCCGAACATTAGCAGGATGACGCCGATCTCGGCCAGTTCATTGGCGAGGCCGGCATCGGCAACGAAACCCGGCGTGTTCGGTCCAACCAGAACGCCGGCGACGAGATAGCCTACCAGCGGCGGGACACGGAAGCGGTTGGCAAGTGCGCCGAAGATGAAAGCCAGCCCCAGACCGGCGACGATGGTGGCGATAAGGGGCGTGTCATGCGGCATTGTCTATGGAGCGCCTTCAGGAATTGCGATGTCGGATGTGCGCCGCCCAAAAGCCGCCGCCTTGGCAGTATGGAGGCTGGGACAGTCGCGAGACAACCCGCAATCCCCATGAAATCGATGACAAAGCAGCAAAAGGCGGAGAGCCGGCAAGCGTTGCCACCCGGCGGCCTGCTCCAGGCAGGCGATTGCTACGGCAACGAAAGTTGCGCGCCGCCGATGCCCCGATCAGGTTGCCTGCAGCAGGCTCTCGATATCGGGTATGCTGTGGTTGGTCAGCGTCTTTGGAATTTCGGCCGTTATCTTGTCGGTGACCTCCTTGTGCAGCTTCCTGCGCATGTCGCCCAGCACCGCCGGCGGCGCGATCAGCACGATCTCCTTGAACGTGCCGCGATGCGCGAGCTTGTAGAGCCTGTCGGCAATCTCTTCGGCAAAACGCTCCTTGCCGAGACGGTGCCAGTCGGTGTCCTCGACCGCACTGCGGTGGACGGAAGGGCCGTCGCTGTAGCGGCCGGGGCGGTCCGTGCCTTGTTCTCGGGTTGCCGGATTTTCCTGCTCCATCTCGTGCACGACCTGAAGGTCGGGATATTGGACGTCTCCACGATTCTCGAGGAACAGCGCCTTTTCGCCATCTGCCACCACGATCCACAGTCCGCGTTTCAGTCTGACGTTGCTCATGGGGCGCTCCTTTTTTGATTTTTCGAGCCCATCGCCAAGCCTTTGCCGCAGGGGCATGACCGGGCCTGGGCCCATAGGGCAAACGCGTGCCGAGGCGGGAATGTTCCGGTACTCGGACCGGTATTCCGACAGAGGCCGGCGAGAGCGCCGGGCTGCCTTTGATGGCTCGTTTGGCATCCGGCGGCTTTAATCTACTAAATTGGTAGAATTTAGAAAAATCTGTTTTGTGGCCGGCTCTGGCAGCCGCTAGAAAGGCAGCGGATCAAGGGCCGCAACAGCAGCTTCAATCCGCTCCGCATTTGAATGTGGAATATTTTTCTCTTGGCCTTCATGCTTGCAGAAAAGAGATTGCCTGCTACGAAGCGATGCGCGAGTGGGTGCCTTCTGGTTTTTCGCGCCCCCGCGTAGAACTGGCAAACGGTTCCAAGGATTCCGCTCGTCATGCCGCAAGCCACGCCCAAGCTCAATGCCTTTCCCGTCTTCATGCGGGTCGAGGGCGAAGCCGTAGCCATCGTCGGCGGCGGCGAGGAGGCGCTGGCCAAGGCGCGGCTGCTCGCTCAGTCGAGCGCTGTGCTGCGCATCGTCAGCGATGCCGCAAGCGCCGATCTGCTGGCCTTTATCGCCGAGACGGGGGCCACCTACATTGCCGACGCCTACGATGCAGCACATCTCGCCGGTGCGGTGATGGTGTTTGCCGCCAGCGGCAATGAGGCGCTCGACCGCCGCGTTGCCGGGGATGCGCGCCGGCTGGGCATTCCGGTCAATGCCGTCGACCGGCCGGAGCTTTGCGATTTCTTCACGCCGGCGCTGGTCAACCGCGCGCCGGTCGCCATCGCCATCGGCACCGAAGGCGCCGGCCCGGTGCTGGCGCAGATGCTGCGCAGCCGCATAGACCGCATGCTGGCGCCCTCGCTCGGGCCGCTCGCAGCCCTTGCCGCATCGTTTCGCGGCGCCGCCGAAAAACTGCTGCCGAAAGGCAATGCCCGCCGCCGCTTCTGGAGCGATTTCTTTGGCGGCGCGCCGGCCCGTGCCGTGGAGGCCGGCGAGCTTTCGCAGGCGCATGATGCCGCCGTCGGCCTGCTGCTTTCGAACGAACCGGCATCGGGCCATATCGCGCTTGTAGGCGCCGGTCCCGGCGCCGAGGACCTTTTGACGCTGCGCGCCCATCGCCTGCTGATGGAAGCCGACGTGATCGTCCATGACGCGCTGGTGCCGGAGGCGATCGTCGCCATGGGCCGCCGCGATGCCGAGCGCCTGCCGGTCGGCAAGCGCAAGGGCTGCCATTCCAAGAGCCAGGCCGAGATCAATACGCTGCTGGTCGAGCTTGGCCACGCCGGCAAGCGCGTCGTGCGGCTGAAGTCCGGCGACCCGCTGGTGTTCGGACGGGCCGGCGAGGAGATGGCGGCACTTCGCGATGCCGGCGTCGCCTACGAAGTGGTTCCGGGCGTCACCGCGGCCTTCGCCGCCGCCGCCGATTTCGAACTGCCGCTGACGCTGCGCGGCGTGTCGTCGTCGATGGTGTTCACCACCGGCCACGACCTCAAGGGAAATTCGCTGCCCGACTGGGCAAAGCTCGCCATTTCCGGCGCGACGGTCGCCGTCTATATGGGGCGCTCGGTCGCCGCCGAGGTCGCCGGCCGGCTGATCGAAGCCGGCCTGTCGCCGGATACCGCCGTCGCCGTGGTCGAGAATGCCAGCCTTGCCAACCGCCGCCGTTTCCACGGCACGCTGGCCGACCTGCCATCGCTGGAGGCACGCGCCGACCTCAGCGGCCCGGTGATGACCATCATCGGCGACGCGGTCGCCGGCGCCAATTTCGAACGGTCCGAGCCGCTGGCGGCACACAGGCAGGAAAGCGTGGCCCGTGCTGCCGCGCAAGGAGTGAGCCAATGAAAGTCCTGACCGCGAACCGCCTCGCCGACGGCATAGCCGTCTGGTACGCCAATGGCGGCTGGGCCGAGACCATCGACCATGCCGACATCGCCCATGACAAGGCGGCCGAGGACCGGCTGGAGGCGATCGGCGCCAAGGCCTCCGCCAACAACGAAGTGGTCGACGTCAATCTGATCGACGTGACCGTGGTCAACGGCACGGTCGAGGCGGTCCGGTTGCGTGAAAAGATCCGTGCCGCCGGCCCGACGACCCGCAACGATCTGGGAAAGCAGGCCCGTCCGCAGGCCGCACGCGCGGCATAGATGACACAAGCATGATCCCGATCATGCTCGAACGAAGAAAATAACGGGCGGACGCGCCCGGAAAGACCTGGATATGTACCGTTACGATGAGTTCGACCACGATTTCGTCAAGGCCCGCGTCGCCGAGTTCAGCGATCAGGTCGCGCGGCGGCTTGCCGGCGAGATCACCGAGGACCAGTTCCGGCCGCTTCGGCTGATGAATGGCGTCTATCTGCAGCTGCATGCCTATATGCTGCGCATCGCGGTGCCCTACGGCACTCTGAACAGCAAGCAGCTGCGCATGCTCGGCCATATCGCCCGCAAATACGACAAGGGTTATGGCCATTTCACGACGCGCCAGAACATCCAGTTCAACTGGCCGGCGCTGTCGGACATTCCGGCGATCCTGGCGGATCTGGCAAGCGTCGAGATGCACGCCATCCAGACCAGCGGCAACTGCATTCGCAACGTCACCGCCGACCACTTCGCCGGCGCCGCCGCCGACGAGGTTGCCGATCCGCGCCCCTATGCCGAAATCCTGCGGCAATGGTCGTCGGTGCATCCGGAATTCTCGTTCCTGCCGCGAAAGTTCAAGATCGCGGTGACCGGTGCTGAGCGCGACCGCGCCGCCATCCAGACGCACGACATCGGCCTGCACCTGAAGAAGAACGCTGCCGGCGAGCTCGGTTTCGCCGTCTATGTCGGCGGCGGCCAGGGCCGCACGCCGATGATCGCCAAGAAGATCCGCGACTTCCTCCCCGAAGCGGATCTGTTGTCCTATTGCACGGCGATCCTGCGCGTTTACAACCTCTACGGCCGTCGCGACAACAAGTTCAAGGCGCGCATCAAGATCCTGGTCCATGAGACCGGTGTCGAGGAGATTACCCGCCAGGTCGAGGCCGAATGGCAGGAGTTGAAGGACGCCGAGCTGAGGCTGCCGGAAGCCGACATCCGTGCCATCGGCGCCTATTTCGCGCCGCCGGCGCTTGTCGACCGGCCGGAAGGCGACGAGGCGGTCAAGCTTGCCCGGCTCGACTCCAAGAGCTTTTCCGAATGGCTGGACCAGAATGTGGTCACCCATCGCCATCCCGACTACGCGGCGGTGACGATCTCGCTCAAGGGCATCGGCGAGACGCCGGGCGACGCCTCCGACAGCCAGATGGAAGCGGTCGCCGACATTGCCGAAAAATATTCCTTCGACGAGCTGCGCGTCAGTCACGAGCAGAACCTGATTCTGCCGCATGTGGCGCGGACCGACCTCAAGGCGGTCTATGACGCGCTTGTCGATATCGGGCTGGCGACGGCCAATTCCAACCTGATCAGCGACATCATCTCCTGCCCCGGCCTCGATTATTGTGCGCTGGCGACGGCGCGCTCGATTCCCGTGGCGCAGGAAATCTCGCGGCGCTTCGCCTCGCTGGAGCGCCAGCGCGAGATCGGTGAATTGAAGCTGAAGATTTCCGGCTGCATCAATGCCTGCGGCCATCACCATGTCGGCCATATCGGCATCCTCGGCGTCGAGAAGAAAGGCGCCGAGCTCTACCAGGTGACGCTCGGCGGCTCGGCCGACGAGAACACCTCGGTCGGCGAGATCATCGGCCGCGGCTTCAGCTCGGAAGAGATCACCGACGCCATCGAGCAGATCGTCGAGACCTATCTCGGGCTTCGGCTGGACAGAAACGAACGATTCATCGACGCCTACCGCCGAGTCGGTCCCGCGCCGTTCAAGGAGGCGCTCTATGCTGGCGAAACCAAGGCCGCTTGACCGGATCGTCGACGTCGAGGCCGGCATCGCCGCCGAAGCGGCGGGCCTCGACGCGCTCTATGGCCACCTGAAGCCGCTGGAGATCATCGAGCGGTCGGCCCGGGAATTCTTTCACGGCGAAATCGCCGCCGTCTCGTCCTTCGGCGCGGATTCGGCGGTGCTGCTGCACATGATCGCCGAGATCGACCGTACGTTGCCGGTGATCTTTCTCGACACCGGCAAGCATTTCGAGGAGACGCTCGGCTATCGTGACGCGCTGGTCGCCGATTTCGGGCTAACCGATATCCGGGTGATCAGGCCCGACGATGCGGCGCTGGCAAGGATCGACCCGACCGGCAATCTGAACGAGACCGATACCGACGCCTGCTGCGACGTGCGCAAGGTCGAGCCGCTGGCGCGCGGCGTCGAGCCGTTCCGCGCATGGTTCACCGGCCGCAAGCGCTTCCAGGCGGCGACCCGGGCAGCGCTTCCGGTGTTCGAGGCGGTCGGTTCGCGCATCCGCATCAATCCGCTGGCGCACTGGACGACATCAGACCAGGCCGGCTACATGCGCGCGCATGCGCTGCGTGAAAACCCGCTGGTCGCCTATGGCTATCTGTCGATCGGCTGCTTCCCATGCACGCAGCCGGTGCAGCCGGGCGACGACGCGCGCAGCGGCCGCTGGGCCGGGCACGCCAAGACCGAATGCGGCATTCATTTGTCGGGGCTGGAAAGGTCGCTGACCGACGCCTCGCTTTAGGGTATGTTGATATTCAGGTGATGCCGGCGTGCAAACGGCGGCTTCCTGCGCTTCCGGCCTTCGCCGGCCGAAGCATTCATGATAGTGACGAAGGAGTTAAGGCTACGGCCGGCATAGGCCGGTGCTCACGTACCAAAAGTACGCTCCGCTCCGGTTCTCGGAAGCCACCATTTTCGGCTCGGCCTGACCTGAATCTCAACACACCCTGAGGTGTTTTGCACTTTAGAATCTTTGGACTTGGGAATTTCTTGATGAGCGACTTGATAGCCGAAAACGCCACGCGGCTGTGGACACCGAATGGGTTCCGCGAGGACGAGTGGGTTCATGCCGAAAGCGCCGAGGCGCTGGTCGGCAATGGCCGCTTCATCCTGCCGCTGCAGGCGTTTCTCGGCCTCGATCCGGCGGTGCGGCGGTCGGCGAAGGAACGCATCGGCGTGCTGCTGCAGCCCGGCGACCAGCTCGAAAAGATCGCCGGCCTGCTCGATCAGCTGTCGCTGGTGGCGCTGGCCTTCCCGGCGTTCAATGACGGCCGCTCGTTCTCCAAGGGCGAATTGCTGCGCAGCCGTTATCACTTCACCGGCGCCATGCGCGCCACCGGGCAAGTGCTGGTCGACCAGCTGCCGCATATGCTGCGCCTCGGCTTCGACGAATTCGAGATCTCGCACCCGGTGCTGCTGAAGCGGCTCGAGCAAGGCCGCACCGGCGGACTGCCGCTATTCTATCAGCCGGCGGTGAAGCCGGAGGCCAAAGGCCCGAAATATTCCTGGCGGCGGGTGCGCGCCGGCTGATCTGCTCCAGGGGCCAGAAGCCCTATCTGGTCGGACCACATTCCCGATTCAGCCTTTTATTTTGCGCCTCTCCGCCTTAGGATAGGCCCATTATTTCGCGATCCGAATAAATGTGGCCACAAGGGAGGAACCGGGTATGGCTGGCAAGAAGATATTGATGCTCGTTGGCGAGTTCAGCGAGGAATATGAGATTTTCGTCTTTGAACAGGCCATGCATGCGGTGGGCCACACCGTCCACGTCGTCTGTCCGGACAAGAAGGCCGGCGATGTCCTGAAGACCTCGCTGCACGACTTCGAAGGACACCAGACCTATACGGAAAAGCTCGGTCATGACTACATCCTCAACAAGACGTTTTCCGAGGTCAATCCTGCCGAATACGACGCCGTCTACGCGGCGGGCGGGCGCGGGCCGGAATATATCCGTATCGACAAGCGCGTGCAGGCGCTGGTGCGGCATTTCCATGAGACGGGAAAACCGATCTTCACCATCTGCCACGGCGTGCAGATCCTGATCGCGGTCGACGGCGTGGTGCGCGGCCGCGAGGTTGCGGCGCTGCAATATTGCGAGCCGGAAGTCACGCTGGCCGGCGGCATCTATATCGATGTTGCGCCGACCGGCGCCCATGTCGACGGCAATCTTGTGTCGGCCAAGGGCTGGCCGGGCCTTGCAGCGTTCATGCGCGAATGCCTGAAAGTGCTGGGCACCGAGATCCGCCAGGGCGAGATCCTGATGCGCGACCAACGCCGGGCGGCTTGAGGTGGAATTTTGGAGCCCGCCGCACCAGTGGTGCGGCGGTGCGTCTACACGCCCATCCGCGCTTCGCGGAACGATACCAGCTTGCTGCGGCTCTCGTCCCACAGCGCCAGCTTGACGCAGCGCAGGCTGTCGAGAAGCGTGACGCGGCCGATCTCACGCAGTTCCGGATAGTCCCTCAGCACTTCCGGAAGCCGGTAGCATGGCACCTTGGCCGAGAGGTGGTGCACGTGGTGGACGCCGATATTGCCGGTAATCCAGTTCAGCACCGGCGGCAGGTCGTAATAGGACGAGCCGTGCAGGGCTGCGTGCTGGAATTCCCACTCGGAGTCCTTTGTCCACTCCGTCTCCTCGAACTGGTGCTGGACATAAAACAGCCAGATGCCGGCCGATCCGGCGAGGATGACGATTGGCAAATGCACGACCAGGAACGCGCCGGGGCCAACGAACCAGATGAGCAGCGCGGCGATGACCGCGATAGCGAGATTGGTCGACATCGACGACACCCAGGGGGTGAGGCCGCCCCGCATCATGCCCAACGGCAATCTCTGCTCGAAAATGAAGATCCATATCGGGCCAAGGCCAAACATCACCAGCGGATGGCGATAGAGGCGATAGGCGAGCCGGCCCCGCCACGACAGTTGCCGGTATTCGGCGACGGTCAGTGTCTTGATGTCGCCGGTGCCGCGCTCGTCGAGATTGCCGGCGCTGGCGTGATGGGTTGCGTGGGCGCGGCGCCAGCAATCGTAGGGCGTCAGCGTCAGCACGCCAAGCACGCGGCCGATCCAGTCGTCGGCATAGCGGTTGGCAAAGAAGGAACCGTGGCCGCAATCGTGCTGGATCATGAAGATCCGCACCAGAAAGCCGGCTGCCGGAAGGATGAGGACCAGACCCCACCAATGGCCATAGGCATAGGCGGCCGAGGACAGTGCCCACAGCGTGGCGAAGGGGATGAGGGTGATGGCGAGTTCGACGGCGCTGCGACGCCTGTCGGGCTTTTTATAGCGCGACAGGATTTTCAACCAGGCGCGCTTGCTGTTTGCCACAGCTTCGGGGGAAATCATGTTCATCATGAAACATAGGCGGAGCGGCGCGCTGCCGCAAGGCGGAGATCACGCGAAGTTACTGCGCGTAAATGTCGCGCGATGGCGAGGAATTCCGGTGGCAATCGCCGGGCGCGTCGCCGGCAACGACGCCTACCGACGGCGCCCGCCTGCGACCACCTTGGCTTCCACGCCGTCCAGGCGGTCGAGCAATTCCTTCAGACGGTCGGGAATATCCGACTCCGTGCGGAAGGCCGGCAAGGTGCGCAGAAAGCGCTTGGTCGCCTCGGTGCCGAGCTGGCGCCGGATATCGGCTGCGAGCCCGTCGCGTTTTTCGCCATTCCTGCGGGGCATCATCTCAAAATCCTGTGTCGGCTTCGAAACTCTTCCACGGGAGGAATGGTTCCCGCATTGTAGTAGCCTGGCAAGCAAAGCCGGCGGGTACGGTAAAGTTTGAATTAAAATCGAAAGGTTTGCGCCGTCGGCCATCAAGCCACGACAGCGGCTAGAGTATCGCTTGCCCCTTGATTTTTGGCCGCTAAACCTCGATATCGGGCGCAAATCCACACCATTCGAAAATGACGGGAAACGGCGATGAGCGACCAGGCAAAAGACGAACGCGCGCCCGATGAAGCCGAGAAGACCGAGGCTGCCGCGGAGCCAAGGGAAGGCGGCGTCGACGGCGACTATGAAGCGCTTGTGCGGCTTCTGAAGGAAAACGAAGAGCTGAAGGATCGCGCGCTGCGCGTGGCGGCCGACATGGAGAATTTGCGCCGCCGCACGGCCCGAGACGTCCACGATGCGCGCGCCTATGCGGTTGCCAACTTTGCCCGCGACATGCTTTCGGTATCAGACAATCTGCGCCGTGCGCTGGATGCCATCCCGGAAGAGGCCAAGGCTTCGGGCGATGCCGGGTTCAAAGCGCTGATCGACGGCGTCGAGATCACCGAGCGCGCCATGCTGTCGGCGCTGGAACGTCACGGCGTGAAGAAGCTCGAACCCGAGGGCGAGAAATTCGATCCGAATTTCCACCAGGCGATGTTCGAGGTGCCCAATCCCGACGTACCGGCCAACACGGTCGTGCAGGTCGTGCAGCCCGGCTATTCGATCGGCGAGCGCGTGTTGCGGCCGGCCATGGTCGGCGTGGCCAAGGGCGGCCCCAAGCATGTAGCAAGCGAAGCGCCGGTCGAGCCGGGGCCGGTCAACGAGCAGGCTGAGAAGGATGCGTAAGTTAGGGGAGTAGGGGAATAGGGCAGTGCGGGAGTAGGGAATAACGCTACGCGGGTAAAGTAGAGCAATTGCCTACTCCGGCCGTTGCCTTCTCTCCGCCTACTCCCCTACTGCCTTATTCCCCTACTGCCCTACTGCCCTACTCAGGCAGCGAAGCGCTGCGCTTCCCCGCCATAATAATTGACGTAGCGGGCGCCGATCTCCTTGACCGGCATCACCACGAACACGTCGACCGTCGAGAATTCACGGTCGATGACGCAGCCGTCGCCGATGCGCGCGCCGACGCGCAGATAGCCCTTGACCAGCGGCGGCATCGCGGCGATCGCTGCCTTGGCATTGACGGCCTCGATCGGCATCAGATCCATGGAACAATAGCGCCCTGCGACGGCACGCACGTCCCACGATGAATTCGTCCGGCAGTGGTGGGCAAGATAGGTCAGCGCCTCGGCATGTGCGGCCGGCACGGTGCCGTGGAACGACGCGCAGCCGGTCATCACGCCGATGCCGTAATGGTTGATATAGGCCCAGATGCCTTGCCACAGCGCCTCGATGGTGCGCTTCGAGCGGTATTCCGGCAGAACGCAGGAGCGGCCGAGCTCGAGGAAGCGCTGGCCGGGATGCCGCGCGATCAGCTTGGTCAGCTCGAATTCGCCTTCGGAATAGAAGCCGCCGGCGGCCGCGGCAATCTCCTGCCGCAGCAGGCGGTAGGTGCCGACGATGCGGCGGTGCTCGGGGCCGGAAAGCGAAGTGTCGAAGACCAGCAGATGGTCGCAGAGGGGATCGAAGCGATCGGCATCGCGGCGGTCCTGCATCTGGAACAGGTCCTTCCTGGCACCAAGCTCGTCGTAGAACACCCGGTAGCGCACTTCCTGCGCGGCAGCGATCTCGGCCTCGTTGCGGGCGAGCCGCACTTCGAGATTGCCGATGCGGCCGAGCGATGCGCCTTTTATGACGGCATCGGCGTTCCGGCCGACGAGCAAAGGCCCGCTGGCGTTCGGCCGAGCATCACATTCCGGCATGACTGTATGCACGAGTGATTCTCCTTCGAGCCATCCCTCTTGGCACGGGGATACGTTGTAGGTGCAACAGGATTGTGACAGTACCGTGATACGGCTCTGCGGGCAATACTTCGTCGGCTGGGTAATCTATCAACCGTCTATGTTGTGCCTCAGGCGGCCACTTGCCCCTCGACCGCATGAACCAGGGCATCGGGGTCGAGCGGCTTGGTGACGAAGCCGCTGGCACCGTGAGCGAGCACGGCGTGGCGGGTCTTTTCCTGGCTGTCGGCCGACAGCACCATGATCGGCACCGGCGGCACCGCGGTCTCCTCCTCATGGCGGCGGATGGCGGCGATGGCGTCCAGACCGTCCATGACAGGCATGTGCAAGTCCATCAGCACCACGTCGTAGCGGTGCTTGTGGCCGGAGCTGATGACCGCCTCGACGGCGGCTTTGCCGTTGCCGACCACTTTCACGCGATGCCCGGCCTTCAGCAGCGTGGCGCGAGCCAGCATGGCGTTGATGTCGTTGTCCTCGGCGATCAGCACCGACAGGCCCTGCTGGCGGCCGCCAATGGCGTGCCCAGCCTGCGCGCCGCGCTTTTGCGGTTGTGGCTCTGCGATGACCGGCGCATGGCTGGTCAAAAGCACGCGCAGCAATGTCTCGCCGCGCACTGGCCTCGCCAGGAAGGTGGCGTAACCGTTGGCACGGAATTCGCCAAGCATGCCGCGGTCGGTCGGCGCGATCAGCGTCACCGCCTCGCAATCGGCAAATCCGCCCTGGCGCAGGCGCCTGAGCAGCCTGCCGTCGCTTTGCTCCATGGCAGCATCGATCAGAAGCAGGTCGCAGTTCTCGGCGAAAGGGGTGGCCTGGGCGGCGGTGGTGGCCAGATCGACCGTGCCGCCATTGGCGCGAATGGTGCGGGCGATGGCTTCGGCCTCGACCAGGTTCTTCGACACGATCACCGCATGCCGGCCCGACAGCGGGTCCTGCCGGATCTGCGCCGCCTCGACGGCGGAAATAGCGGGAATATCGAAGACGAATTCGGACCCCTGGCCAAGCCGGCTCGACACGGAGATGGTGCCGCCCATGGCGGTCACCAGGCGCTTGGAAATGGCAAGACCGAGGCCGGCACCGCCATGCGCACGGGTCGAGGTGCCGTCAGCCTGTTCGAAGTCCTCGAAGATGCGCTCCATGTCCTCCTCGCGCAGACCGGGGCCGGTGTCGGTGATGGTGAAGCGGATGCGGTCGGTGGTTTCGGTGCGGACGCGGGCGATGCTTGCCAGGACGCCGCCGCTGTCGGTGAACTTGACGGCGTTGCCGATCAGGTTGAGCAGCACCTGCCTGACCCTGCCGGGGTCGGCGGTGATCAGCTGCGGCACGTCGGGTTCGACATGACAGCCGAGGCCGATATCCTTGGCAAAAGCCCGCGCCGCCAAAAGCTCGATGACATTGTCGGCGATCTCGCGCACCGACATCGGCTGCGGTTCGGGATCGAAGCGGCCGGCCTCGATCTTGGAGTAGTCGAGCAGGTCCTCGATCAGCGCCAGCAGCGCGCTGGCCGAGGTCGAGATGGCGCCGACATAGGTCCGCTGCTCGGCCGAAAGGCTGGTGTCGGCGAGAAGCCGGGCCATGCCCATGATGCCGTTCATCGGCGTGCGGATCTCGTGGCTGACGGTGGCGAGGAAGCGCGATTTGGCCTGGCTCGCATGTTCGGCCCGCTCGCGGGCGGTGATCAGCGAGGATTCGGCGCGTTTGCGGGCAGTGATGTCACGGGCGATGGCGCGATGCGAAACGGCGCCGCTGTCCTTGTCGCGCACCGACAGCTCGATCCACGAGAACCAGCGTGGGCCGTCCGGCGTGCGAATGGCGACATCGGTGGAACTCAGGCATTCATGGTCGGAAAAGGCGGCGTCGGGAACGATGCCGACATCGATGCCTAGTTCGGCCAGGGTCTTGCCGGCGAGGTCGCGCTGGTCGGTTTCGACAAGGTCGGCGAAAACCTTGTTGGCGTAGACAATATGGCCGTCGCGGTCGCGGTGGACGACGAGATCGCCGAGTGCATCGATCAGACCGTGAAAGCGCTCCTCGCTCTCCTGCATCTCCCACATGCGGTCGGCCAGCGTCTCGATTTCGGCGCGGCTGCGGGCGGTCGTGGCATCGAGCAGGGCCACTGCGCGACGCTGGGTGCGCCTGTTGCGCAGATGCATGGCGAGCCCGGCGATGGCTGTCGCCAAAAGGCCGATGGTGATGAAGATCGGCGCTCCGGTCAGATGCGACAGGCCCGCCAGCACGACGATGGCGACGAGCGTCAGGAAGGGCAGGCCTTCGCGGTTGGCGGCCGGCAGTTCCGGCGCCAGCGGCGGCGCGGCGACAAGCTGCCGTCCTGGCACCTCGGGGGCCGTCCCGTCGGCTCGTTCGGCTGGTTCCGCCTCTCTGATGCCGGGTTCCGCAATCATACGGAACTCCTGCCAGACAGAGCTTATCGAAGGTTGTGGTTGATCGTTCGAATTTTAGCGGTCGCGCTCTTTTTTGTCCCTTTGGGGCTCACATATCCACCACCACGCGGCCGCGGATCTTGCCCTCGACGATGTCATGCGCGGCGCCGATGATGCCGTCGAAGCCGATGCTCGTCGACAGGCTGGCAAGCTTTGCGTGATCGAGATCGGCGCCGATGCGGCGCCAGGCCTCGAGGCGGACCGCCTTGGGCGCCATCACCGAATCGATGCCGAGCAGCGAGACGCCGCGCAGGATGAACGGAGCGACGCTTGCCGGCAGGTCCATGCCGCCGGCGAGGCCGCAAGCGGCGACGGCGCCGCCATAGGAGGTCATCGACAGAACGTTGGCCAGCGTATGACTGCCGACAGCATCGATGCCGCCGGCCCAGCGTTCCTTGGCGAGTGGTTTTGCCGGCTGGGCAAGCTCGTCGCGTGAAATCACTTCCGCGGCGCCAAGATCTATCAGATAGGGGCTTTCGGCAGCGCGGCCGGTCGAGGCAATGACGTGATAGCCGAGGCTGGACAGGATCGAGACCGCGACCGAGCCGACGCCACCGGCAGCGCCGGTCACCACCACCGGGCCGCGATCGGGAACGATGCCGTGGCGCTCCAGCGCGATGACGCAAAGCATGGCGGTGTAGCCGGCGGTGCCGACCGCCATCGCATCATGCGGGCTCATGCCGTCCGGCAGCGGCACCAGCCAGTCGCCTTTGACGCGGGCGCGTCCGGCAAAGGCGCCGAAATGCGTTTCGCCGACGCCCCAGCCGTTCAATATGACCTTGTCACCCTTGCGCCAGTCGGGACTGGAAGACGAGATGACGGTGCCGGCGAAATCGATGCCCGGCACCAGCGGCCAGCGGCGGATCACCGGCGCCTTGCCGGTAATCGCAAGGCCGTCCTTGTAGTTCACCGTCGTCGCCTCGACCGCGACGGTGACGTCGCCCTCCATCAGGTCTGCCTCGGTAAGCTCGGTCACCGCGACCGACTGGTTTTTCTCGGCGTCGCGCGAAACGAGGATGGCTTTGAAGGTTTTGGGCATTTTTTCTCCTCGGGCTTGCAGATCAGAATGTGCGGCGCCAGGCGAGTGAGGTCAATCGCTCGACGTTCCGCGCCGCCAGCCAATGAGTTCGTCGAAGACGACCAGCACGGCACCGACCGAAATGAAGGCGTCGGCGAGGTTGAAGACGGCGAAGGACCAGACCGGCGTATGAAACAGGATATAGTCGATGACGTGGCCATAGGCAGCGCGGTCGATCAGGTTGCCGAGCGCGCCGCCGACGATCAGTGCGAAGCCGATGCGGGCAAGCAGGTGGCCGGGCGGCGTGCGGGCCGCAAGATAGAGCACGAAAGCGACCACCAGAACCGCGACGACCACCAGGCCGGTGTCGCCGAAGGACGAAAACAGCGAGAACGCGATGCCGGTGTTGTAGGTGCGGTACAGCGCCAGGAACGGCAGCAGGTCGAGCCGTTCCTGAAAGGCAAGGCCGGTTTCGACCAGATATTTCAGCCACTGGTCGAGCGCTATCGCGGCGACGACCAGAAGAGCATAGGGCCTCCAGGACTTCATGGTTTGCAGTTTCACGGTTTGGGATGTCACGATCTGGCGTCCTCCGGGCCGAGCTTCAGCGTGCCGCGCCGGATCTCGAACAGCATGACGCCGGTGGCCACCGCAAGGTTGAGCGAATCGGCGCGGCCGGCCTGCGGTATCCGCAGCAGCTTGTCGCAGCTTGCGGCAAGCTCGTCAGGCAGGCCTTGCTGCTCGTTGCCCATCATCAAAAGCACCGGGCCTTTTGAAAAATCGACCGAGCGGTAGTCGACCGCACCCTTCAGATGGGTGCCGGCGACAAGGCCGGGAAAGCTCTTTCGCCAGGCGAGAAAAGCCTCGGGCGTCGCCTTGGCGACCGGCACGGCGAAAATCGAGCCCATGGTGGCGCGCACCGTCTCGACCGAAAAGGGATCGGTGGTCTCGCCGACCAGTATGACGCCCCTGGCGCCGACGGCGTCGACCGTGCGGATGACGGTACCGAGATTGCCGGGGTCGCGGACGCGGTCGAGCGCCACCCAGACGTCGCCGTCACGGGCGCGGATATCTTTCAGCGGCAGCAATTTCTGCGAGAACACGCCGACGACCATTTGCGGATTGTCGCGGCGGGTGATGGCGACCAGCACCTTTTCCGAGACTTCAAGTACGGTGCCGCCGGCGGCGACCGTGCGCGCCGCGACCTTTTCGACCGCCGCATTGCCGCGCCCGGCCTTGGCGAAGACCAGCGTCCTGATCGACCAGCCGAGATCGAGCGCGTCAATAACCAGCTTCAGGCCTTCGGCCATGAAGGCATTCTGCTGGTCGCGGAATTTCTTCAGCGCGAGCGCCTTGATGTCCTTGATCAGCGGATTGGCGAGGCTGGTGACTTCCTTCACCTGCCCTGGCGCGCCTGCATGCCGTTCGTACGCACTCATTCAGGCCACCCAGCGTGAGAACAGCGAGGTCGAAAGCGCCCGACCGGCAGATTTCTCGCGGATGATCAATTCGCCCGATTCGACCGTGCCGCCCATGCCGGCGAAGGTGTCGCGCATCAGGGCATGGATGGCGAAAAAGGAGGCGCGGATCGAATAGGCGGTCAGTACCACGGCGAGCGGCTTCGGCGTCAGGATCGCGCGGCAGATATCGGTCAGCGCCGGCAGGTCCTCGAACAGCTGCCAGACCTCGCCTTTCGGTCCGCGGCCATAGGCGGGCGGGTCGAACAGGATGATGTCGTAGCGGCTGCCGCGGCGCTCCTCGCGTTCGGCGAATTTCACGGCATCGTCGACGATCCAGCGGATCGGCTTTTGCGACAGGCCCGCCATCTCCTGGTTCTCGCGCGCCCAGCCGATCGCCTTCTTGGAAGCATCGACATGCGTGACCTCGGCGCCGGCACGCGCCGCCACCAGCGAGGCAAGGCCGGTGTAACCGAACAGGTTCAGCACCTTCACAGGCCGTTTTGCCGCCGCGATCAGTCCGGCCATGTGGTCCCAGTGCGAGGCCTGCTCGGGAAAGACGCCGACATGGCGAAACGAAGTGAAGCGGCCGAGATAGTCTATGCCGTCATGCTTCATCGGCCAGGTCTCGCCGAGCGGCGTCTTGGGGAAGCGCCAGCGGCCGATGCCTTCCTCGTCGGTATCGCCGGTGAAAATGGCGTCGGCGCGCTCCCAGTCCCTGGCCGGCAAAGCCTTTTGCCAGATCGCCTGGCCTTCCGGCCGAACGATGCGGTAGGGACCGTATTGCTCGAGTTTTTCTCCGGCGCCGCTGTCGAGCAGCGCGTAGTCCTGATTGGGGCCGACCTCGAGGATCAGCGGCAGATGTTCGGCAGGCAGCGCGCCATCGCGGCGCGAGAGCAGGCGTGGCGCGGCTTTCGGCTCGGACCGGTCCTGCAGTTTAGGCTCCGAACCGGCGGTCAGGCCGGCGTCGCGCCGCCGCGGCTGCTCCGCCCCGCCCTTCGCGGACGGGCGGCTGTCGCGGCGTTTGTCGCGAAAAGGTTTCAAGAAGGCGCATCTCCGGACGGCGGCTTGGCCGCTTCTGCCACAGCACATTGACCGGCGCAACAAAAGGGCTGCCGACGTGTGCAACCGGATCAGCCGCGCCTGATCGACAGCAGGCCGATTGCGAGCGCTATGAAACCAACGGCCTTGAAGCCGGTGACGACCATATGGCCGGTTTCCCAGCGGCTCCGGATAGTTTCGAAATTGTCCGGGATCGGTCCAGGCACCCAGGTGGCCAGGACATCGTTTGCCGGTTTGACCAGGGTAAACCACGCCACGAGGGCCATCAGATAAAGCACGGTGGCCGCCAAGACCCACCAGAATACCGGGCGATCGCTGCGCAGCATCCAGGCGAGGAGGCCCGGACAGACGATCGCCGCCACGTCCAGCGGCGCGCCGACAATCGCGAAGAATTGGAACTGAGCATTGAAGACAGTGGTTTCACGCCAGAGCGAAGGCGACCATCTGGTCAGCCGCGGCACCGATTCCAGCACGTGGGCGAAGGACGGCCCAAGGCTGAGCGCAGCGACGATGGCGCTCAAAACCGACCAGAACAACAGAAAACCGCGTATATCCATAATGGCCAGACAACGGCGTCAGACCGCAGACGTTCCGGTCGGCGATCATCTCGCTTGCCGCCGAAACCGCAGGCGCACTATCGTCCATTCAAATTGGGCATCCATCCAAACCGGGTTGCGATCCATGTCCCGCGCCGAACGCCTGCTCGACCTGATCCAGATCCTGCGCCGGCATCGCCGGCCGGTCAGCGGCCGCAGCCTTGCGGGCGAAATGGGTGTGTCGATCCGCACGCTCTATCGCGATATCGCCACGCTGCAGGGGCAGGGCGCGCCGATCGAGGGCGAGGCGGGGCTGGGCTACGTGCTCAGGCCTGGCTTCATGCTGCCGCCCTTGATGTTCACCGATGAGGAGATCGAGGCGATCGTGCTCGGTTCGCGCTGGGTGGCCAAGCAGCCGGACTGGCGGCTTGCCAACGCCGCCACCGACGCGCTGGCCAAGATCGCCGCGGTGCTGCCGGACGATTTGCGCGAAGAGCTCGACGCCTCGACGCTGCTGGTCGGGTCGCGCACCGAGGTCACCGAAGGCATCGATCTCGGCGTGGTGCGGCAGGCCATCCGGGAGGAGCGCAAGCTGAGCTTTGTTTATCGCGACGCCGGCGGCGCTGCCTCCGAGCGCACCGTCTGGCCGTTCGCACTCGGCTTCTTCGACAAGGTGCGCGTCGTCGCGGCCTGGTGCGAGATGCGCCAGGATTTCAGGCACTTTCGCGCCGATCGGATATCCGGCCTCAACGCCACCGAGATGCGCTATCCGCGCCGCCGTCAAGTGCTGCTCAAAGAATGGCGGGCGACGCTCGACAAGCCAAGCTAAGGCTGCTGCTCAGTTAAGACTGCTGCCAGAATCTGGCAGTGGCGTACGCTATGCTCCTCCAGTCGAAACCATCTGGAGAGCAATTCATGACACCGCCCAATTTCGTCATCCTCTATGTCGACAAGCCTGAGCAAAGCGGCGCCTTCTACAGCGCGCTGCTTGGGCGGCAGCCGGTCGAGACCTCGCCGACCTTCGTGCTATTCGTGCTCGACAACGGCTTCAAGCTCGGCCTCTGGTCGCGTCACACCGTGGAGCCGGCCGCCGCGGCAGCAGGCGGCGGCGCCGAGATCGTCTTTGCACTGGACACGCCGGATGCCGTCGACGCCACCCATGCCGAGTGGGCCGGCCGCGGGCTGAAAATTCTGCAGACGCCGACCGACATGGATTTCGGCCGCACCTTCGTCGCGCTTGATCCCGACAGCCACCGGCTGCGGGCTTATTGGCAAAGGGAGTAAGGGAGGAGGGGAGTAGTGGAATACGGGAGTAAGGGAGTAGGGCAGTAAGGCAGCAAGGGAGTACGTGACAGGAAATATAGCTGGCGCGGCGCCGCACCATCAGTACGGTTTCCTACTCCCCTACTCCCCTACTCCCCTACTCCCCTACTCCCCTACTCCCCTACTCCCCTACTCCCCTACGCTTGCCCGATACACGGCAATGCCGGCGGCGAGGTCCTCGAGGGCTGCGCCGACCGACTTGAACAGCGTGATCTCGTCGTCGTTCTGCCGGCCTTTTTTCTGGCTGCGTGCCAGTTCATAGAGATCGGCGACGATGGCTTCCGGCTTCAACACGCCGGAGGCCAGCGGCTGAACGATATCGCCGGCTTCCTTGGTGGCGCCGGCGCGGGTGTCGACATAGACGCCGGCGCGTGCAATCGCGTCGTCGTCGCTTTCGCGCATCGCCGGCGTGAAGCCGCCGACCAGATCGACATGGGTTCCGGGCTTCAAGAGTGCGCCCTTGATCAGTGGCGTGGTGGTGATGGTCGCCGACGATACGATATCGGCCTTTCCGAGTTCGGCGTCGAGATCGCCTGCTGCTTCGGCCGAAAAACCCTCGGCACGCAATTTTGCCGCGACCTTTTCGGCATTCGCCGGCGTGCGGTTCCAGATGCGGATGTTCTTGATCGGACGCACCGCCGAATGCGCCTTTGCAAGGAATGGCGACAGCGCGCCGGCGCCGACCACCAGCAGCCGCGATGCGTCCTCACGGGCCAGATAGGAGGCGGCCAGCGCCGAGGCGCAGGCCGTGCGCCACTGCGTCAGCCTCTGGCCATCGATCAACGCCTGCGGCTCGCCGGTGGCACCGTCGAGCAACAGGTAAAGCCCCATCACCGCGGGCTTGCCGACGGCATTGTTGTCGGGCGACACCGTGACGATCTTGACGCCGATATGGCCATCGGCCGAGGTGCCGGCTGCGTTGAAGTCGGTCCAGGCCGGCATCAAAAGCAGCGTCGAGGCGGCGCCATCGGGCCGCTCGACCGTGTGATGGTGCCTGACCGGCTGCACGGCGCCGTCGCGAAAAGCGGCGCGCAACGTCTCGACCAGCCCGGAAAAGGTCAGCGCGCGGTCGACCTCGGCGGCGGAAATCGTCAGCATGAAAGGCTCCGTAGAGAAATAGGCCAGCTGCGCTTCAGGCCCGAGCCGTGGCTCAGTTCGTCGGCTTCGGCAAGGCCTGGCCCTGCGACGCGGTGGGCGCGCGGCTGACCGCCTGGCGCAGGTTCTCGGCCTCGGCGCCGCGCTGGCGCGCCAGCTTGCGGTAGCGGCCCTGCTTGATCCAGGTCGCCAGGCTGCCGACGATCATACCGATGGCCAGCGCCAGGAACAAGAAAATGAAGAGCGGCACGGTGAGCGTCAGCGCCGGATTGCCGGGATTGAACGGATCGAGCGTGAAGGCGACCGGTTCGCGGTTGGCGACGGCCAAGGCAATCAGGATGACGGCCAGCGGCACGAAAACCACGATGAGGAGAAAGCGATTGAACATGTTTTTCCGTTCGGAAGAAAAGGCAGGAGCGGTGGCGGGTGCCGCGCCTATTTGCCTCCGTTCAGCCTTTCACGCAATTCCTTGCCGGTCTTGAAGAACGGTACCCATTTCTCCTCGACCTCTACGGATTCGCCGGTGCGCGGGTTGCGGCCGGTGCGGGCAGGGCGGTTTTTCACCGAAAACGCGCCGAAGCCGCGCAACTCGACCCGGTTGCCCTCGGCAAGCGCGTCGGTGATTTCATCGAAGATGGCGCTGACAATATTTTCGACGTCGCGCAGGAAAAGATGCGGATTGCGCGTGGCGATGATCTGCACAAGTTCGGATTTGATCATGAAAAGGCTCCCCGTGAAAGCAGTGCCGCCGAAATTATCAGAATGATTTTATTTGCTTTTTCACTCGTCCCAAGCGGTTCCTCAAGGGTGCCAGACGGAAACGAGACCGTCAAGAAACAAGCGGTCCACTCCAATTTCGTGAAGGACGTCGCCGCCATGGCCGGGCAGGCCAAGCGCAGCGCCGACGGTCTGCGCCATCGCCTTGGAGAACAGAAAACCACTGGGTTTTTCCGTGTCCTTCCATTCCACCACCTTGAGCTTGGCATCGACACCCTTGCCTGCAAGCCAGTCGATCGCTTCGGCCTCGCCGCCGACCGCGTCGATCAATTTGTTGGTGACCGCCTGCCGGCCGGTGAAGATCGACCCGTCTGCGAGCGCCAGCGCCTCCGGCTTGGTCATGTTGCGGCGCTCGGCGACGATGCCGACGAACCAGTCGTAGCTGTCGAGGATGAGCTTGCGGACCATGGCGCGCTCATCGTCATTGGTCGGCTTGAAGGGAGAAGGCGAGGCCTTCAAGGGCGAGGATTTCACCTCCTCCAGCTTGACGCCGAGCTTGTCCATGAGGCCGCTGACGTCCGGGTACTGGATCAGCACGCCGATCGACCCGACGATCGAGGATTTGCGTGCGACAATATGGTCGGCCGCAGTGGCGATCATGTAGCCCGCCGAAGCCGCGAGCGTGCCGACCTCGGCCACCACCGGCTTGTCGGCGGCGAGCTTGCGCACTGCCTCGTAGATCGACTCGCCACCGACGGTGGTGCCCCCGGGTGAATCGATCGACAGGATCACAGCCTTGACGCGCGGCGACTGACGGATGGCCTCCAGCCGCTTGATCAGTTCTTCGTCTTCGGTGATGGTGCCTTCGATCTTGACCTTGGCGATGTGGTCGACAGCCGCGCCGGTGAAGTCGTCACCATAGATCCACGCCGAAAAGGCGATCAGCCCGGCTGCGGCGACAATAATCGCCGCAACACGCCAGAATGTCAGCTTGCGGCGCAAGCGGCGGCGGTCGATCAGGTCGTCGGCTCTCAATGCCATGGTCAGCCTCATAGTCGGTGGGAGCAGATGCTTTTAAAGCAACCATTCGCGCCCGGCTACCGTTTCCTGACGGCCTTGCGCCAAAGGCGTCTTGGGCATTCGCGGCAAGCCTCAACCTGTCACGTTCCACAGGCTCTAACACTGTGCGCCCATATCTGGTATGAGGTACAGGCTGCGCTGGGGCCATTTTCATTGTACAGGGGCGGCTGTCACATTTTTGCGGTTTTCCTCGGCTTGTGCTTGCTTGAGGGCGCCGGCACCCCACCTATAGGGCGGCCTGGCGGGCAGGGGTTTAGAAGAAGCAGTCATGTTAGCGGGACCAATCGAACCGACCAACACCGAGACGGAGTTGGCTCCCAAGGCCGCAGGCCGGGCGCGGGTCGACGCGTTTGACATTGCGCGGCGTCATTCGCGCCGGGTCCGGATCCTCAAGCTGGCCGTGCCGCTGGTCGCTGCCGTGATCGCGGTCGCGTTTCCGGTCTATTCCTATCTCATGGCTCCCGCTGCAATCGAGGTGCAGGCCGACGGCGGCGCCTTTGCCGATGGCAAGCTGGTGATGGCCAACCCCAAGCTCAACGGCTTCACCAAGCAGGACCTGCCCTATTCGATGACAGCGCTGCGCGCGATACAGGACGTCAGCAAACAAGGCATCATCGATCTGGAAGGTATCAAGGCCAAGCTGCCGATTGCGGCCGACAACACGGCCGCCATAAATGCCACGCACGGCACCTACGATCGCGACGGCAACACGCTCAGCCTGACCAGCGACGTGACCGTGTCGACCACGGATGGTGTGGTGGCAAAATTCAAATCAGTCTATCTCGACATGGGCGAAGGCACTATGAAGACAAGCGAGCCCGTCGATGTCAGCCGCGGCGGGTCGCGGATCAGGGCGGATTCGATGTCGGTCCAGGACAATGGCAAGGTCCTGGTTTTCGAGAACAAGGTGCGCGTCGACATCGATCCCGCCAGTTTGAAGGCGGCAGAGGCAAAGAGCGGAGAGACCAATGCGGTTCAGTAGTTCGGCACGGCGCCTCGCCGCGATTTCGGCGTTGACGCTTGGGTTGCCCTTGGGGCTGACCTTCGGGACGGCGCCGTCGCTGGCGCAATCCAGTGCCACCAGCCAAATGTCCGGCCTCAGGCTGTCGGGCGACAAGCCTATCCAGATCGAAAGCGACAAGCTCGAGGTGCGCCAGGCGGAAAGCGTCGCCGTCTTCACCGGCAACGTCAACGTCGTCCAGGGTCCAACCGTGCTCAAGGCCGGCAAAATGACGGTCTATTACGTCAGGGATGCAGGCGCCGCTAAAGGCGCCCAGCCCGCGGGTGCCGCGGCAATGACCGGATCCGCCAACATCGACCATCTCGAGGTCGACGACAAGGTCTACATCAAATCGGACAATCAGGTTGCCACTGGCGACCGCGGCACCTTCGACATGAAGACCGAAGTGCTGGTGCTTTCGGGCAGCAAGGTCGTGCTCTCGCAAGGCGACAACGTGCTTGTCGGCTGCAAGCTTACCGTGCAGATGAAGAGCGGCCTTGCCCAGGTCGACGCTTGCGGCGGCCGCGTCATGATGTCGATCACGCCGCCGGCGAAGTCTGGAGCAGCGAAACCCTGATGACCGGCATATCGTCGCTGCTGGCGCGTCTTCCAGCGCGCGCCGCCAGCAAACTTGCGGCACCGGCCAGGATCACCGTCGAAGCGGCAAAGTTCAAGGGAACCTTGATCGCCAAAGGGCTGACCAAAAGCTACAAGGGCCGCAAAGTCGTCAGCGGCGTGACGCTGGGCGTGCGCGCCGGCGAGGCGGTTGGGCTGCTCGGCCCCAACGGCGCCGGCAAGACGACCTGTTTCTACATGGTGACCGGCCTGGTGCCGGTCGATGAAGGCACGATCGAAATTGACGGTTTCGACGTCACGTCGATGCCGATGTATCGCCGCGCTCGTCTCGGCATCGGCTATCTGCCGCAGGAAGCCTCGATTTTTCGCGGCCTGAATGTCGAGCAAAACATCCGGGCCGTGCTCGAAGTGGTCGAAAAGAGCCGCAAGGAGCGTGAGCGCCTGCTCGACGAATTGCTCGAGGAATTCCATATTAGCCATCTGCGCAAGGCTCCGTCGCTGTCGCTCTCCGGCGGTGAGCGGCGACGCCTCGAAATTGCTCGTGCGTTGGCAACCCGCCCTGCCTACATGCTGCTCGACGAACCTTTCGCCGGCATCGATCCGATCGCCGTCGCCGACATCCAGCAGCTCGTGCGCCACTTGACGGCACGTGGCATCGGCGTGCTGATCACCGACCATAATGTCCGCGAGACGCTTGGCCTGATCGACCGCGCCTACATCATCCATGCCGGCCAGGTGCTGACCCATGGGCGTGCCGACGAAGTGGTGGCAAATGCCGATGTGCGGCGGCTTTATCTCGGCGAGGGATTTACGCTCTAAGTGCGAAATTCCGGTTCGAGCGGGATTTCCGGCGTAGTCCAGCAGCTTTTTCTTCAATTTTCTGCCTGAAAACGCGCCGGCAGGCGAGTTTTACCGCTCCTCGCCTTGACAAGCAAAAGCCGGGCCAGTTTCTATGCTGGCCTGGAAAATTCCTTCCAGCAGTGCGGGTGCGTAGACGGAGCGTTTGAAACCGAACCATGGCGTTGGCGGCAAAACTACAGCTACGACAGTCGCAGTCGCTGGTGATGACGCCGCAGCTGATGCAGTCGATCCGCCTGCTGCAGTTCACCCATCTCGAGCTGGAACGCTTCATCGACGACGAGATCGAACGCAATCCCCTGCTGGAACGCGCCGAACCGCAGGAGGACGCCGCCAGCGACCAGGCGCAGAAGGGCGACGCTGCACCGGAACCGGCTGCCGACGGCGACTGGTTCGAAGCGGAGACGGCGTGGAGCGCCGAGGCGATCTCGGAAAAGCTCGATACGTCGCTGGAAAACCTGTTTCCCGACGATCCTGGTACGAGCGAGCGGCTCGGGCCCGACCTGACGGCGCAATGGAAATCGGCGTCCGGCAACGGTTCCACCTCTTCCTCCGACGGCTTCGACGTCGCGGATATGGCGGCGGCTGCCATCACGCTGCGCGACCATGTCGGCGAGCAGGTGGCGCTCGCCTTTGCCGATCCGGCGACGCGCCTGATCGCTAGCGAGCTTGCCGACGGCCTCGACGAGGCCGGCTACATGCGTGCCGACATGGCCGAGATCGCGGCCCGCCTCGGCGCGGACGCCACGGCGGTGGCAAAGGTCCTGGCGGTCTGCCAGACATTCGAGCCGGCCGGCATCTTCGCCCGCGACCTCGCCGAATGCCTGTTGCTGCAGCTTGCCGTGCGCGACCGGCTCGATCCGGCGATGAAGGCGCTGATCGCCAATCTCGAACTTCTGGCACGTCGCGATTTCCAGACGCTGAAGCGGATTTGCGGTGTCGACGAGGAGGATCTGCTCGACATGCTGGCTGAGATCCGGGCGCTCGACCCGCGGCCGGGAATGGCGTTTTCGCGCGGTGCCAGCGATGCGATCGTGGCCGACGTTGAGGTGCGCGCAGCCAATGACGGCAGCTGGACGGTCGAACTCAATGCCGAGACGCTGCCGCGTGTACTGGTCGATCACATCTATTTCGCCCAGGTCACGCCGCATGCGAAAAACCAGGCCGAAAAGGATTTCCTCGCCGAATGCCTGCAGAACGCCAACTGGCTCACGCGCAGCCTCGACCAGCGGGCGAAGACCATTCTCAAGGTGGCCTCCGAGATCGTGCGCCAGCAGGACGCTTTTCTCGTCCACGGCGTGCGGCACCTGAAGCCGCTCAACCTGCGCACGGTGGCGGACGCCATCGGCATGCACGAATCAACGGTCAGCCGGGTCACGGCAAACAAATACATGCTGACACCGCGCGGTGTGTTCGAGCTGCGCTATTTCTTCACCGCCTCGATCGCTTCGTCTGGTGGCGGCGATGCGCATTCGTCGGAAGCGGTGCGCGACCGCATAAAGCAGTTGATCGACGAGGAGAAAGCCGTCGATGTGCTTTCCGACGATGCCATCGTGGACATGCTGCGGGAAAGCGGCGTCGACATCGCCAGGCGCACGGTGGCCAAATACCGGGAAGGCATGAACATACCCTCTTCGGTGCAGCGGCGGCGCGAAAAACGCGCTTTGGCCAGCGCCGGCCGTTGAGCTCCGGCGGAATTTCCACGGCTTTCGCCCTTCATTGACAAGCGGCAACGAAGTGGCTAGAAGCCCGCCCGCATGAGACGGGCTGGCGAGTGGATTTGAGTTCGCTGATGCCCGCACGAGAGATGGTCCGTCACGACGTAGGCCACGGGACGGCCAAGAAGGCGGCTTGTGATCAACCGGAAAGTTCGGATCTAAAATCGGCGCAAGTGACGCCGCAAAAGCTTGTGCGCACGGACCACGAGTATAAACTCGGGACAGTTTGAAGCCTGAGCAAGGAAGGTCAGTTTTCAGATGACACTGCGCATATCGGGAAAACACATGGATATCGGCGATGCGTTCCGTACGCGCATCAACGACCGTGTCGGCGAAGTGATCGGGAAATATTTCGATCGGGGCTTTTCAGGGCAAATCGTAGTCGTCAAATCGGGGTCGCGCTACACGGCCGATTGCATGATCCGGCTGGATTCCGGTGCTTCGCTGCAGGCGACCGGCGATGCCCAGGATCCAACGCTTGCCTTCGATACCGCGGCAGACCGTCTGGAAACACGCCTCAGGCGCTACAAGCGCCGGCTGAAGTCGCACAATTCAGGCAACAGCAACGGCGAGCTCACCGACGTCGCCTATACGGTGATGGCGCCGCTTGCCGACGACGAGGAGGACATACCGGAGAATTTCGCGCCGGCCATCGTCGCCGAATCGACCATGACGCTGCGGACCATGTCGGTGGCGTCAGCAGTGATCGAACTCGACACCAAGGACAGCCCGGTCCTGGTCTTCCGCAATGCCGGAAACGACCATCTCAACATCGTCTATCGCCGGCCGGACGGGAATATTGGCTGGATTGACCCGTCCACGGCCAAGGTCGCGCAGGGGTAAAAACCAGCCGCACGCGAGCGTGGGGACTGGCGACGGCAGGCGAACAAGGGATTTCAAGCATGGATCTGAGCGATCTCGTCAGCGTTCCGGCAATCATGCCGACGTTGAAGGCGAACTCCAAAAAGCAGCTGCTGCAACTGCTGTCCGAAAGGGCGGCGGCGATTTCCGGCATTCCGGAGCGAGAGGTGTTCGATACCATCCTGCAACGCGAGCGGCTCGGCTCGACCGGCGTCGGCAACGGCATCGCCATTCCGCACGGCAAGCTGGCCGGGGTGAAGCGGATCGCCGGCGTTTTTGCCCGGCTGGAGACACCGGTGGACTTCGAGGCCCTCGATGATCAGCCGGTCGACCTGGTGTTTCTGCTTTTGGCTCCCGAAGGTGCCGGCGCCGACCACCTCAAGGCGCTGTCGCGCATCGCGCGGGTGCTGCGCGATGCCGACACGGTTGCCAAGATCAGGGGCACGCGTGACGCCGTAGCCATCCACGCGCTGCTGTCGGACACGCAGGCCTCGCACGCCGCCTGAGGTTTTGATCAAATCCGTTGAAGGGCCGCCGTGAGCGGCCCTGTCCGTTTCCAACCAGATCGCTGCGCCGTATTTGTCAGTGGATAGCGACGTTAGTGGATAGCGACCGGGGTCAGATCGTTTTCCAGCGCGCCAGCCAGTGCCCGGTCGCGAGCGTCCGAAAGCAGGATCGGCTGGCCATTGGCGGCAAACAGGGCCCACAGTTCGAGCCCGGAGGCGATTTCGCCGAGACCCGGGAAACGGCCGCGCAGATCGTCGCTCGACACTTTCCTGAGATAGGCGACCGAACCTTCGCCGAGATGGGCGAATTCGCCGCTGGTCATGATGATATTTTCGTTAGTTCTGGTCATTTCAAGCCTCCTTGCCGCGAGACGCCGCTCAAGGCCATCCCGCATGAGAGCTATCGGCAAAAATCAGTCTTTCACCGATATGTTTATTTTTCGTACCAGCCGTTCGGATTCCGGCCGATCGAGATCGATCGACAGAAGGCCGTTCTTCAATTCCGCCGCAATCACCCGCATGCCGTCGGCCAGCACGAAGCAGCGCTGGAACTGGCGCGCGGCGATGCCGCGGTGGAGGAATTCGCGCTCGGTGTCGTCGTTCTGACGGCCGCGCACGACCAACTGGTTCTCCTCCGTTGTGACATCGAGATCGCTTTCCGCGAAACCGGCGACAGCGAGCGTGATACGCAGCCTTTCGGTTTTGCCGTCGGCACCGCTGAGGCGCTCGATGTTGTAGGGAGGATAGCTATCGCCGGACTTTGCCAACCGCTCCAGCGTCTTTTCCATGGAATCGAAACCGAGGAGAAGCGGGCTGGAAAAAGGCGTCATTCGGCTCATGTTACAGTGTCCTCTCAAGAGCGACATAAAGTGGAAAAACCCGGATGGCATTTTTCCCGATGGTCTTGATATGGTCCGCCGCCCGGCAGACTTCAAGCCGTCACACGTCCCGCCCAAAAAGACTTGCCAAAACAAGGAATTGAAATGCCCCAATCCCGCAGGATCATCATCGACACTGACCCCGGCCAGGACGATGCCGTCGCCATATTACTGGCGCTCGGCAGCGCCGAGCTGGAGATCGTCGGCATCACCGCGGTGGCCGGCAACGTGCCGTTGAAACTTACCGAAAAAAACGCCCGCAAGATCTGCGAGCTGGCCGGCCGGCCGGACGTCAAGGTCTATGCAGGCGCCATCCGGCCGCTGGCGCGCGAACTGGTCACCGCCGAGGAAGTGCATGGCAAGACCGGCCTCAACGGACCACAACTGCCCGAACCAAAGATGAAGCTGCAGGACGAGTATGCGGTCGATTTCATCGTCGAGACGCTGATGAGGGAGGAGAGCGGCACGATCACGCTTTGCGCGCTCGGGCCGCTCACCAACGTTGCGCTGGCGCTGATCCGCGAGCCGAAAATCGCGCCGCGCATCAAGGAGATCGTGCTGATGGGCGGCGGCTTCTTCGAGGGCGGCAATGTCACGCCGACCGCCGAATTCAACATCTATGTCGACCCGCATGCCGCCGATGTCGTGTTCAAATCGGGCATTCCGATCGTGATGATGCCGCTCGACGTCACCCACAAGGCGCTGACCACCGCCAAGCGCACGAAGGCCTTCCGCAAGCTCGGCACCAGGGTCGGCACGGCCACCGCGGACATGCTGGAATTCTTCGAACGTTTCGACGAGGAAAAATACGGCACCGATGGCGGCCCGCTGCACGATCCTTGCGTCATCGCCTATCTGTTGAAGCCGAAGCTGTTCAAGGGCCGCAACTGCAATGTCAGCGTGGAAACCGCCTCGGAGCTCACCATGGGCATGACGGTTATCGACTGGTGGGGAGTGACCAAGCGGCCGAAGAACGCGATGGTGATGCGTGACATCGACCATGATGCGTTTTTCGAGCTGTTGCTGGAAAGGCTGGGGCGGCTTTAGGGCCGTCTTTCATTCCCGAAGCAGACGATACGTTTCGGTTTCGTTCACGCGACGCTGTCGCTCAATCAAAACTTGCGAGCCGATGGCGCGCGGCGCGCTCGGGTCGCCATATACGAACACCAAGAGATTATTTTCTTCGAGGCGGATTCCGTAGAGATAGCGGAATCCGTCACCGACCGCACCTTCGGGATTTGGGGAAGCGTTGAGGACGTTAACCACAGTGCCTGGCACGCGCTCCACATCGATGATGGGGCTGCTCCGCCTTGCAATCAGTGCGCCGATTGCCAAAATGCAGACGCCCACCACAAGGCTGGTGGTGATGATGCCCCGGAGGTTTTCCCGCAGTATCAGCAAGGTGAAGGCCAGCCGCGCTCTTGTCATGGTTCAATTTGCAAACCGGTAAAAGACGAAGCCATTGTCGCGCGTTACCCGCTCGATGCCGACGCGCGAGTCGATCAGATGCGGGAGGTCGTCGTAAACCAGGACCGTCGAACCGTTCTCAAGGACCAGCAGATATTGGATATTCTGCCCTTTACCCTGTCCACTTTTGATCGTTGCATCGACCGGGTCGACCGACCGGATCGGACTTGCGTCATTCGCCCATTTGTTCAGAACCGACGGAACCATCGCCGCGAACAAAGCGATGAACAGAATCACGCCAAACGCGTTCCTTTTCAAATCCGCATAAGTCCACGGCATAGACATGAATCCCCACTGTTGATTCATGTGGTGGCCTGAAGGCCGACTTTCAATCGGCCTTCCTATTCCAGGATGTTGCTGTTGGCGTCGCCGGACTCGCGGCCGTTACTTCGCCTTGGAAAACGCCAGCCAAAGGCCGCCGCCGACCAGGAAGCTGCCGCTGATTCGCGACAGCAGCCTGACGCGGCCGGCCGACAGCAGGCGTCCGGCGCGGCCGGCGGCCAGCGCGTAGGTCGAATCCGAGACGGCGGCGAAGATCATGGCGGTGAGACCCATGACGCCGATCTGTAATGCGTAATTGCCTTCAGGCGCGATGAACTGCGGAAAGAAGGCGCCGAAGAACACCAGCGTCTTCGGATTGCTGATCGCCACCAGCAGCCCCTGCAAAAAGAAGCCGCCGCGCGGTCTTTTTGCCGATCCGTCGGCGTTCAGCTTGCCTTTCGAGCGAAACATCTGCACGCCCATCCAGATCAGGTAGGCAGCGCCAATCAGCCGGACCCATTCGAACCAGTGGCCCATGCCGGCGATCAGCGATGTCAGCCCGATGCCGACGATGGCGATCATGATGGCCAGTCCGGCCTGGGTGCCGGCGACATTGGCGAGCCCGGCGCGCGAGCCGTGGCGGATGCTGTTGGCGATGATCAGCGTCACCGTCGGCCCCGGCACCAGGATGATGACGATGCAGGCGACGACATAGGTGGCGTAGAGTTCCAGCGACATTTTTTCCCTCCGCAGAATGCCGCTCGTGCGGCGCGCTGTTGCGATCAATGCATGGCGATGAGTTGCGTGCAAGTCGGCGAGGCGCCGACAATGCGGAGCTGATGTCAGCAGGCGCCGGCCTGCCACGGCAGTGTTGCCTCATAGGCGGCAGCCGCCATCAGCACCGAGAGGTCACCGCGCGGCCGCCCGATCAATTGCATGCCCATTGGCCTGCCCCTGGCGTCGAAGCCCACCGGCACGTTGACCGCCGGGCAGCCGCCCAGCGTGGCGAGCGCTGAGACCTGCATCCAGCGATGATAGCTGTCCATGGCACGCCCCGCCACTTCCCTTGGCCAGTGGGTGACGACATCGAAGGGAAAGACCTGTGCGGCTGGCAGCGCAATCAGGTCGAAACGCTCGAAGAGCGATAGCAGCATTCGATGCCAGGACGAGCGCCTCACCGTTGCGGCGTGGATCTGTGGCGCGGTGAGGCGCAGTGCATGTTCCACCTCCCACACGGCCTCCGGCTTCAGCAGACTGCGTTTCAAGGGATCGTCGTAATGCGCCTTGAGCGCACAACCGCTGCTCGCCTGGCGAAGCGTTACAAAGGCCTGCCACAGCGCTTCGAAGTCGAATTCCGGCATCAGCGGCTCGGCCTCGAAGGATACATCCGCGAATCGACCGAGTGCGGCCTCGCAAAGCTGTAGAATGCCTGCTTCAACCGGCAGGTGGCCGTCAAGATCGCCGAGCCAGGCGATGCGCCCGCCGGCCGCCGGTGCTTCCAGCCCTTCGAGGAACGAGCCTGGCCTATCATGCGACAGCGGCGCGCGAGGATGATAGCCGGCCTGAACGTCGAGCAGCAACGCCATGTCGCGCACGTTGCGTCCCATCGGCCCTTCGACGCCCATCTGCGCCTGAAACACATCAAGGTCAGGGCCAGCCGGCACCAATCCCTGCGATGGGCGGAAGCCATAGACATTGTTGTAGGCAGCGGGATTACGCAGCGAACCGCCAAAATCGCTGCCATCGGCAACGGGAACCATGTCGAGCGCCAGCGCGACGGCCGCGCCGCCGCTCGAGCCGCCGGCGGTCAGCGCCGGGTCGAACGCGTTGAGCGTCTGTCCGAACACGGTGTTGTAGGTGTTGGAGCCAAGTCCGAATTCGGGAACGTTGGTCTTGCCGATGATGATGGCGCCGGCTTTGCGGACGCGCTCGACGAAGAAGTCGTCTTCCTCAGGCACGAAATCGGCGAAGATCGGCGAGCCGAAGGTGGTTCTCAGGCCTTTTGTCAGCGCAAGGTCCTTAATCGCGATCGGCAGGCCGAACAGCGATCCGGTATCTCCTCCTCGCGCCAGATGGGTGTCAGCGCTGTCGGCCTCGTGCAGGATGTCGGCACGCTCACGCAATGAAACGATAGCGTTGACCAGCGGGTTCACCGCCTCGATCCTGTCGAGGAATACCGCGATCACTTCGCACACCGAAAGTTGCCGGCGCCTGATCTTCTCGGCAAGCTCCACGGCAGACAGGCGGCAGATGTCGCCGGGGGGCGGCACCGCATGCTTCGTGGTCGGGCGCACGGCTGTCATCCCGCTTTAGCCTGCAGATTTCTGCAAGGCGGCATCGACGTCCCTGGCCAGCGGGATGGCCGGCTGTGCACCGGCTTTCAGGCAGGCCAGCGAACCGGCTGCGGCAGCGCGGGCAAGCGCCTGGTCGAGCGGCAGGCCGGCTGCCAGCCCGGCAGCAAAATAGCCGCAGAACGTGTCCCCGGCGCCGACCGTGTCGAGCGGGGTGATCTGCAGCGCCGGAACCATCAGAAGATCGTCCGGCATTGCCGCCAGAACGCCGTCCGGGCCAAGCGTGACGACGATGGTGCGGCCGGTTCTCGCGGCATAGTCGCGCATCCGTGCCGGGCGGTCGCGGCCGCTCAATGACAGCGCCTCGCCATAGAGGTCGAACTCGGTTTCGTTGGCGACGAGATAGTCGGCCTTGCCGAGGAAGCCGGCCGCGTCACTATGGAAAGGTGCGGTGTTGAGCACGGTGATCGCGCCGGCCGTCCTTG
This sequence comes from Mesorhizobium sp. M0991, assembly GCF_040318915.1. Lineage (NCBI taxonomy): Bacteria > Pseudomonadati > Pseudomonadota > Alphaproteobacteria > Hyphomicrobiales > Phyllobacteriaceae > Mesorhizobium > Mesorhizobium sp. M0991. The sequence continues at coordinate 121,844 of NZ_JAMYNE010000004.1, forward strand.
CCGCGTCGAGTGCTGCCTCGACGGTCTGCAGCGGGATCTCCAGTTGCAGCAGCACGACGTCGCCGTTTTTCAGGAAAGCTTTGGAAAGGTCACCCGGCACGACCGAATCATTGGCGCCCGCCACAACGGCGATCACGTTCTCGCCGTCGGCGCCGACCATGATCAGCGCAGTACCGGTCGAGGCAAAGGTCTCGCCGACGCCGGACAGGTCGATCTTGCCGTCGCGCAGCAGCGCCAGAGCGTCGCTGGCGAAGCTGTCCTTGCCGACTGCGCCGACCATGCGCACCTTGGCGCCGGCGCGGGCGGCGGCCAGCGCCTGGTTGGCGCCTTTGCCGCCGGGGGCAGTGGCGAAACCGGAGCCGCGCACGGTCTCGCCGGGACCGGGCAAGCGGTCGACACTGGCGATGAGGTCGAGATTGATGGAGCCGATGACGACGATCAAGAAGTGCCTCCCGCTAGCGCATATCACTCTAATTGCGCGGGAAGCTACTCCGTAAGATCGCTGCTTGTCACCCTAGCGGTCCTTGCATCGCTCCTGTCGTTCCATTCGTTGGCTATTCAAGAAGAGACCTGTCCCGCCTCCCAGCCGAGGATGGCGCGTTTGCGCGTCAGGCCCCAATGGTAGCCGGTGAGCGCGCCGGACTTGCCGAGAGCCCGGTGGCACGGCACGACGAAGGACATCGGATTGGCACCGACCGCGGCACCGACAGCCCGGCTGGCGCTCGGTGCGCCGATGCGCGCGGCGATCGAGGAATAGGTGCAGGCCTGGCCCATCGGAATACGCAGCAAGGCCTCCCAGACACGGACCTGGAAGTCAGTGCCGATCATGACGACGCGCAGCGGCTGGTCGGCGCGCCACAGCGACGGATCGAAGATGCGCGCGGCATAGGGCGCCGTCGCCGCCATGTCCTCGACATAGGTCGCATTCGGCCAGCGGCTGGACATGTCGGCAAAGGCCGCACGCTCGCCGCCGGGGTCGTTGAAGGCGAGGCCGGCAAGGCCGCGGTCCGTCACCATGATCAGCGCGATGCCGAAAGGCGAGATATGATAGCCGTAGCGGATGGTGAGCCCGGCGCCGCGGGTCTTGTAGTCGCCCGGCGACATCGCTTCGTGGGTGACGAACAGATCGTGCAGCCGGCCTGGGCCGGACATGCCGAGTTCGAACGAGGTTTCAAGCAGCGGCATGCCGGCATCGAGCAGTTTGCGCGCATGATCGAGGGTGACGGCCTGCAGAAAAGCCTTGGGCGACAGGCCGGCCCAGCGGGTGAACAGCTTCTGCAGCCCGGTCGGCGTATCGCCGACCTCCTCGGCCAGCACTTCCAACGAAGGCTGGTCGCGATAGTCGAGGCTGATCTTTTCGATGGCACGACGGACGATTTCGTAGTCGCCGCCTTCAGGCGTGATGTCTTTCTGAAGGATTGCTGTCGTTTTGAGAGGCATTTGGGCGTTCATGGCAGTATCTCCTTGAGTGCGAATATCGTCTTTCGCGGCGCCGATCACCACCCGAAACTTGCTTTCCCGCGGCATGTACCCAGATAGAGCTGGCTTTGAATGGGAGGACAATCATGGCCGGCGAGAAGGTGCAGCTGACCAAGGAAAAAGAAACGCTGCTGATCACCGTTTATGGCAAGGCGCTGGAAAGCCGGCTTCCCAACTCGCTGCTGAAAGACCGCTTCGCGGACGAGGCGGTTCGCCGCATCGACTACGACTTCTCGCGGCTCAAGGTCGACAACAATCTCGGCGTCGGTCTGGCGATCCGGGCCAAGACGCTGGACGACTGGGTTTCGGTTTTTCTGGCGAACAACCCGAACGCCATTGTCCTGCATCTCGGCTGCGGGCTGGACACGCGAATATTCCGCATCGATCCGCCGCCCGGCGTGGACTGGTTCGACGTCGATTATGCCGAAGTCATCGAGCTCAGGCGCAAGCTCTATCCGATGCGCGAGCATTATCACCTGATCGGATCATCCGTCACCGAGCCTGGCTGGCTGGACGAAGTGCCCGGCGATCGCCCGGCGATGGTCGTGGCGGAGGGCCTGACACCCTACCTTGCCGCTGACGAGGGCCCAAGGCTGGTTTCGCGGCTTGTGTCGCATCTGGCCAGCGGCGAACTTGTCTGCGATGCCTACAGCGACCTGGGTCTAAAGCTCGTGCGCCTCAACCCGTCGTGCCGCGCCACTGGCGCCGAACTCCACTGGGCCATCAACGATCCGCGCGACTTGGAACGGTCAGTGCCCGGCCTGCGGTTGGTCGAGGAAACCATGGCTTACAAACCCGAACATGCCGCCCGTGTGAGCTGGTTCGCCGGACTGGTCTTTCGCCTCTGGAGCCACATTCCGGCTCTTCGGAGGGTCGGCAGGCTATTGAGATTTCGGTTCTGATCGTCAGCGCGCCTTGGCGGTCGCCAGAGCGCGCGAAAATGCGGCGGCAAAACTCTCGCGGTCGTCGGGGTTGAGAAAGCCGCCGATCGAGACGGTTTTTCCTTGCGCCTCGACCGCCATTCTGGTGATGCCGATCTCGGCGTGGCGGGCGATCGAAAAGCGTGCCCAGAATGGATTGAAGCGATGTGCTTCCGATTTGCCTGACGGGGCAGTCTTGCGGATGTCGAGGCTGGTGCGCGACACCGACACCTCCTCGCGAGCCCGGGCGGCACGATAATTGGCGCGGAAGGCGATATAGACGGCAATAACGTCGAGGCCGAAGAAGCCGAACACCGGCCAGGCGCCGCGCGACAGAAAAAACGCTCCGGTCACCAGCCACCCGAACAGCAGGGCGCCCATCAGGATGGCAAAGCCGGTTTTACCCAGCGACCGGTGCGGTGTCAGCAGCGCCTGGAAGAATGGCTCGTCGGCCTGAAATGAGGCGTTTGTGTCGCTCATTGCAGAATATTATAGGAAGGCAATGACAAGCCCCAAGCCCAAAAACTCTTCGGCGCTAAAAAAAGACCTGTTGCCCGGCCGCCGCGACGGCTCGAACGTCAAGCCGCGTCCGCGGCCGGCAAGATCCCGGGCGCTTTACAGCCTCGCCGAGGTGCATGAGATTTTCCGGCGCTTTTCCGTTCAGCGGCCGGAGCCGAAAGGCGAGCTCGAACATATCAACGCCTTCACGCTGTTGGTGGCGGTGGTGCTTTCGGCGCAAGCGACGGATGCCGGCGTCAACAAGGCGACGCGGGCGCTGTTCAAAATCGCCGACACGCCGCAGAAAATGCTGGCGCTGGGCGAGACCAGGCTCGGCGACCATATCCGCACCATCGGGCTGTGGCGCAACAAGGCCAAGAACGTCATCGCGCTGTCCGAGGCGCTGATCCGTGACCATGGCGGCGAGGTGCCTGAGGATCGCGATCAACTGGTCGAGCTGCCGGGTGTCGGCCGCAAGACCGCCAATGTCGTGCTGAACGTAGCCTTCGGGCAGCATACGATGGCGGTCGACACGCACATCTTCCGCATCGGAAACAGGCTCGGGCTGGCGCCGGGCAAGACGCCGGAACAGGTGGAGCACGGGTTCCTGAAGATCATTCCGGACGAATATATGCGGCATGCCCATCATTGGCTGATCCTGCACGGCCGCTATGTCTGCAAGGCGCGCAAGCCGGATTGCCCAGCCTGCGTCATCGCCGATATCTGCAAGGCCAAGGAAAAGACGACCAGCGTGCCTGCACCGCTGGTCGAGATCGCGCCGCTCGGGTCAGTAGAAGCGGCTGCTGAATCAGTGCCCGCCAAGTGACTCTGAAGTTCCTCCTATGTGGCGCCGTCCACGTTCAGGAACTCTCTTCGACGAACACCTCCTCGCGCTTCTTCCTGACCGCGGGGAGAAACACGATGACGAGCACCGCAAGCGCGATGAGGAGCAGGCTGGCGCTGATCGGCCGCGTCACGAAGGTGCTCGGATCGCCGCGCGAGAGAATCATGGCGCGGCGCAGGTTTTCCTCGAGCAGCGGGCCGAGCACGAAGCCGAGCAGCAGCGGCGCAGGTTCGCAGCGCAGCTTGGTCAGGAGGTAGCCAAGCAAGCCGAAGAAGGCGACGGCATAGAGGTCGTAGACGTTGGTGTTGACGCTGTAAACGCCGATCGAGCAGAACGCCATGATGATCGGGAAGAGCACATAGTAGGGGATCGTAAGAAGTTTCACCCAAAGCCCGATCAGCGGCAGGTTCAAGACAGTCAACATCAGATTGCCGATCCACATCGAGGTGATGATACCCCAAAACAGCGCAGGCTGTTCGATGGCGACATTGGGGCCGGGCACGATGCCCTGGATGATCATCGCGCCGATCATCAGCGCCATTACCGGGTTGGCCGGAATGCCGAGCGTCAGCATCGGGATGAAGGAGGTCTGCGCGCCGGCATTGTTGGCCGATTCCGGCCCGGCGACCCCTTCGATGGCGCCCTTGCCGAATTCGCCCGGATTGTTCGAGACACGTTTTTCGACGGTGTATGAGGCAAAGGCGGCAAGGATCGCGCCGCCTCCCGGCAGGATGCCGAGCGCCGAACCGATGATCGTTCCGCGCACGATTGGAGCCGCCATGCGCCGAAAATCGTCGCGGGTCGGCATAAGGCCGGAGATCTTTCGAATCAGCACGGAACGCTCATGCTCGTTTTCGAGGTTGCGCAGTATCTCGGCGACGCCGAAGACGCCGACCGCCACTGCGACGAAATTCAGCCCGTCGGCATATTCGCGGATGCCGAGCGTGAAGCGGGGCGTACCGGTGTAAATATCCGTGCCGACAAGTCCCAGCAGCAGGCCGAGCACGACCATGGCCAGCGCCTTGACGATCGAGCCGTGGGCGAGCGCGACGGACGAGACCAGGCCGACGATCATCAGCGAAAAATATTCGGCCGCGCCGAATCTCAGTGCTATCGCCGTCAGCGGTGGGGCAAAGATGGCGACGAGGAAGGTCGACACCGTGCCGGCAAAGAACGAGCCTATCGCCGCGGTCGCCAGAGCTGCTCCGGCGCGGCCGTTCCTGGCCATCTGGTAGCCGTCGATTGCGGTGACGGCCGACGAGGATTCGCCGGGCATGTTGATGAGAATGGCGGTGGTCGAGCCGCCATACTGCGCGCCGTAATAGATGCCGGCGAGCATGATGAGAGAGGAAACCGGGTCGCCGATCTGGAAGGTGATCGGCAACAGCATGGCGATGGTAGCGGTGGCGCCGATGCCGGGCAGGACGCCAATCAGCGTGCCGAGAAGGACGCCGATCAGGCAGAAACCGAGGTTTGCCAAAGATGTGGCTGTCGAAAAGCCGAGTGCGAGGTTGTTGAGGAGTTCCATTTCATCTCCTCACAACGATAGTGGCAGCCATGGGCCGAAACGCCGGAACGGCAGGCCGAGTGCGTAGTTGAAGACGACGAATGCGAACAGCGTCAGGCCGGCTGACAGGACGAGTGCAGTCAGTGGCTTCATACGGCCGCTACCGAACGATGCGATCAGCGCCGTCAGGAAGATCGACGGGATGAAGCCGAGGCCGCGCACCGTCAGGCCGAAGAAGATCGGAGCAGGCAGGATGAACAACATGCCGCGCCACGCAATGTAACCGATCGGCTCGCTCTCGAAACGCACCGCTTGGACGAGGATAGCAGCGCCAAGCAGGATCAGCACGATCGCCAGCACCAGCGGGAAATAGCCCGGCCCCATGCGAAAGGCGGTGCCGATTTCGAGGCCCAGTGACTGCAGCGCGAAAAAGGCGCCAATAAAGATCAACAGCGCGGCGCATATGCCGTTGGTTCTGTCGATTGCGAAAGGTTTCATGGCGTCCTCCCGGCCCGCCTCAGGGGCGTGCCGATGCCGGTGTAAAAACGGGGCGCTGGCGGCGCCCCGTTAAAATCTTTAGTCGGCGTACTGGCCGGCCGCTTCGATGATCGGCTTCCAGCGCACGATCTCACTTTCCAGCTTGGCCTTGAGCGCGGCCGGCGTGGCATCGGCCTCGGGCCGGCATCCGCATCCTTGACCTGACCAATGTGCTGGCCGGCCCCTATTGCGCCTACCAGCTGGCGTTGCTCGGGGCCGACGTCATCAAGGTCGAGACGCCGCAAGGCGGTGATCTGGCGCGCCAGCTCGGCGCCTCTCCGGAGCTCAACCGGGCGGGCATGGGCGCTTCGTTCCTGGCGCAGAATGCCGGCAAACGCTCGGTGGCGCTCGATCTCAAGCAGGAGGCCGACCGCGAACGCTTTCTCGATCTGGTCGCTTCGGCCGACGCGCTGGTCGAGAATTTCCGCCCCGGCGTAATGGACCGGCTGGGGCTTGGCCATGCCAGGCTGAAAGAGGTCCGGCCAAGCCTTGTCTATTGTGCGATATCGGGCTTCGGCCAGACCGGGCCGATGCGCGACAATCCAGCCTACGACCAAATCATCCAGGGTCTTTCCGGCATTATGAGCATCACCGGTACACCGGAAACGGCGCCGCTGCGTGTCGGCTATCCCGTCGCCGATACGCTTGGCGGGCTGGTCGGGGCATTCGCCATTACCGCCGCATTGGTCAAGCAGAAGACGACAGGCGAGGGCGCGTTCCTCGACGTCTCGATGCTCGAATGCACGCTTTCTGCGCTCGGCTGGCCGGTGTCGAACTATCTAACGGCGGAAGTCGAGCCGCAGCCGATGGGCAATGAAAACATGACGGCCGCACCGTCTGGCGCGTTTCGCACCGGCGACGGCTTGCTCAACATCGCCGCCAACAAGCAGGAGCAGTTCGTCACACTGTGCCGGTTGATCGGTCGACCGGAGCTGGCGTCGGATGTCCGCTTTGCCGAGCGAGAAACGCGCAAGCAGAACCGCATTGCATTGAAAGCGCTGATCGAGGATGCCTTGGCGAGCGGCTCGGCCGCCGCCTGGGAGGAGACGTTCAATCGCGCCGGCCTGCCGGCAGGCCGGGTACTGACAATCCCGCAGGTCCTGCAAGAGCGACAGGTGATCGAGCGCGGCATGACGGCGCGCTTCCCGGCTGTGTCCGGCATGGACAGGCCGCTGACCGTGGTGCGCGGCGGCTTCATGGTCGATGGCGAGGCACCTTTGCCGAGCAGGCCGCCGCCGGGGCTGGGCGAGCATATGGACGAGGTTTTTGCCAACCTGCCGCCACGCGCCAAGAAAAGAGCGAAGGCATGAGCGGCACGGAAAGAAGACATGAGCGACACGGAAAACAAGACTGGCCGCGCGCGCGGCGAGGAATGGTGGCAGACCGGCATCATCGAGATGCGGCCCGGCGTCATCCGGCTGCGCGGCTATGAAATCCAGAATCTGATCGGCCGCGTCAGCTTTCCGGCAATGATCTGGCTGATGCTGCGCGGCGAACTGCCAAGCGAGGAGCAGGCGGCGCTGCTTGGCATCGCGCTGGGTGCCGCCGTCGACCACGGGCCGCAGGCGCCGTCCATCGCCATCGCCCGCATGGCGATCACGTGCGGTGTCGGCATCAACAGCGCCATGGCGTCGGCCGTCAACGTGCTTGGCGACGTGCATGGAGGCGCCGGCGAACAGGCGCTCTCCTTCTACGGAGACATCGCCGCCGAACTGGACGCCGGCGTGCCGCTCGCGGACGCGGTGTCGGCGCGGGTTGATCGTGTCCTTGCTGGGGAAGACGGCTATGTGCCGGGGCTGGGCCACCGCTTCCACCCGGTCGACCCGCGGGCGCCGCGCCTCATCGAACTGACCCGCGACTTTGCCGCGCGCGGCGTCGTCAGCGGGCGCTTCGCCGACATCGCCGAGATGGTCGAGGCGGAAGTTGCGCGGCGCAAGGGCAAAAAAATCCCGCTCAATATAGACGGTGCGACGGCCATCATCTACGGCGAGCTCGGCTTCCCGCCGCCGCTGACGCGCGGCCTTTTCGTGCTGTCGCGCTCGGTCGGCATCCTCGCACATGCGTGGGAACAGTCGCAGGAAAGCGACCGCAACAAAGGGCCACTGCCGCGCGAATGGCTGTGGGCCTATACCGGCACGCCGGCGCGGCCTCTGCCCGAGGAAGACGATGGCAGTCAGTGAGGCATCGGTTCAAGAGACGGCGGCGGGCGCTGGAACCAATTCCATCCCGACACACACAGTCGGGGCAGGCCCCCATCTTTTATCGAGTGTGATCTTTTCCGAACGCCGGATTCTGCTTTTTGGGATTGTGCTCCAGTTCGGCAATCCTGATGTTCCTCACTAGCGTCGAAAGATCCGGCTCGTCGATCAGCAACGCCGCGTCGGTCGGCGTCAGCCATGCCCGCTGCCGTCTCTCGGCTTCTTGCCAATTGGCAAGTTCCTCGGTTACTTCCAGCAAATAGACGACGACGTCGACGCGAACGAACCGGTTCGCCAGCCGCTTCCAGTAGTGATAGGTACCGGCCGGCTGTTTCAGTGTCTTGCCGAGAACACCGGCTTCTTCCTGTGCTTCGATGGTGGCTGCCTTGCGGCCGCTCTTGCCCTTCATCGGCCAGCCCTTCGGTACGATGAAGCGCCTCGTCGTTCGCGATGTGACCAGCATCACCTCGACATCGCCATGCTCGTTCAGCCGAAAGGGAATCGCCGCGACCTGGCGAACCCCGTCGCCCTTCCTTGCCTTGCGTACGACCTTCTTCTTGCTGGCTGCCATTCGATAATCCAGTCGAAGCGGTGCCCAGACGGCAAGGGCAGCGTTGCAAAGTCGGCCGCCCTCAATGGGGCGCAAGCGGAGCGGTTTCCCCAGTATATAAGTCGGCTAAATAAATGAAAGGGGCCGGTCGTCAGCGGCAGGTGCTGACAAAGCCGCTCCCCGACGGCAGCAACTGGCAAGTTGGCCTCATCTGCGGTACCTCCTGCCGTTGCGGTATTGGGATTTGGCGATCCTGGGCACGGTACTGCTGTTGCTGCTGCTGGTATTGCTGCCGCCGCAGCCTGTTCTCCAACATCTGCAACTGGTCTTGCTGGATCAACACGTTGCGATCGGCGGGGCTGACGACCTGTGCCGATGCAGCAGGATTTACGCCCCACAGCATCGCCGCAGTCAGCATTGCCGACCCAAAAAACTGCAGTAGGAGAAGCCGTGGCATCCGTTCATTCCCGCACAAATCCGTTCTTGCCTCAATATAGGGCTTTTGTCGGACGACGCCATGGCCGCCGCTGATTTGAAGCGGATTGGAAGAGGCATTTCGGCTTCGGACGCCCGTCGCGTCAATCGACTTCGCGCAGCCGGTATCCGACGCCGGTCTCGGTGGTGATATAGCGGGGCTGGTCGGGCGTTTTTTCGATCTTTTGCCTGATCTGCCGGACGTAGACTCTGAGATATTGAACGTCGGTGGAATCGCCCCAGACCTGCTTCAGCAGGAACTGGTGGGTGAGAACCTTGCCGGCGTGCTGCACCAAGGTGCGAAGAATGTCGTATTCCTTCGGCGAGAGCTTTATCTCCCTGTCCTCGACCTTGACGATGCGCTTCACCAGATCGACGGAGAGGTCGCCGGTTTCGAACACCGGTCTCTCACCCTGCTTCTGGAACTTGTGGCGAAGCGCTACGCGGATGCGTGCGACAAGCTCGTTCATACCGAACGGCTTGGTGATATAATCGTCGGCGCCGAGTTCGAGGGCCGAGACGATGCCGGCCTCGTCGGTGCGGCTGGAGAGGATGACCACGGGAATATCGAGGCCGTCGTCGCGCCATTTGCGCAGCAAATCATGACCGCTCATGCCGGGCAGTCCGAGATCGAGCAGGATCAGGTCCGGTTTTTCCGCCTCCATGAGTTCGATCGCCACGTTGGCGTTCGGCGCCTCGCTGATGGCATAGCCCTGGCTGCCGAGCCCGACGCGAAGCAGTTTTCGGATCGGCGGTTCGTCGTCGACCACCAATATCCTGACGTCCAGGCTCGTCATGCCACATCGTCCATATTCTGATGGCCTGCATCGGGTTCGCCGAGGTTGGGCAGCTCTGCCGGCACCACCTGCATCCTGATGGTGAAAACCGCACCCGAGCGGTCGGTTCTGTTTGCCGCCGAGAGAGTCCCGCCCATCGCTTCGATGAAGCCACGGCAAATCGACAATCCGAGCCCGGTGCCGGCACGCACCTGGTCACCCTTGCGCACACGGTAGAAAGTGTCGAACACGCGCTCTAGATCCGCCGGCGGAATGCCTGGTCCCTCATCCATGATCTGCAGGATGACGAAGCCATGGTCGGCCCAGGCTTGCAGGCGGATCGTCGAACCTGGCGGCGCGTATTTTGCAGCGTTGTCGAGGAGGTTGAACAGCACCTGTTCGAACAGAACGGGGTCGAGCCGCAACATCGGCAGATCCGATGGGATATCGATCTCAGTCTTGTGCTCGCCGACGATTTTGCGGGCCCGATGCAGGGCTGAGCCGACAATGTCGCCGACATAGTGGAACGCATAATTCGGCTCCATCGTGCCGGATTCTATCTTGGTCATGTCGAGCAGATTGGCGATGAAGCGGTTCAGCCTTTCCGATTCATCAAGCACGGTCGACAGCAGTTCCGCCCGGTCCTGCTCGGGAAGTGCGGCCTCGAATTCCCTGAGTGTTCCGGCCGCGCCCATGATGGCGGCAAGCGGCGTCTTCAAATCGTGGGAAATGGAGGTGAGCAAGGCCGAGCGCAGACGGTCTGCCTCGGCCGCAAGCTTGGCCCGGTCAACATCGGCGACGAGCTGGATACGCTCGATGGCGACCGCCGCCTGGTCGGCGAGCGCATCGAGCAGACGCTGTTGCTCGGGGGTTAGCAGCGGACCTTGCTTGTCGTTGTCGAGGCCGACAACGCCCACCGCCGTGCGTCCGGTCCGCAGGGGCAGATAGAGGCGTTTTGCTCCGGGCAGGGTGTCGGCGCCGCGCCCGGCGGCGCGGTTATGCTCCCACGCCCAGCGGGCTGCTGCGATGTCGGCCTCGGCCAGCGTGTCGTCGGGTGGGTAGCCGGCTTTGACCGCGATTGTGCCGTCCTCCGGCAAAAGCAGCACCACGCGCAGCTTCAGCATCAAGGCGATCTGGAAGGCAGTGGCCCATAGCACGTCGTCCAGGGTACCGGCGCCGGCGAGCTTCTTTGAAAACTGATAGATGTCTTCCGTGGCGCGCGCCCGTGAGCTGGCGGCGATCGCCTGACGCTGCACCCGCGCCGTCAGATTGCTGGCGATAACGGCGACAACAAGGAACACGGCAAGCGCAACGATGCTCTCCGGATCCCTGATCGTCAGTGTGTAGCGCGGCTCTAGGAAAAAGTAGTTGAATGCAAGGGCGCTGACGACACAGGCGTACAACGCTGTCCAGAGCCCGCCCGTTACAGCCGATGTGAGCACCGCCAGCAAAAAGACAATGGCCAGATTGCGAACGTCGAGAAACTGGTCGAGAACAGTGCTGAAGGCGAGGGAGCCCATGACATAGGCTGTGGCTAGCAGGTGGGGCCTAACCTGAAACTGCTTCTGCTCGGTTGCCGCGCTGACATTTTTCGAGGGTGCGTCGGTGCCCTGGTCGGTTCCCGAAATTACATGGACGCTGATGTTGCCGGCGTCGCGGATGAGATCATAGGTGAGCGAGCCTTCGATCAATTCGCGCCAGCGCGATCGGGTCGGCCTGCCGATCACGATATGGGTGAAGTTGTTCGCCGTCGCGTGGCGAACGATGTCTTGCGCGACATTCTGACCCGGAATGGTCGTCGCCTCGGCACCGAGCTGCTCGGCAAGGCGCAGCTGCGTCGCCAGCCGATCCTTGTCCTCCTCGGGCATGGCGGCTGAGCGAGGGGTGTCCACATGAAGCGCCGTCCAGGGGGCGCGGAGCCGGTCGGCCAGCCTGCGTGCATAGCGGATGCGAGCCGCTCCGCCCGGACGTGCGTCGACGCAGACGAGAACCCTTTCTCCGGCCGCCCACGGTCCCGGGATCGCGTGGGCCTGCATATGGTTGAGCAACTGCTCGTCGACACGCTGGGCGGTGCGGCGGAGCGCCAACTCCCTGAGGGCCGTCAGATTGCCCGGCGAGAAGTAGTTCTCGATGGCGCGCTGGGCGGTGTTGGGGAAGTAGACCTTGCCTTCCTCCAGCCGCTTGATCAGGTCGTCGGGGGTGAGGTCGATGATCTCGATGTCGTCGGCCTGGTCGATGATCGAGTCTGGAACCGTCTCGCGCACCCTGACGCGCGTGATCTGCGCCACGACGTCGTTCAGGCTTTCGACGTGCTGGATGTTCAGTGTCGTGTAGACATCGATGCCGTGCGTCAGGATTTCCTGGACGTCGAGATAGCGCTTGGGGTGACGGCTGCCGGCGACGTTGGTGTGGGCGAGTTCGTCGACCAGAACCAGCGCCGGGTGCCGGGCGAGGATGGCGTCGAGATCCATCTCCTCGAGGATCCGCCCCTTATAATCGATCTCAAGGCGAGGAATGACCTCGTAGCCTTCGACCAGCGTCTGGGTTTCCTTGCGGCCGTGCGTCTCGACGATGCCGATCACCACGTCGACCCCGTCGGCCAGCCTGGCGCGGCCCGACATCAACATCTCGTAGGTCTTGCCGACACCGGGGGCGGCGCCGAGAAATATCCTCAGGCGACCGCGCTCCTCCCGCTCGGCATGCGCGAGCAGCGCGTCGGGAGACGGCCTGGTTTCGGCGGTGCGGCTGTCGTCTGGCATAAGGGTCAATCATGAACGGCGCCGGCTTCGGTGTCGATCCCGGCGCCGCCTTTCATTGTTTCATCGCATCGTCCAGCGTAAGGTTGAGGGCCAGCACATTGACCACCGGCTCGCCGATGAAACCCAACTCGCGATCCTCGACTTGGCTGTCGACAACCGATTTGATCCTGGATTCATCGACGCCCCTGGCCTTGGCCACCCTGGCAACCTGAAAATAGGCCGCATCGGGGCTGATATGCGGATCGAGCCCGCTGCCGGACGTGGTGACCAGATCCATCGGCACCGGCTGGTTCGGGTTTTCTGCTCTCAACTTTTCGGCGTCGCTCTTGATACGGTCGATGAGCTTCGGGTTGGTTGGGCCGAGATTCGAGCCGCCCGAGGCGGCGGCATTGTAGCCGTCGCCGGCAGCCGACGGACGGCCATGGAAATAGCGGTCGCTGGTGAAGGCCTGGCCGATCAGCTCGGAACCGACGAGCTTGCCGTCCTTCTCGATCAGGCTGCCATTGGCCTGGCGCGAAAACAGCGCCTGGGCAATGCCGGTCATGCCGATCGGATAGACCAAACCCGTCAGAACGGTGAAGAAGACGATCATGACGATCGCGGGCCTGATTTGATTGAGCATCGACGTGGTTCCTTATGCGAGACCGAGAGCAGTGATAGCCATGTCGATCACCTTGATGCCGACGAAGGGGACGACGACGCCGCCGAGACCATAGACAATGAGATTGCGGCTGAGCAGCGCACCGGCGCCGACCGCGCGGTATTTGACGCCCCTTAGCGACAGCGGGATCAGCGCGATGATGATCAGCGCGTTGAAGATGATGGCCGAGAGGATAGCGCTCTGCGGCGTCGCCAGATGCATGACGTTGAGCGCTTGCAGCGGCCCGGCGGTCTGGCCCGGGGCGATGTAGAAGACGGCGAATATTGCCGGGATGATGGCAAAATACTTGGCCACGTCGTTGGCGATGGAGAAGGTGGTCAGCGAACCACGCGTCATCAGCAGCGCCTTGCCGATTTCGACGATCTCGATCAGCTTGGTCGGATCGCTGTCAAGATCGACCATGTTGCCGGCCTCGCGCGCCGCGACCGTGCCGGTGTTCATGGCAACGCCGACATCGGCCTGCGCAAGGGCCGGCGCATCGTTGGTGCCATCGCCGCACATCGCGACCAGCTTGCCTTTGGCCTGCTCGTCGCGGATCAGCTTCAACTTGTCCTCGGGCGTCGCCTGGGCAAGGAAGTCGTCGACGCCGGCTTCCGCCGCGATCGCCGCCGCGGTCATCGGATTATCACCGGTGATCATCACCGTGCGGATGCCCATGCGGCGCAATTCGGCAAAGCGTTCTGCGATGCCGCCCTTGACGATGTCCTTCAGATGGACGACGCCGAGCAGGCGCCCGTCGCGCTCGACCGCCAGTGGGGTGCCACCCGATTTGGCGATCTCGGCGGCGATCCCCTGGAGGTCGCGGACGGTGTCGCTGCCGGGGCGCGTACTGCCTGTGGCAACGGTCGAGAGGTTGACGTGGGCAAGCACCGCATCGACTGCGCCCTTGCGGACCGAGGAGCCTTCCAGATCGACGCCGCTCATGCGGGTTTGCGCGGTGAAGGGCACGAAAGTCGCGTGCAGGCTTGCCATGTCGCGGGCGCGGATGGCGTATTTTTCCTTCGCCAGGACGACGATCGAGCGGCCTTCCGGCGTTTCGTCGGCAAGCGAGGCAAGCTGGGCCGCGTCGGCCAGTTCCTGTTCGGTGACGCCCTTGACCGGACGAAATGCCGTCGCCTGACGGTTGCCCAGCGTGATGGTTCCGGTCTTGTCGAGCAGCAGCGTGTCGACATCGCCGGCCGCCTCGACGGCGCGGCCCGACATGGCGAGTACGTTGAAGCGCACCAGGCGGTCCATGCCGGCAATGCCGATGGCCGACAGCAGGGCGCCAATTGTGGTCGGGATCAGGGTAACGAACAGGGCGACCAGCACGGTCACCGAGATATAGCCGCCCGAATACGAGGCGAAGCTCGGGATCGTCGCCGTCGCCAGCACGAAGATCAGCGTCATGCCGACGAGCAGGATGTTAAGCGCGATCTCGTTGGGTGTCTTCTGGCGCTCGGCGCCCTCGACCAACGAGATCATGCGGTCGAGGAACGTATGGCCGGCAGCCGCAGTGATGCGCACGCGGATCCAGTCGGACAAGACCTGCGTGCCGCCGGTCACCGCCGAACGATCGCCTCCGGATTCGCGAATGACCGGTGCGGATTCGCCGGTGATGGCCGCCTCGTTGACTGAAGCCACGCCTTCGACCACCTCGCCGTCCGAGGGGATGATGTCGCCGGCTTCGACCAGCACGATGTCGCCGACCTTCAGGCTGGTGCCGGGCACCAGTTTGAACTTGCTGCGGTCGCCACCGTTCAACAGCTTGGCCTGCGTCTCGGTGCGCGCCCGGCGCAGCGAGTCTGCCTGCGCCTTGCCGCGGCCTTCGGCCACCGCTTCGGCGAAATTGGCGAAGAGCACGGTGAACCACAGCCAGATGATGATCTGCAGCGTGAAGCCAAGATCGCCGCCGCCGGTAACGAGATCCTTGACGAACAGCACGGTGGTGAGCGCCGAGACGACGGCGACGACGAACATCACCGGGTTCCGCATCAAGGTGCGCGGGTTCAGTTTTCTGAAGGAACCGCCGATAGCGGGCCACAGAATGCGGGTATCCATGATGCTCACGGATTTCGACGGGCTCATTTGGTGGCTCCAGTGTCGATGTTGTTGACCGGTCGATCGTGTGCCGAACGAAGGTGCGGCGGCCCGTAAGCCAGCAGCCAGATCATGATCAAGGCTGCCGCAATAGCGAGGAATGTGGACAGCGTCGGGAAAGGAGGGGGCGTTTTCTCCCCCTCCGGCTCGGGGCGATGCCGGACCTTTCGAGGTATGATCTTGAACCAGGGCATCGCCGTTTCAGAATGTCTGACCGTGAATCATCGCCAGGTGCTCGACGATCGGTCCGACCGCCAGGGCAGGGAAGAAGGTCAGGCCACCGACGATCAGGATGACACCGGCCAGCAGTCCGACGAACAGCGGACCGTCCGTCGGGAAGGTGCCGGCGGAGGCAGGGACGGTCTTCTTCGCAACCAGCGAGCCAGCAATCGCCAACGCCGGAATGATGACCAGGAAGCGGCCCATCAGCATGCCGATGCCGAGCGTTATGTTGTACCAGGGCGTGTTGCCGCTGAGACCGCCAAAGGCGGAGCCATTGTTCGCCGCGGCCGAGGTGTAGGCATAGAGAACCTCGGAGAAGCCGTGTGGACCGGCGTTGGCGATGGAAGCAACGCCGGTCGGCAGCACCACCGCGATAGCGGTGAAGATCAGCATTGCCAGCGGCAGGCAGAGCACGGCCAGCATAGCCATCTTGACCTCCTTGGCCTCGATCTTCTTGCCGAGATATTCGGGCGTGCGTCCGACCATCAACCCGGCGACGAAAACGGCAATGACGATGAACATCAGGATACCGTAGAAGCCGGCGCCGACGCCGCCGACAATGACCTCGCCGAGCTGCATGTTGATGATGGGGATCATGCCGCCGAGTGCGGTGAAGCTGTCATGCATGGCATTGACCGCGCCGCAGGACGCGGCCGTGGTGATGACGGCAAACAGTGCCGACAGGGCGATGCCGAAGCGGCTCTCCTTGCCCTCCATGTTGCCGCCGTCGATGCCGAGGGCATGGACCAGAGGATTGCCGGCGGCCTCGGCCCAGTAGCAGACGGCAACGCCGGCGATGAACAGCACGCCCATAGCCGACAGAATTGCCCAGCCCTGGCGCTGGTTGCCGACCATGCGGCCGAAGACATTGGTCAGCGCCGCGCCGAGGGCAAAGATCGTCACCATCTGGATCAGGTTGGAGATTGCATCGGGATTTTCGAAGGGATGCGCGGCATTGGCGTTGAAGAAACCGCCGCCATTGGTGCCGAGCATCTTGATGGCGATCTGCGATGCGACCGGCCCGACCGCGATGGTCTGTTGCGCGCCTTCGAGCGTCGTCGCGTTGACGTAGGCAGCGAGCGTCTGTGGCATGCCGAGATAGACATAGACGAGCGTCAGGACGATGCAGAACGGCAAAAGCAGATAGAGCGTGCAGCGGGTCATATCGACCCAGAAATTGCCGATGGATTTGCCTGAGGCCCTGGCAAAGCCGCGGATCAGTGCGACCGCAATGGCGATGCCGGTCGCCGCCGACAGAAAATTCTGCACGGTCAAGCCGGCCATCTGCACGAGATAGGACATCGTGCTTTCGCCGCCGTAGTTCTGCCAGTTGGTGTTGGTCATGAAGCTGGCGGCGGTGTTGAAGGCCAGCCCAGGTTCGACGGCGGTCATGCCGGCCGGATTGTAGGGCAGGCCGCCTTGCAGCCGTTGCAGCAAATAGAGCACCAGGAAGCCGGCCAGGTTAAAGAACAGCAGGGCCGCCGCATAGGAGGTCCAGTGCTGCTCCTCGCGCTCGCTGGTCCCTGATATGCGGTAGAGCCCGCGCTCGAGCGGGGCCAGAATTGACGATAGGAATGTGCGCTCGCCGCTGAAAACGCGATGCATGTAGCCGCCGAGCGGCTTGGCCAGCAAAACTACGATCCCGCAATAGACGAGGATCTGCAGCCATCCGTTGATTGTCATGGGGTTGGCTCCTTGCCAGCGGAGATCAGAAGCGTTCCGGGCGAACGAGGGCGTATGTCAGGTAAGCGAGAAGAAACAAGGTCACGGCGCCGCCGAGGATATAGTCGAAAAGCATGTTGCGATCCCCTAAACTTACAGCTTGTCGCAGGCTTTGATGTAGCCGAAGCATAGAGCAAAGAACGCGATTCCAATCCCGACAACAACGATGTCCATCGTGCATTTTCCTTGGTGTTTGTTCTTTTCAACTTGGACAAAACTATCCGAGCCTGTCGCCGCATCACATCGGCGGCCGGATACATCGCTTCGGCGAATATGGATCAAAGTGCCATAAAGGTTCGAGACGGGACGCGGAGCAAAGAAATCAAAATCCCATAAGGATTTCGCCGCCTCGGCACTGACCACAGCTTCAGGAGGGAGGTGCGCACCGGCGCGCGAAGCTGCCGGGATCAGTCGCGGCGGGTATAGATCACCGCGTAATCGTCCGCATAGGCCCGCTTCCAGCCCAGTTCCTCGAAGAACGGAATGCGGCTGTCGTCGGCGGTCAACAATGCCCAGCCTACCGTATATTTCTCGAGTTGGGCTTTCAGGATCGGCTTGCCCCGGCTGTGCCCAGTCTGCTCATCCGTTTCCGTAAAGCCATTCAGGAAGAGCTGATCCGCGCGGCCGTCGATAAACGTCCTGATGCCATGGAAAATCAGCGTGCCGCCGAAATTGTAGGAGTTCAGCAGATTGCCCGACAGTTTATGGGTTTGGGCGAATGCCAGCGCGTCCCTCGCCGAGGTCTTCTGGCTCGGCACCACCGGATACGCCATGAACGCCGCAGCCGCCGAAACCACCAAAACGGCAAGTCCAGCGCAAATCCTGGAAAATTGCCGCGCGAAAAATTGCTCGAGTCCGTCGCGCTTTTCAGCCGCCCATTTTGCGGCTGAAAGCGCTGGATATTGTTGCGCGACCTCGACGGCAAGGACGACCGGGACAAGAAGAAATAACAGGTACATGAACCGTATGTGGGTGAGATAGACGTGCAACGTGAAGACAAGGAACAGCGCCTTGGCCCAGCCAATGCGCAATCTCGACACGAGCAGCCCGAAAAACGCCACCAGCAGGGCCACCTCCTGGAGGGTATGCCGCGAGGCGTCGAACGGCTGCCACTCCGCAATGTAAGGCACCGCCTCATTGCCATAGGCCACGGTGAATGTGGCGAGTATGGCCTTGACGCCATAGGGATTGAGCAGGCTGATCAGCGGGCAAAGCAGCCCGAAAGCGATCCACTTGGCCAGCAGCCGGGGGTTCGACAAGCGCGTGCGCATGACGAGGTCGAGGCCGGCGAAGGCGGCGATGACGAAACCGAAGGTGAAGGTGGCGTGGAGATTGGCCCACAGGCAAAGCAGCGCCAGCTGCCACAAAGGCGGCGCTTTCTCGTTGCGTGCGGCTTCGAAAAGACCGGCGGTCCAGACGACGATGATGGGCAAGGTAAAGATGTGCGGCCGGGCGACATAGATCGGCCCGATCAACAGCGCGAGAACCAGCGTCAGTCCTATCGCCAGCGTCGGCTTCAACCACGCGCTGAGATACCACGACGTCAAGAAGGCCGTCAGCGCGATTACTGCAGTCGCCAGCAGCACCACGCCGTTCCAGCCGCCGGCTTCAAAGGCAATTGCAAGGAGAACCTGGCTAAGCCATTCCTTGGCGATCCATGGCTGGCCGGCAAAAGTGTAGGAATAGATGTCGACGGTGGGGAATGTGCGGCTTGCCAGCATATCCATGCCGACCTTGATGTGCCACCAGCTATCGGGATCCTGCAGGAGGGAGGTGGCAAAGGCGAGGAGCGCCGCCGCCATCACGACCGCCGCCAGCAGGCAAAACACCAGCCTCACATGCCGTATGTCGTCTATCGACGGCCTGGCCTCACCAGATATCCCGTGCATATGGCATCCCTGAGCCGCGATAGCGGAAGGGATAGGCCGAATTTGTTAGAAAACCGATAAGCTGGAGGATTGCGGCCACAACCCTGTGCCGCGCGTCCAACCGGCTCGGCGGCTCAGCCCTCGGCCTTGAAGTTCTTGGCCTCCTTCTCGACCTTCGGGCTGTCCTTGCCGTGCTTGCGCATCAGATCCTTCGCCTGCTTCGGCGAAACGTCGGTGGTTTCGGCCAGACGCAGAGCCTCCTTTTCGTCCGCATCGCGCGTCTTGCGGTCGGCCGTTGCGGTTTTCTTGTCAGCCATTACGACGCTCTTATGCTCTCGGCGATTTCGTTCAGCACCTTGCGGTCGGTGCCGTGGCGCTTGATCAGCGTGCGTGCCTGATCCGGGGTAATGCCCGCTTCCTCGGCGAAGTGACGTACCTCGTAATCCTCGCCGCCCGCCACTCGTGAGCGGTCGCGACTGTCGGTCTTGGTTTTGTCGTCGGCCATGGCAGCTCTCCTCATCTCAACGAGAGCATAACGGGCAAGATTTCAGCGAGTTCCTTCGAGCGTGTCGCCCAATTACCGCCCTCGGGCATGACCCGGCATGAGCAGCGGTTTTGCTCAAAGCAATTGCTTGGTGCCAGGCCGACCTTCACGCACAAACAGGCTGGCTTCTTTGGCGGCGCTGCCAACCGCCCGCCACTGCTCCTGCAGCCTGATATTCGTTCCGGATTGCTAATAGGAGCGATGGTCGAACACGACGCCCATGGTCCTACCAACGGCCGTCATGACGATAAGCTCGACCAGATCGTCGTCACTGTTGCCGCAGGCCGGAGCCGTCCTGCGAAGGAT
The DNA here is from genome assembly GCF_040318915.1 of Mesorhizobium sp. M0991. Taxonomy (NCBI): domain Bacteria; kingdom Pseudomonadati; phylum Pseudomonadota; class Alphaproteobacteria; order Hyphomicrobiales; family Phyllobacteriaceae; genus Mesorhizobium; species Mesorhizobium sp. M0991. The sequence continues at coordinate 141,788 of NZ_JAMYNE010000004.1, forward strand.
GTCCAGCATCGCCCTCGTCGATATGGTGTCGCCGGCACCGAACCGTGAAAGCGCAGATGAAACAAGCTCTTGGGCCGTCAAGTCGGCGACAGGCACCCTCTGCACCACGTTCATTGGCTTCCTCCCACCATGAACCCTCTCCCGGGAGAATGATACGCCGAACGTCGCGTTTCGCCAGCGAAATGGTGGTCCTACCAGCGTGCGGGCAGCGACCGAAAATCGTCGGTTTGCGTGAGGCAATCCGGGCGCGAGGCGGCAGCGCTTTTGTGCCATGCGACTTCGCCATAGACCCAATCCCAGCGGCCGGGATCGGTCTAAATTTTATTTACTTGGCAGTCTGATGCTTGGCAGTGTGGTCTGCTCGGTTGCGGCCGAAGCCAGCGCAGCAAGAACCACGGTGCGGGCAGGACCAGGACGGTTCGTCGTTTCATGGAAACGCCGAACCGGTCTGTTTTTTTGTTTGACGCAATTCCGGACGGAAAACCGTTCACACGTTTTCCTGGAATTGCTTGTCTTATGACCTAGGCGGCCAGGTCGCTCGGAAGCTTGCCGCCATTTTCGGCCAGCTTTTTCATCAGTGCATCATGCAGCCACAGATTCATCGTTACGGTGTCGTTCATGTCGCCGGTGTAGTTCAGCTCGTGAGCAAGCTCCTTGCGGGCGCCGAGGCTGCTGTCGATATTCAGAGCCTTCATCAGATCGACAATCGAATTCTTCCAGTTGAGCTTTTGCCCCTTCGCGGCCACCGCCTTGTCGAGAATGGCAGCGATGTCCGGAGCAGGGGACGGCGCGGCCGGCGCTGCCGGGGCCGGGGTTGCAGCCGGGACGGATCGGGTAGGCGCCGTCGGCTGGGTGGCCGTGCTCGAAGCAGGCGCGGGAGACGGTTGCGCCGGCTGCGCTTCGGCCGCAACCGCGTTTCCGAAAATCGCACCTTTGATACTGTCGAAAATGCCCATTGTTATCTCCTGTGTGCCTTGACGGTGGTGTTGCCTTGGCGGTCGGTGAGGCGACCGTTGCCGAATGCCGCATTGAGCGCCCTGGTTGTACCGGGCCACGAACGCGACGCGGCGGCAACTCCAAACTGGCTGAAAGGTAAAGGCTTGGTTGCGTTAGAAAATCGACCGAGACGGCAGCAGTTCGGGCTAGAGACAGCTCGAGAGACCGTCAAGTGCAATGGGTGGCGGCCTAATTGAAGGCTCTCAGCATGCATCCAGATAAATTAGAAGTTGCAAATAAATCTGCGGAATGCCGAGCGGTTCCGTACGAGTAAGATCAGTGTCAGTGGCCAATGGAGGCATTGGAGCGGTACCTGGAGGGAGACGCTCTTGATGATGAAAGCAGAAAGATCGTCTAGGTTACGTATTCGCATCGTTGAGGGGAGCGAACCATGATCCCGGTTGTCGGAGCTGATATGAGCGCGCGCGCGGCCCGCAAGCGGTTCGGCGTCGTTACGCGCCTGCGTCACGGGCGGACCGGCTGATGGCGCCTGTCAAGGTCGACCCCGCCAAGGTGCGCGAGTTCAGGGATGCCGAAAGCTTCCATGCCTGGCTTGGCGAGCATCACGACAGCGAGGACGAAGTCTGGATCAAGATCCATAAGCTCGATTCGGGGCTGCCGTCGATTACGCCGAAGCAAGCCATCGACGTGGCGTTGTGCTGGGGCTGGATCGATGCGGTGCGAAAGGCGTTGGACGGCAAAAGCTACCTGCAGCGCTACACCCCGCGCGGCAAGAAGAGCACCTGGAGCCAGATCAATGTCGACAATGTCGCCCGGCTGATTGAGGAGGGCCGGATGACCGAGCACGGGCTGAAGCAAGTCGAGGCAGCCAAGGCCGATGGCCGCTGGGCGCCCGCTTACAAGAGCGGTAAGGAGATGAAGATCCCCGACGATCTCCAGGCGGCAATAGACGCCGAGCCCAGGGCGAAAGAGATGCTGGCAAAGCTCAGCGGGCAAAACCGCTTCGCGCTCGCCTTCCGCATCCACAACATGAAGACCGAAGCCGGACGCAAGAGGAAGATCGCGGCGTTCGTGGAGATGCTGAAGCGCGGCGAGACCATCTATCCGCAACGAAATCGCGGTTCTGGATGAACATTTGGCTGCTTGTCTCCGGCATCTTGTGCTTGTCCCTGTCGGCGAGCCCCGAATGCTGCCGGATCGCTGCTCAGGCGCACCTTCGATTCTGGCGATGTCGCCGACGATTTGTTTTCGACGAGCGTCGCCTGCCATTTCGACACCAGCTCTCATTCGTTTAGTTGATGCAGGAAAAAAGTCCCGTCCTCACAGTCGGCATAGTATATTAGCAGGCGCTGTTATGAGGTTTTTGCCCGTTCAGGAGCCGACTGGCACGTGGGCCGTGTTTGATGCGACCGTGGACGTGCCTGCGGATTTCGCTGGCAGTTGCCTTATCGGCTTGCCGCGGGAGCGGGCGGAGTGGCTCGCAGCAAGAGCCAATCGAGATGCTGCAAAAGGCACTTCGATTTGCCAGTTGTCAGCTGCCGGACCGGCACAAGTTCTTAGACTTAGACCGTTAGGAGAGATTTCGATGATGCACGAACAGGTAATGGAAGCTGCGTTGGCAGCCAGAAATCAGGAAGTGGATATTTGTGGTGTCTTCGACATCACCAACAAAACCGATGCGCCAATTGGCTCTCGCCGATTGGGCGAGGCTATCCACTTTGTCGCCAATGCACCTATCGTTGGCTATGATGTTCACGCCGCCGTCATCAGATATGGCCCACTCGGAACCCCCAGCCTCAGAGCAACAGATTGCGCACAGCTGTGGGAGAAGTTTGGCGAGGCCTTGCTGCAACAGTGACGGGCAGATCTTCGGCGCGTATGGCACCAAGATCGTGCAGGACACTTCCCTGGGCGAGAAACGACATGGAAGCCTGGCGGGTAATGTTGCAATTAAATTAGCGTGAGTGCATATTTTTTGCCGGCTGGTCTCGCGAACCGGCCAGGCCCGGCGGCCGGCCGCCGATGGGCTGTCAGGCCGGCGATAAATGGTTCCGCAGGCCCGACGGTCCCCTTGGCAGGTCGCTGGAACCAAAGCATGATGCGGCGGCAAAAACGGTTTGGGGGAATGACATGCCTAAGGTTTCGGAACTCTTTTTCAAGACAGCCATCGTCTTTCTAATTCTGGGAATTGCAGCTGGCCTGCAGATGGCAATTTCAGGCGATCACGGCGCGTTTCCGGCTCACGCGCACATCAACCTGCTGGGATGGGTCACCAGTGCAATATTCGGCGGCTACTATGCGTTGAACCCGGCGAAGGCCGCCCGCAGGAGCGCGATGATCCACTACGGCGTGTACAATCTCGGCCTGGTCGTGATGCTGCCGGCCCTTTACCTAATGCTGCAGGGAAATCCGGCGCTCGAGCCGATTGTCGCCACCGGCTCAATGATTGTCGCTGTCGCCGTGCTGATCTTTGCCTTCGTGGTGTTCTCCGGCGAAACAGAGCGCTCGGTCTCGGGGATACAAGCGGTTCCGCGCTAGACGGGGCGGCGACAGTGCCGAGTCGACCAAAGCCCGTGCTTCTGGTGAAGCGCGGCCGATTGGTTGTGGGCTGATCTGAAGTAAGGGTGCGGCGAAGATGAAAGCCGCTCAGTAGCCTTCGCGCCCCCGCTGCCTGCCTCAAGATACTGCATCGCAGCGGCAGTCGCCGTCCAGTGTCCCTTCAGGCTCGGCGAGCCGGTGTGATTTAGCTGGCGGAGAGAGCGGGATTCGAACCCGCGTTACGGTCTCCCGTAAACACACTTTCCAGGCGTGCGCCTTCAACCACTCGGCCACCTCTCCGTTCTGGCACGTCGTGCGGTTGGGAAAATGCATTTCTCTCCCGTTACGATTGCTTTCTAGTGGCTCTTAAGCGCACAATCGAGAGGTTGTTGCCGGTGAATTATTATAGTGCGCGAGCAAACGGCCAACCCGATGAGGGTGGCCCGTTTCGACAACGTTTACCTAAGCATAACCTAGAGCTCGCCGGAATACTTCTGTTGGTATAGTGTAATAATATTGACGAATCGGAGGATTCAGGTGAAAGCGTTTTTATCTCACAGTAGCAAAGATAAACTATTTGTTGGAAGAGTTGCGGAGTTACTCGGCCCGTTGCAGGTCGAATATGACGAGAAAACCTTCTAGTTCACGATGAATGTCGCAGCAATACGAGAAGCACTTAAGAGATCAGATATCTTTGTATACTTTCTTTCTCACCATTCGGTAACATCAAAATTCGTTGGGGAAGAAATTCGCGCTGCGCTTGAGAGTCGCGGAAAGGGGCTCATTAAACGCGTATATGTCTTCGCCTTGGATGATGTGTCCTACAAGTCACTTCCCGAGTGGCTTCAGGAAATCAACGTAGCCAAAAAGATCGCGTCTCCAAAGCTATGCGCCCGGCGTATCCAAGCATCACTGCTTGAATTAGCCGCCGAAGATGACCCGGGGATAGGGTTGTATCTCGGTAGGGACGCCGATCAGGCCGACCTTCGAAAAGCTATTGCTGTGCCACCTTCAAAGACACCGATCTTCCTGCACGCGGTAGGTCACCATGGAATTGGCCGAAGGTCCTTTTTGACCAATAGCCTAAAGTCTCTCTTCCCACGGCTATTTAATACCTTTGTCGAAGTAACTCTTGGAAACTATGAGGGGACAGAGGAATTGTATCGGCAGTTATTCTCCTTAAATCACGTCTGCTCGATTGAGACGATGACCAAGGAGTTCGACTCCTATTCTAGATTGGACGTCAGGGCTCAGGCCGCTAGTATCTCCGACATACTAATGGAAATGTCCGAAAATGGGGAATTTGTTATTGTTGTTGATGAGGGCGGCGTCTATAATGACGAAGGTCAATTTCAGCCATTTCTGTCTAGCTTGCTCAAACAGCTTTTGGATCGAGGCAGGCCCAGTCTTGGGTTCGTTCAAACAAGAATGATGCCCCTTCGCTTGAAAGCTGAAAATTCGCGAACCTATCATCGATATCTTCAGCCATTAAGCGACGAGGTTGTCGCTGAGATTTTGAGCTTAACACTTAAAGAATTTGCAATTGAATATACGGAGATACAAATTGGCCTAGTTGTCGGACACATAGACGGTCACCCATACAACATACAATTTGCGCTGCAATATATTTTGAATTATGGAATTGATTCTATCATAAATGATCCCACTGAACTAATAGAATGGAAGAATAGACGGGCTGCCGATTTCTTGAATAAGATTCAGTTCAACGAAATGGAGGTCGAAATAGTCGCTCTTCTCTCAGAATATCACTTTCTTGATGCCGAGACAATAATAGGGATTGTGGTCGGCTCCGCCGAAGAAATCACCCAAAGCGTTCGTCGGCTGCAAGACCACTGCTGTATCGAAAGACGCGATCGGCATTTCCACATCGCCGCGCCAATCCGAGATGGGGTGCGTCGGGATGGTCGCTTTGATAGGTCAGGCGAATGGAAACAGAAGGTTGCCATCAGGATTTGTGAGCTTGTTTCGGAATACGAGAACGAAGATCAAGTCCCAATGTCCATCATCGGGGCCGCAACTCTGGCGTCCGCAAAAGCCAAAACTCCTCCGGCGTTCCTGTCTCATCTTATTCTGCCCTCTCATCTATTGAGGATTGCCAGAGAGCACTACGACGACGGGCGGCGTGGCCAGTGCATGGAATTCTGCCAGAGGGCTTTCGCAATGAAGGATCGCTTGCCGGAGGATGGGCAAGTTGAGGTTCTGAGACTGTGGGGTTTATCGGCCATAAGATCAGGCGATGAGAGGGTATTTTCTGAAGCTGTCGAACAGTTACGACGCTATAGGTCTCGGGTCGCACAGAGGATGGTTCTCTTTCTTGAAGGGTTTTCGTTGCGGCGTAAAGGGCACCTAGATCTTGCGGAGGACAAATTTCTTCAAGCTTGGAGGCTTGCGAAATCGAACCAAAGCTTGAATCGTGAACTTGCAAGTCTCTATTGCAAGCAGCGTCGGTACGCAGAAGCGGAGGCCCATGCTCGTGCCGCCTATAAGGACGCACCGACTAACCCGTTTATTATCGACATTTTTGCGGAGACGCTGCTTGGAAAAGAAAGCGCCGGACTAAGCGTTAATGCGACCGAGCTCGCGGAAGGGATGTCGAAGCTAAGTGTTTATGGCGATGCACCGGGCTCATCATTTTATTTAGTCAGGATCGCCCAAGGCCATTTGCGACGCAAGGACTACCCTAAAGCGCTTGCAGCGGCCAATCGTGCGATAGAACGTACGCCGTCACTTCTTGCTCCATATTTCCAGCGTGCTGAGGTTTACCTCGCAAGTGCCGACCCGGACCGTGTCGATGCCGACCTTGAAAAGATTGGTCTATTGTTAACCGATGCCGGCGGGTTTTCCGAAGGAGATGAGACTAGGTTGTCTGAGCTTCAAGTTAGGTTGATGATCGAGCGGCGGCAATTTAAAATGGCAAAAAATAAAATTGATAGTGACGCGTTCCTTTCGACAAACGTTAAATCCAGGCTTTTAAATCAGCTGGCACGCGCGGTATCATTCGACCCTGCCAACGCGGACGCAGAACTTCGTGAATGGTCAAAAGTAAAGCTTATAAAGAAATAGTATGTGGGATCAGAGAGATTCGAAGCCACAGGAACGAGAGGCGTACTTTACGGCTGTGTCCAAATGCTTAGATATGGAAGCCGTCAATTCCAACCGGTGGCGCGAGGTTTACTAATTTGTGGGGCGCCCGCCATGGAGCGCCGTGTATTTTATGTCATGGAACTTTAGAGAAATGGCGGAGAGAGCGGGATTCGAACCCGCGTTACGGTCTCCCGTAAACACACTTTCCAGGCGTGCGCCTTCAACCACTCGGCCACCTCTCCGTCCTTTTAGCATTTTCGACGCGGTCGGTTTCGCCGCGCGGGTTGGGGAGATGCATCTCCCTTGGGATTCCGGCCCGGAATTCCGGCCGTGGGCGCCGTCAACCAGCGGATACCCTTTCCCCGCACCTGAGCCGTCAAAGCAACAGGCGCGGGGCTCATCTAGTCGATCCGGTGCCGAATGCCAAGACATAACGACAGTCTATTCGCTTTGCCGGATACGGATGCTCACCCCATGTTACCGGAGCACCCGTTGGGAGCCTATCGAAAGGGGCGGCGGAGGTGTGCTCGCCGTCCGGCGCGCCACCGGTTCCGGCGAACCGGCGGTCGCGGGTTCAACTTCGCGTGTCGCGATTGCAGGCGAAGCAAGTAGATCCTATCTAACAGTCCGATACGACATTCTGATAATCTCCTGGGGAGGAAGGGTCTGGATGTTCCGCTTCGTCTTTCGTCTCGCTGCAATGGTCGCGCTGTCGGTTTCGGTCATCATGGCCGTGCTCGATGCGACCCGGTCGGTGGCGGCTTCGGCGCTGGTGATGACCCCGCTTAATACCAGCTGGCTCGCGGTCTCGCCGGATACGCGCAGCGCCTTCGAAAGCTTCGTCCGCGACAAGGTCAATCCGCTGCTGTGGGACGGTGCCATCGCCTGGGTGCTCAGCCAGTCCGGCTTCGCCGTGTTCGCGGTGCTGGCGTTCATTCTTTACGCCATCGGCTACAGGCGGCAGCGCCCCAGCGGGCGGTTCGCCGCGACCTGAAATTCCAGCCTGACCCGGTGTTCCCGTACCGGGGAGGCTCAACCAAGAAGAAAAGGAACCCACACATGTTTCTCAGCGACATGCTGAACAAGAAGCTCAACCTGCCGAAACCCTCCGAGGCGCTGCCCGGCCGCGACCGGCCGATCCCGACGGCATCGAAGCATTTTGTCTCGAACAGGCCGCTCAAGGGTCCCTATCCCGAAGGGCTGGAGACGGCGATGTTCGGCCTGGGCTGCTTCTGGGGCGCCGAGCGCCTGTTCTGGCAGGTCGAGGGCGTCTGGGTCACGGCGGCCGGCTATGCCGGCGGCGTCACGCCCAACCCGACCTATCAGGAAACCTGCACCGGGCTTACCGGCCATGCCGAAGTCGTGCTCGTCGTCTACGATCCGAAGATCGTGTCCTATGCCGAGCTTTTGAAGCTGTTCTGGGAAAGTCACGACCCGACCCAAGGCATGCGCCAGGGCAATGACGTCGGCACCACCTACCGTTCGGCGATCTACACGTTCAACGACGCGCAGTACCAGGCTGCGATCGCCTCGCGCGATGCCTACGAGGCTTCGCTGCGCGGCGCCGGACGCGGCAAGATCACCACGGAGATCGCACCGGCGCCGGAATTCTACTTCGCCGAGGAAGACCACCAGCAATATCTGGCGAAGAACCCCTATGGCTATTGCGGCCTGCAGGGAACCGGCGTCTCCTGCGCCATTCCGGCTGCCGTCTCCGCCTGATTTTGCGCCCCTGACGCAAGGAATGTGCTGTGGCGCAGCGATGCGGCGCCACGCTTTTCCAAAGGGTCAAAATTCCACGTGAATTTTGTTTCGGGCCGTGCCAGATTGGCCCGAAGCGGGAGGAAGACACTCCTGCCTGACGCCGCGTGCCTGCCGGAGAACCGGGCCGGCATTAGGGTGCATAATGGACAAATAACCGACAGGGGTGTGGATCACATGAAACGTATCGTTCTCGGCCTTATGGCCGCAGCTGCAATGGTTCTTCCGGCCTTCGCCGCGGACATTCAACCCGCGATCCTCTACGATCTCGGCGGCAAGTTCGACAAGTCGTTCAACGAGGCGTCCTTCCACGGCGCCGAAAAGTTCAAGACCGAGACCGGCATCCCCTATGTGGAATTCGAGGTCAGCAACGCCACCCAGCGCGAGCAGGCGCTGCGCCGTTTCGCCGAGGACGGCCGCAATCCGATCGTCATGGCGGGCTTTTCCTGGGCGGACGCGCTGGACAAGATCGCCACCGAGTTCCCCGACACCAAATTCGCCATCATCGACATGGTCGTCGACAAGCCCAATGTCCGCTCCCTTGTCTACAAGGAGCAGGAAGGCTCCTACCTCGTCGGCGTGATGGCGGCGATGGCTTCCAAGACCAAGAAGGTCGGCTTCGTCGGCGGCATGGACATTCCGCTGATCCGCAGGTTTGGCTGCGGCTATGTCGGCGGCGCCAAGGCGGCCGGCGCCACTGACGTCATCCAGAACATGACCGGCGATACGCCGGCAGCCTGGAACGATCCGGCCAAGGGCGGCGAGATCGCCAAGACGCAGATCGACCAGGGCGCCGACGTGGTCTACGCAGCGGCAGGCGGCACCGGTGTCGGTGTGCTGCAGGCAGCGGCCGACGCCGGCAAACTCGGCATCGGCGTCGATTCCAATCAGAACGGCCTGCAGCCCGGCAAGGTGCTGACCTCGATGGTCAAGCGCGTCGACGTTGCCGTCTACAACACCTTCATGGATGCCAAGGACGGCAAGTTCACGGCCGGCGTCAACGATCTCGGCCTCAAGGAAGGCGGCGTCGACTACGCCATGGACGACAACAACAAGGCGCTTGTCGACGACGCGATGAAGGCAGCGGTCGAAAAGGCCAAGGCCGACATCATCGCCGGCACCATCAAGGTGCACGACTACATGTCGGACAATGCCTGCCCGTATTGATCGATTGCCCTTATTGATCGACTAGCACTGCTGAACTGACGAGCCGCCGGGTGAAAGCCCGGCGGTTTTGCATTGTCAGCCGCTCACCAGTGCGGCGGCTTGGTTACCGGCACGTCGGGTGCGGCCTGTTCCTCCAGCGCCAGGAAGCGCTCGGCCAGCGCGTCGAGCTTGCGCTGCATGCGCTCGATCACCTTCCACTGTTCGGCGATCTGGCCGGACAGTTCCTCAATGGTCTTCTCCTGCTCGGCGGCGCGGATTTCCAGCGTCGTCAGCCGGTCCTCGGGCATGGTCATTTGAAATCCTCGATCAGGCGATTGTGCAGGCTGCGGCCACGTTGGAAATTGACAAGCATGGCGGGATTTGTCGAGAGTGAACCCTGCTCCGGCCAATTGGCACAGACCCAATTGGCACAGACTGGGCGTCATGCTAGGCGTTTGACCAAGCGGTAAAAAAAATAACAGTGGGAACAGGCTGCATGGCGCAAGCCGCAATCGAGCTGATCGGCATCGACAAGAGCTTTGGCGCCGTGCGCGCCAACCGCGACATCAATCTGGAGATCATGCGCGGTACCATCCATGGCATCGTCGGCGAGAACGGTGCCGGCAAGTCGACGCTGATGTCGATCCTCTATGGTTTCTACCAGGCCGATGCCGGCGAAATCCGTGTCGGCGGCCAGCCGGCATCGATCAAGACACCAAACGATGCAATCGCGCTCGGCATCGGCATGGTGCATCAGCACTTCATGCTGGTCGACAACTTCTCGGTCTTGGAAAACGTCATTCTCGGCGCCGAAAGCGATGCGCTGCTGAAGAAGAGCATCGCCAAGGCTCGTTCCGAGCTGGAGCGGCTCGAGCGCGAATACGGGCTCGAAGTCGATCCCGACGCGATCATCGAGGAATTGCCGGTCGGCCTGCAGCAACGCGTCGAAATCCTCAAGGCGCTCTATCGCGGCGCCGAGATCCTGATCCTCGACGAACCGACGGGCGTGCTGACGCCGGCCGAGGCCGACCATCTGTTCCGCATCCTCAGGCAGCTGAAGGAGCAGGGCAAGACGATCGTACTGATCACCCACAAGCTGCGCGAGATCATGGCGATCACCGACACGGTCTCGGTGATGCGCCAGGGCACGATGGTGGCGACACGCGAAACCAGGAAGACCACGGTCGAGGAGTTGGCCGAGCTGATGGTCGGCCGGCGCGTGCTGCTGCGCGTCGAGAAGGGCGAGGCGAAGGCCGGCGGCGTCAAGCTCGCGGTCAAGAACCTGACGGTCAAGGATTCCCGCGGCGTCACCATGGTCGACGACGTCTCCTTCGACGTACACGCCGGCGAGATCGTCGGCATTGCCGGCGTCGCCGGCAACGGACAATCCGAACTGCTCGAGGCGATTTCCGGCATCAGGCATGCCGTGTCGGGCTCGGTTATGCTGGACGGAAAGCCGATCGACCTGACCGGCGCCGCCGACCCTGGCGAGCTGCGCGAGCGCGGCCTTGCCCATGTGCCGGAGGACCGCCACCATGTCGGCTTGGTGTTGGCCTTCGAGGAGAACGAGAATTCGATCCTCGGCTACCAGGACGACGAGCGCTATCTGAAGGGGCCGTTCCTCGACATCGACGCCATCCGTAACGATGCCAGGGACAAGATCGTCAAATACGACATCCGCCCGGCCGACTGCCGCCTCAAGACCGCCAATTTCTCCGGCGGCAACCAGCAGAAGATCGTGCTCGCGCGGGAAATGGAGCAGGATCCCGGCGTGTTGATCGTCGGCCAGCCGACGCGCGGCGTCGATGTCGGCGCCATCGAATTCATCCACAAGCGCCTCATCGCGATGCGCGACCAGGGCAAAGCGGTGCTGGTGGTTTCGGTCGAGCTCGACGAGATCCGTTCGCTTTCCGACCGCATTCTGGTGATGTTTGCCGGCCGCATCGTCGGCGAGCGCGGCCCCGACGCGACCGAGGGCGAACTCGGTCTGCTGATGGCCGGCGTCGAGCACCGGGAGGCGGCCGAGTGAGCACTCCCTATGCCAAGCTGCCGGCCTGGGCCGATTACGTGCTGATCCCGCTGATCAATCTGTTCGTCGCCTTCGTCGTTGCCGGCTTCGTCGTCATATTGGTTGGCGAGAACCCGCTGCGCGCAGCCGTCGTCCTGGTCGAGGGCGCCTTCGGTCGCGGCCAAGGCATCGCGTTCACGCTTTTCTATGCCACCACCTTCATCTTCAGCGGGCTTTCGGTGGCGGTTGCGGCGCATTGCGGCCTGTTCAACATCGGTGGCGAGGGCCAGGGCTATATCGCCGGTCTCGGCATCGGCATCGTTTGCCTGGCCTTCGACAGCGTGCTGCCCTGGTGGCTGACCTTCCCGATTGCCATTGTCGCCGCAGCGGCGATGGGCGCGCTGTGGGCGCTGATCCCGGCCTATCTGCAGGCCAAGCGCGGCTCGCACATCGTCATCACCACCATCATGTTCAATTTCATCGCCGCCAGCGTCATGGTCTATGCGCTGGTGGGCATGCTGAAGCCGCCCGGCTCGATGGCGCCGCAGACGCGCACCTTCCTCGAAGGCGCACAATTGCCGAAGCTCAACTGGATCATCGAATTGTTCGGCGCCAAAATCCGTTCGGCGCCGTTCAACGTCAGCTCGCTGCTGGCGCTGGCCATGGCCTTTCTCGTGTGGGTGCTGATCTGGCGCACCAAGCTGGGCTACGAGATGCGCACCTATGGCCATAGCCCGAAAGCGGCGCGCTATGCCGGCATTTCGGAGATCCGCATCATCATCATCGCGATGATGATCTCGGGCGCACTGGCCGGCATGATGGCGCTCAATCCGACGATGGGCGACCAGCATAATGTCGCGCTCGAATTCGTTTCGGGCGCCGGTTTCGTCGGCATCGCAGTGGCGTTGATGGGCCGCCTGCACCCGGTCGGCATCGTGCTTGCCGCAATACTGTTCGGCATGCTCTACCAGGGCGGCGCCGAGCTCGCCTTCGAGATGCCGGCGATCAGCCGCGACATGATCGTCATCATCCAGGGCCTCGTCATCCTGTTCGCCGGCGCGCTCGAGCATATGTTCCGGCCCTACGTCCAGGCGCTGTTCGCCTCGCTCAGCCCGAGATCGGTTGGTATGGAAGCGGTCAAGGGGAAGGGTGCCTGAGATGGATTTCTTCAATGCCATCGTGCAGGTCCTGGACTCGACCATCCGCCTGTCGGTTCCCTTGCTGCTCGCCTGCCTCGCCGGCCTCTATTCGGAGCGCGCCGGCGTCTTCGACATCGGGCTCGAGGGCAAGATGCTTGTCGGCGCCTTCGCCGGTGCCGCCGCCGCCTCGGTCTTCCACTCGGCCTATCTCGGGCTCGGCATGGCCATCCTCATCTCGGTTGCCTTCGCGCTGATCCACGGCTTTGCCTCGATCACCCATCGCGGCAACCAGATCGTCTCCGGCGTCGCGATCAATTTCATTGCGGCCGGATCGACGATCATGCTCGGCCAGGCCTGGTTCCAGCAAGGCGGGCGCACGCCAGCGCTGGCCGCCGGCGAGCGCTTCGAGGCAATCATCTGGCCGGGCGCGGATGCGCTCAGGAGCGTTCCGATCCTCGGGCCGATCTATTCGGAACTCATCTCCGGCCACTCCGTGCTGGTCTATCTCGCCTTCCTGGCCGTGCCGTTCACCTGGTGGGTGCTGTTTCGCACCCGCTTCGGCTTGCGCCTGCGCGCCGTCGGCGAGAACCCGGCCGCGGTCGATACCGCCGGAATATCCGTCGCCTGGCTGCGCTACCGGGCGCTGATCTGCACCGGCGTGCTCACCGGCATTGCCGGCGCCTATCTGTCGATGGTGCAGAATGGCGGCTTCGTGAAGGACATGACCGCCGGCAAGGGCTACATCGCGCTGGCCGCGCTGATCTTCGCCAAATGGAAACCGGTCAACGCCATGTTCGCCTGCCTGCTGTTCGGCTTCCTCGACGCGGCGTCGATCCGCCTGCAAGGCACGCCGCTGCCGCTGATCGGCAAGGTGCCGGTGCAATTCATGCAGGCGCTGCCCTATGTCCTGACGGTCATCCTGCTTGCCGGCTTCATCGGCAAGGCAATCCCGCCGCGCGCCGGCGGCGTGCCTTATGTCAAGGAACGCTGATCTATCATGGCTCATGATCTGTTCGAAGCGGCGAAAGCCGCCATGGCCAAGGCCTATGCGCCCTATTCGAAATTTCCGGTCGGCGCGGCGTTGCGCACCGAGGACGGCCGTGTCTTCACTGGCGCCAATGTCGAGATCGCGTCCTATCCGGAGGGCTGGTGCGCTGAAACCACCGCACTTGCCAACTACATCATGGGCGGCGGCGGCAAGATCACGGAAGTCGCCGTGATCGCCGAACGCGTGGCAAAATGCTCGCCCTGCGGCGGCTGCCGGCAGCGGCTGGCGGAATTCTGCCGGCCGGAAACGAAGTTCTATCTCTGCGATGACAGTGGCGTGGTCGAGACCGTGACCATGGGCGAGTTGCTGCCATACGGATTCCAGGGCGATGTGCTGAAATGAAAGAAGCGCTCGATCACCTCGTCGAAAGGCTGGACGGGCTGGCGCCGACCACCGCTTTGGTGCTGGGATCGGGGCTTGGCGGGCTTGTCGACAAGGTCGAGGATGCAGTGCGCATTTCCTACGCCGACTTGCCGGGGTTTCCCAGAAGCGGCGTCAGCGGCCATGCCGGCGAGGTGGTGGCGGGGCTCTTTGCCGGCACGCCGGTGCTGATGCTGTCCGGCCGCGCACACTACTACGAGCACGGCAACGCGGCGGCGATGCGGCCGGCACTCGAGGTGCTTGCCGGCCTCGGCATCTCCAAACTGATCCTCACCAACGCCGCCGGTTCGGTCGATCCGGGGATGGGGCCGGGCTCGGTGATGCTGATCACGGACCACATCAATTTCTCGGGCTCCAACCCGCTGATAGGCGAGCCGAGCGACCGCCGTTTCGTCGGCCTGACCGAAGCCTATGACGCCGGTCTCCGCTCCGCCATCGAGCAGGCGGCGAAGGCCACCGGTACCACGCTGCACAAGGGCGTCTATATGTGGTTCTCCGGCCCATGCTTCGAGACGCCCGCCGAGATCCGCATGGCGCGCGTCATGGGCGCCAACGCGGTCGGCATGTCGACGGTGCCGGAGGTCATTCTCGCCCGCTTCCTCGGCCTGCGCGTCGCCGCCTGCTCTGTCGTCACCAACCTTGCCGCCGGCATGACCGGAGCCGAGCTGTCGCACCAGGAGACCAAGGACATGGCGCCGGTCGGCGGCGCGCGGCTGGCGACCATCCTGCAGCGCGTTTTTCAGGACGGGCTTCCGGAGCACAGGGTCGACGCCTGATGCTTCCCCAGGAAATCATCCGCCGCAAGCGCGATGGCCAGAAGCTCTCGGCTGAGGAGATCGCGTTCTTTATCGAGGGCCTGACCGCCGGCACCGTTACCGACGCGCAGGTCGGCGCCTTCGCCATGGCGGTGTTCTTCAACGGCATGAGCCGCGACGAGGCGGTGGCGCTGACAATAGCGATGCGCGATTCCGGCGATGTGCTCGACTGGTCGGATCTGCCTGGGCCGGTCACCGACAAGCATTCGACGGGCGGCGTCGGCGACAATGTCTCCTTGATGCTGGCACCGATCGTCGCTGCCTGTGGCGCCTATGTGCCGATGATTTCCGGCAGGGGTCTGGGCCATACCGGCGGCACGCTGGACAAGATGGATGCCATCCCCGGCTATATCAGCCAGCCGGACATTGCACGCTTCCGCAAGACGGTGCTGGAAACCGGCTGCGCCATCATCGGCCAGACCGCCGATCTGGCACCCGCCGACGCCAGGCTCTACGCCATCCGCGATGTGACGGGAACAGTGGAATCGGTGCCGCTGATCACCGCCTCGATCCTATCGAAGAAGCTGGCCGCCGGCCTCAATTCGCTAGTGCTGGACGTCAAGGTCGGCAACGGCGCCTTCATGGAGAAATCGCGCGATGCAACCGCGCTGGCCAACAGCCTGGTCGACGTCGCCAATGGCGCCGGCCTTAAGGCCTCGGCGCTGGTCACCGGCATGAACGAGCCGCTGGCATCCGCCGCCGGCAATGCGGTCGAGGTGCGCAACGCCGTCGATTTTCTCACCGGCCGCTTTCGCGACCGGCGGCTGGAGGACGTGACGCTGGCGCTGGCCGCCGAAATGCTGCAATCGGCAGGCCTGGTGTCGTCCAACCAGAACGGCCTGCGCCGCGCCGCCGAGACGCTGGCCGGCGGCCGCGCCGCTTCCATCTTCGCGCGCATGGTGGCGGCACTTGGCGGTCCCGCCGACTTCATCGAAAATCCGGAAAAATATCTGCCGAAAACGGCAACGGAATTTGCCGTCAAGGCGAGCGCGAACGGCTTTGTCACCGGCATCGCGACCCGCGAGATCGGGCTTGCGGTGGTCGGGCTTGGCGGCGGGCGGACGCGGCCGGACGACAGGATCGATCACGCCGTCGGCATCACCAGGCTGTTGCCAGTCGGCGCTGAAGTGCGGACCGGCGAAGCGCTGGCGCTGGTCCATGCCCGCAATACCGGGGATGCCGAAGCGGCCGCCGCCGCCGTGCTTTCGGCCTATACGATCGGCACTTCCAAACCGGCCACGGAGAAAACCGTCATCCGGCGGATCCTGCCGCGCGGGTAGAGCCCATTCCGATGGGTATCGGATGGGCTCTATCTCTCTTGGACCATGATCTTGTCCGAAAACCGGTTCCCTCTTTTCGCTGGCGCGGACCTGCGGTTCGGGATCACGGTCTACTGAACCAGCAGCAGCGTGCCGTCTTCGACCTGGTATTTTTCGAGCCGCTGCAGAAAGCTCATGCCGATCAGGTTGGTGTGCAGCGCCCTGTCGTCGAGCACGACGGCCTCGACGCCCTCGACTGTGATCCTGCCGATCTGCAGGCGGTCGATCGTCACCACGGCGGCCTTGATCGCACCGTTGGCGGTGTTGACCTGATGGCTGAAGTCCGACGAATTGAGCGAGATGCCGATCCTGCGTGCGGTCGAGCTGTTGATGGCGACGAGCGTCGCGCCGGTATCGATCATGCCGTCGATCTGGCGGCCGTTCAACTTGAAGGCCGACATGAAATGCCCGCGCGCGTCCGCGGTGACGACGACCTTGCGGCCGAGCGGCTGCGGCGTCGCCGGCCTGTCCGGAACGGCGGCGAGGTTCAGGTCGGTTTGTGTGTCGGCCGGCTTGGTTCCGACGGCGGATTTCAACAGCCGCTCGATTACCTGTGGATTCGACTGATAGACGATCGGCAGCGATGCCGACGTTCCGGCAAATACGCCAAGGATGAGAAGCTTGCGCAGCATGGACCGGCCTTTGTGGTTGCCGATCCTTAGTCCGATATGGTGTTTGCCGCTTTAACGAATGCGGAAACCAGCCGTTTGCGTAAACAATCGGTAAACGGACCTATTTGGTGCCGTACATGCGGTCGCCGGCATCGCCGAGACCGGGCATGATGTAGCCCTTCTCGTTGAGTTGGCGGTCGATGGAAGCGGTGAAGACCGGAATATCGGGATGCGCCTGGGTAAACCGCTCGAGGCCCTCTGGTGCCGCCAACAGGCAGAGGAAGCGGATGTTGGTGGCGCCGCGGCCTTTCAGCTTGTCGATCGCCGCGATCGCCGAATTGGCGGTCGCCAGCATCGGGTCGACGACGATCACCAGCCGGTCGGCGAGGTCGCCCGGCGCCTTGAAGAAATATTCGACAGCCTCCAGCGTCTCATGGTCGCGGTAGAGGCCGATATGGGCGACACGCGCCGCCGGCACCAGATCGAGCAAGCCTTCAAGCAAGCCGTTGCCGGCGCGCAGCACCGAGGCGAAGACCAGTTTCTTGCCCTCCAGCGTCGGCGCCTCCATCGTCTCGATCGGCGTCTCGATCGTCGTCGTCGTCAGTTCGAGATTGCGGGTGACCTCGTAGCCGAGCAATAGCGAGATCTCGCGCAGCAGCCGCCGGAAACCGGCCGTCGAGGTTTCCTTCTTGCGCATGATGGTCAGCTTGTGCTGGACAAGCGGATGGTCGACGACGGTGACGCCCTTCATGGTGTTCTCCGAACTGCGCAGGTGAATAGTGGATGGTGAATGGTGAATAGTGAATAGTGAACTGGTTTGCGAGTCCTTGGTTGCGCGGAAAAACTCGCGGTTGATGGACCGAAGCGCCGGGTGAACCATTCACTATTCACCATTCACCTGCCCTTGGCGCCGAGCCTGCCCAGCAGCGCCGCCCTGGTCTTCCTGTCGACGAAGGCTGCCTCGATGGCCGTCCTGGTGACGGCGGTGAGCGCCTTGTCATCCATGGCAAAATGCTCGGCGGCGATGTCGTATTCGCGTTTCAGCGAGGTCCAGAAATAGGGCGGGTCATCGGAGTTGAGCGTCACCTTGCAGCCCGCCGCGCGCAAGGCGGGAAAGGGATGGTCGGCGAAGCTGTCGAAGATTTTCAGGGCGATATTGGAGCCGGGGCAGCATTCGAGCACCACGCCTTCGTCGGCGATGCGCCGCACAAGCTCGGGGTTCTCGATGGCGCGCACGCCATGGCCGATGCGAGACGGGCGGATGTGGTCGAGTGCCGCCTCGACGCTTTCCCAGCCCAACAACTCGCCGGCATGAACGGTGATGCCGAGGCCGGCCTCGCGGGCGATCTCGAAGGCCCTGACATAGTCTTCCAGGTCGCCTATCCGCTCGTCGCCGGCGACGCCGAAGCCGGTGACCAGCGGATGTCCGCTGCGGGCGGCGAAACGTGCCGCCCGCTCGATCGATTCGACGCCGAAATTGCGCACGCCGGTGACGATCATCCGGCCTTCGATGCCGGTCTTTGCCTTGGCGCGGGCCATGCCTTCGCCGAGCGCGTCGGTATAGGCCTTTGGCGACAGCCCGGCCTTGCTGGCATGGTCGGGCGAGGTGAAAACCTCGGAATAGATGGCGCCGTCGCGGGCAAGGCTGGTCAGGTAGTGATCGGCCAGTCGCGCATAATCTTCTTCGGTGCGGAACAGGTCGGACGAGAAGTCGTAGGCGGCGAGGAAAGAGGTGAAATCGTGCCAGACGAAGGAGCCGTCCTGGATATAGGGCGAGGCATCCTTGCCGTATTTCTCAGCCTGGCGGAGGACGAGTTCAGGCGCCGCTGCCCCTTCGATGTGGCAGTGCAGTTCTGCTTTCAAAGGCATTCGATTATCCCGTCAGGCTTTTTCTTATGACGCAAGTTCTTGCCGGAAAACCGTGTGACACTTTTCCGGCACCTGCTTCGAAGCGCGGCCGAACACCGCGCCTTAAACAATAGCGCCCGCACCATCGATCGGCTATGGTCCCGCCGATTTTATGGCGGATCAAAACGATGTCGGTTGAAAGAACCACAGCTGCGGGCGGCATGGAAACCTCCTATGGTTTCAAGCGGGTAGGACCAGGCGACAAGCAGTCCCTGGTCAATGATGTTTTCCACAAGGTGGCGAACCGCTACGACCTGATGAACGACCTGATGTCGGCCGGGTTGCATCGGTTGTGGAAGGACGCCATGGTCGCCTGGCTCAATCCACCGAAGCGGCCGGGCTGGAGCGTTCTCGACGTTGCCGGCGGCACCGGCGATGTCGCCTTCCGCATCGTCGAGGCGAGCGGCAGGCATGCCCATGCGACGGTGCTCGACATCAATGGCTCGATGCTCGCCGTCGGCCGCGACCGGGCCGAGAAAAAGGGCCTGTCGGCAAATACCGATTTCGTCGAAGCCAATGCCGAGGAACTGCCTTTTGCCGACGCTGCTTTCGATGCCTACACCATCGCTTTCGGCATCCGCAACGTGCCGCGCATCGATGTGGCGCTTGCCGAAGCCTATCGCGTGCTGAGGCCTGGCGGGCGCTTTCTCTGCCTTGAATTTTCCGAGGTCGAGATGCCGCTGCTCGACAAGGTCTATGAAGCGTGGTCGTTCAACGCCATCCCGCGGATCGGCAAGGTGGTGACCGGCGATGGCGAGCCATACTCCTATCTGGTCGAATCGATCCGCAAATTTCCCAATCAGCAGAATTTCGCGGCGATGATTTCTCGCGCGGGCTTCGACCGCGCCTCATTCCGCAATTATTCCGGCGGGATCGCCGCGCTTCATTCGGGCTGGAAGCTTTGAGGCTGGCCCGCATTTTCATAGCCCGACGTGCCTTTCGCCAGTTCGGGAAACCGGCAGGGCAAAGCCAGCCATGAGCAGCATCGGCGCTGGTTTCAGGCTCGTGCGGGCCGGCTGGGTGCTGGTCCGCGAAGGGGTCATCGCGGCTTTGCCTGGCGACGAACTCTTCGGCCTGCCGAAATTCGGCTGGCGCATGGCCCGGTTGTTCACCCGCCGGCGCGCGCTTGCCTATGAGCGCGGCGACAGGCTGGCCAAGGCGGTCGTGCGGCTCGGCCCGTCCTACGTCAAGCTCGGCCAGTTCCTGGCGACACGGCCAGACGTCGTCGGCAACGATATCGCGCTTGATCTCGCCATGCTGCAGGACAAGATGCAGACCTTTCCCAAGGCCGAGGCCATAGCGGCGATAGAAGCATCGCTCGGACGCAAGGTCGGTGAGCTCTATGCCAGTTTTGGCGAGGCCGTCGCCGCCGCCTCGATCGCGCAGGTCCATACCGCCGAAACGATGCAGGACGGCGTCGTTAGGCGAGTGGCGGTGAAGGTCATCCGGCCGGGCGTGCGCCGCCGCTTCTTTCGCGATCTCGAGAGCTATTTCCTCGCCGCCCGGCTGCAGGAAAAGTACATCCCGTCGTCGCGCCGGCTGCGGCCGGTCGAGGTGACGGAGACGCTGGCCCAGACCACCAAGATCGAAATGGATTTGAGGCTGGAGGCGGCGGCTTTTTCGGAGCTCGGCGAGAACACCAAGGACGATCCCGGCTTTCGCGTGCCGTCGGTCGACTGGGAGCGCACCGGTCGTGACGTGCTGACCATGGAATGGGTCGACGGCATCAAGTTGAACGATATTGCCGGCCTCGCCGCCGCCGGCCACGACCTGAAGGCGATTGCCGCCAACCTGGTCCAGTCGTTCCTGCGCCATACGCTGCGTGACGGTTTCTTCCATGCCGACATGCATCCGGGCAACTTGTTCGTCGAGGCCGACGGCACCATCGTCGCTGTCGATCTCGGCATTGCCGGCCGGCTCGGCAGGAAGGAGCGCCGCTTCCTCGCTGAAATCCTCTACGGCTTCATCACGCGCGATTACCAGCGCGTCGCCGAGGTGCATTTCGAGGCCGGCTACGTGCCGCGCCAGCACAATGTCGCAGCCTTTGCCCAGGCGATCCGGGCGATCGGCGAACCGATCCACGGCCAGCCGGCTGAGACCATCTCGATGGCCAAGCTTTTGACGCTGCTGTTCGAGGTGACCGACCTCTTCGACATGGCGACGCGATCCGAGCTGGTGCTGCTGCAGAAGACCATGGTCGTCGTCGAAGGCGTCGCCCGCACCCTCGACCCGGCCTTCAACATGTGGAAGACGTCGGAACCTGTGGTGAGCGGCTGGATTACGCGCAATCTCGGCCCGCGCGCTTTACTGGCCGATGCGCGCGACGGCGCCAACGCGCTGCTGGCGCTGGCCCGCCAGGCGCCGGACCTCGCTGCCCGCACCGAGCGGCTGTCGCGTGAGATCGACCTGATGGCCGAACACGGCCTGCGCTTCGACGAAAGGACCGCGCACGCAATCGGCAGGGCCGAGGCGCGCTACACCCGCTCCGGCCGGCTGGCGCTGTGGGTAATCGCATTGACGCTGGTGTATATCGCCTGGAAGCTGCTCTAACGCCTTGTTGTCGATTGATTGCATTGCTATCATTGCCTTCGGCGATTTCGGATAAAGTGCAATCACATGGCCAGCATCACGATCCGCAACCTTGATGACGAGGTCAAGGATATGCTGCGCCGATTGGCTGCGGAGAATGGCCGGTCAATGGAAGACCAGGCGCGGGTCATGATCCGCGCAGCGGTCGAAGGTCAACTCGGTTCGTCCGGCCGCATCGACCAGATCGAGAAAACGTTGCGCGAACTGATAAGCTTGCAGAATCCTGCAGCTCCGGTGGTCGCGGTCCCCAGCCAAGTCGCGCGAGGTGTCCTCTCCGGCAAGCGCATCCTGCTCATCATCGGCGGAGGCATCGCTGCCTACAAAGCGCTCGACCTGATCCGCCGGCTGCGCGAGCGTGGTGCTTCGGTGCGCGTGGTGATGACCGCGGCGGCGCAGGAATTCGTCACCACGCTGTCGGTCGGGGCGCTGTCCGCCGATCATGTCTTCATCGATTTGTTCGACCGCCAGGACGAGCACGATGTCGGCCACATCCGCCTGTCGCGCGAGGCCGACCTTATCGTCGTGGCGCCGGCCACCGCCGACCTGATGGCGAAGCTCGCCAACGGCCACGCCAATGATCTTGCCTCCACCGTGCTCATCGCCACCGACAAGCAGGTTTTAATGGCGCCCGCCATGAACCCGAAGATGTGGGCGCATCCGGCGACCCGGCGCAACCGCTCGACGTTGCAGAAGGACGGCATCGCATTTATCGGCCCGTCGAAGGGCGAGATGGCCGAGAGCAACGAGGCGGGCGAGGGCCGCATGGCCGAGCCGCTGGAGATCGTCGCCGCGATCGAGGCGCTGCTCGACAGCCGGCCAAAGCCGCTGGCGGGAAGAAAGATCATCGTCACTTCCGGACCGACGCATGAACCGATCGACCCGGTGCGCTACATCGCCAACCGCTCGTCGGGCAAGCAGGGCCATGCGATCGCGGCGGCGCTGGCCAGGCTTGGCGCCGACGTGCGTCTCGTCTCCGGTCCGGTCGGCGTTGCCGATCCGGCCGGCGTCGCCACGCTGCATGTCGAAACTGCCGTCGAGATGAAGGATGCGGTCGAACAGCTGCTGCCGGCCGACGCGGCAGTGTTCGTCGCGGCTGTCGCCGACTGGCGCGCTCAAAGCTCGGCCGGGGAAAAGATCAAGAAGGTGGCGGGCGAGGGTCCGCCGGTGCTGCAGATGGTGGAAAATCCCGATATTCTTGCCGGTGTCGGGCATCACAAAAAGCGGCCGATGCTGGTGGTCGGTTTCGCCGCGGAGACGCAGGACCTGGTCAGGAATGCCGAGGCCAAGCTTGCGAAAAAGGGTGCCGATCTTATCGTCGCCAATGATGTCTCGCATGAAGGCGGTTCTCCGGGCGTGATGGGCGGCGACCGCAACAAGGTGCGGATCGTCTCAAAGGCCGGCGTCGAGGAATGGCCGGAGATGAGCAAGGACGAGGTGGCGACGCGGCTCGCGGCACTGATCGCCGACCGGCTGAAGACGGTCGTGGTCTAGTCAATCCCCGACGGAGATTGGCAGCTTCGCCGGCTGCGCGTCGCTCGTCCCCGATATCCGCAAGGCGGCGAGGCATCCCAGGATTCCGAGCGGGATGAAGGCGAGGAACAGCCAGGCGGCGACATTTGCCGCGGCCTCGCGGTTCAGACCTTCGGAAAAGCCGCTGGCATTGGCGACGATGCCGGTCAGTGCCGCACCCACGGCATAGCCGATGCGCTGCATGGTCGGCACGGCGGCCGAGGCGACCGTCTGCTCGCCTTCCCGCGCCGATGCCACGATGACACGCGTGACGAACGGCCAGGCGATGCCGAAACCGCCGCCTTGCAGCAAGGCGCAAAGCAGGATCAACGGGATCGAGCCCGCCGGCACCGTATAGGCGAAACCGGCGATGCCCGTGGCGATCATCAGCGCTCCGCCGACGATGATCAGCCGCTCGCGCTCCGGCGGCGCATTGGCGACGAGGATCGACAGGATCGACCAGGCGATCGATTCGGCGGCGATGATGTAGCCGGTGGTGAGGATCGGAATGCCGTGCAGGCTGGTCAGGAGCAGTGGCCCGTAGACCGCGAACGAGCAGGTCGCCACCGAGAACGCCGCGACCATGGTCATGCCCGCGCCGACCGGCGAGCGCCATGAGAACAGCCGCGACGGGAACAGGCGCGAGCGCGGCTTCAGCGCGTCGATATGGATAAACAGCGCCAGGCCGATCAGGCCGAGGGTGAGCAGCAGCGACGAGCGCAGCAGGGCGATGTCGACGCCGGCGGTGGCGATCAGCACGACGCTGACGGCAAGGCAGCCAAGTGCTGCAAACGGGAAAGGCGGCGCTGAGCCGCCGGTCGCCTGCGGCCTTGTTGCTTCAGGCGTATCGAGCACGATGAAGCTTGCCAGGGCCATGGCCGTGCCGCCGAGGGTGAAGACGCCGAAGGCCCAGCGCCAGGACAGCAATTCGGTCATGACCGCGCCGAGCACCGGCCCGCTGAAGGCGGCGACACCCCAGATCGCCGACATGACGCCGAAAAGCTGCGGCCAGATCGCGCGGGCAAACAGCCGCTCGACCGAGACGAAGGCCAGCGACACCAGCGCGCCGCCGCCGAGCCCCTCGATCAGGCGGCCGCTGAGGAACAGCGGCATCGAAGGCGCGGTGGCGCAGACCAGCGCGCCGCCGGCATAGAGCATTGCGGCAACCATCATGTTGGTACGCAGCGCGACATAGCTCACCAGCCGTCCGGCGGCCGCACCGGCAACGATGGCGCCGAGCTCGTAGATCGCCAGCGACCAGCCGACCAGTTGCACACCGGCGAGCTCGCCGACCATGGCCGGCATGACCGTTGCCACCATCGTTTCGTTGGTGGCGTGCAGCAGGATGCCGAGGCTGATGAAGCAGAAGCGCGCCAGGTCGCCGCTCGCCCACAGCGCGCGCCAGTCAACTCTATTTGTGCTTGTTTTGGTCACCCCGTCCTCCCGAATTTTCTTGGGCGCCGATCTAAGATACTGAGCATTCGTCGCGTCGAAATGGACGCGCGCCGCCTCGCGGGAGGGCTTGTAGAACCTCAACCACAGTTGAGATCAAGCGGTTTTGATCGCCGTTGTCGTGGCGGATGTCAAAATTGTGCGATGGGGGGACGATCACGAGGCATTGAGATTCTGGTCAGACCGAAGACGAGCAATATTGGATCGCCGCAATCTTCGGTCACGGTAACGGCATGAACACAGTTGCCATGCCGTGATCTTCGAGCGCTGCAACTTTGAACATCAGGGCGGCCCATCCTCTGCGGAGTGGGCCTGCCGGAATCCATGAGCTTTCGGCAGCTATTCGCAGGCCGACACCTACGCTCCCCGCCGCTCGGGGAGCCATGCTACGCCGTTACTTGAACGAGTGGATCAGGTCCAGCGACGTGACGGCGACCGCCAGGTTGACGCCGGTCTGTGCCTGGACGCTGAGCGGCTGCAGCGAAAAGGCGCTGTCGAGGCCGCCGACCAAGAGATTGGCGCCGCCACCGGTGACCACGCTGGCCTCGGCATTCACGCCATAGTAGCTGCCGGCAAGGTCGCCCTCATCGTGGTTGCGGGTCGCCGCCAGAACCGCCCATACCAGCTGGCCCTGGTGCGTCCGGCCGACATCGACGCCGAGCTTGGAAATCACCCCGGTATAGACTTCGGAGGGACCGCCACGATGCGGACGAAAGACACAGGAAACATCCTTGTTGGAGGTGACGAGATAGGCCGTGCCGCCGTCGATGGTGCAGTCGAGCACGCCGAGCTGGAGCTTGCTGGCGCTGGCGGGAGCGACAACGACGGTCGTCGCCAGAGCGGCGGCACAGGCGAGTTTCTTGATCATGGCAGGGTCCTTTCCAATGGCTTTGTACAAACGGCTGAGCACGCCGAGCGTTCCGCCGAAAACTTGGCGCCAGCAAGGCAAGGGTAAACGCAGGGTTGTCGGGGTGCGGAAAGGGCGGCCCGATAAACCGGCCCGCTCAGCCGGCGCTGGTGCGAGCCAGGCCGTCCTTGGCCGGCTGGTAGGTCGGATTGAGGTGCACGGCCTCGCGGTAGGATTTCGCGGCCCTGACCTTGTCGCCGCGCCGTTCGTAGATTAGCGCCTGGTTGGACCAGGCCTCGGCGTTCTTGCCGTCGAGCTTTATGGCCATGTTGAAGTCGGCGAAGGCGTTGTCCTCGTCGTTCATGGCAAGGTAGGAGAGGCCGCGTCCGTTGTAAGGCTCGGAAGCATCCGGCGCTAGCGAAATGGCGGTCGAGAAATCCTCGATGGCAAAGGCGTGCTGGCCCTGGCTCTGGTAGATCAGGCCGCGATTGTGATAGGCGCGCGCGTCGGTCGTGTCGAGCTGGATGGCCTTCTGGAAATCGTTGAAGGCTTCCTGGATCCGGCCGGCCCTGCGGTAGAGATTGCCGCGGCCGATATAGGCGGCGTCATAATTGGAATTGATCTGGATCGAGCGGTTGTAGTCGGCCAGCGCGCTTGCCTGGTCACCGAGGAAGCGCTGGATGAGCGCCCGGTTCGAATAGGCCTGGTAGAAATTCGGATTGAGCTGGATGGCGGTGTCGAAGTCCTTCAGCGCCGCCTGGTACTGGCCGCCGCGGCCATAGGCCGAGCCTCGCACATTGTAGGCTTCCGGATCCTGGGGGTTGCGCTGGATCACCGCCGACAGCGAGGAGATGTTCTCGCTCGAGGCTTGCGCCTTGTCGATGTTGTTGAACTCGCCGGTTGGAACGCTCTGGCAGCTGGCAAGCGCCATCCCGGAAAGCAGGGCTGCCGTCAGGGCGAGGCCGCGCCACGCGGTTCTGCGCTCTACGGTGATTGCGTCCATGTCTGCCCTGTCCTTACTGCGCCGTCTGGTCCGTGGCCCCTCCGAACCGGCATCTCTCCCAACCGGTCCTCTCGGACCGGGTCGAACTCACAACAAAAAGGTGGCGGCGATTCCGCATCGCGCCACCTTGGATATCCTTGGAAAAGGACGAAAAATTGACGTCAGAACCGCGGCGGACGCGGAGCACCGGCACCGGCAGCACCGGCCGCGACCGGACGCGGCGTCATCGGCAGCAGGCCTTCGCGCTGGGCGCGCTTGCGGGCCAGCTTGCGGGCACGGCGCACGGCTTCCGCCTTTTCACGGGCGCGCTTCTCGGAGGGCTTCTCGTAATGTCCGCGCATCTTCATTTCGCGGAAGATGCCTTCGCGCTGCATCTTTTTCTTGAGCGCGCGAAGCGCCTGATCAACATTGTTGTCGCGGACGAGTACCTGCACGTGCAATCCTGTCTTTCGGTTTGAAATCAACAGGCAAGCGGCCATAGCCACAAGCCTCCGCGGCGCGTTACACCACGAATTGGGGCGGCTGATAGCAGAATCAAGGGGCGCTGTCCACAGCCGATTGAGAGACGGTGCCGACCCCGAAACGAAAAACCCGCCTCGGCGGCGGGTCTTCGGTGTGAATCAGCACCATATCGAAATTAATAGCATAGCTGCCGGCACAAAGCAAGAACAAAATTCACCTTGGACCAGATAGGCGCCGCTACGCTGTGGCCAGGTGGAGCTGCTCGAAACCCTCGAAGAATTCGCCGTAGTCGCAGGTTATCTCCTCGCCGGCGGCGATGTCGCGGGTCGCGGTGGCCCCGCCATGCTGCGAAAAGTCGGTGTTCGGCTTGTCGGCGTGGTTCATGAAACGGCCATTGTCGACCTCATAGACCATGAAGCCCGGCCGGTCCGGACTGGGATAGGCATATCTGTCGAGCAATTCCTTGAGGTGCGGCGGCGCAGTCTCGTATCTTTCGACCGGGATCAGCCGGTCGAAGTCCGGATCGAGACGCCAGATCTGCGCGCCTTTGCGGACCGGCTCGGCGGCGAACACGCCGACGCCTTCGATTGCGCTTGCGGCGATATAGGTTCTGATCAGCAGCATGTTTCCAATCCGTCTTCGAGGAGAAGACGGAATCGTCAAATCGCCGGAAAAAGCAAGACCGGTTTTTCTGACGTTGGCTTGCGCGCCGATGCGCCGACCGCGAAACGCTTCACGTCCGGGTGATCGAGACGCCGCCGTCGGCGAACAGTGCCGTGCCGGTGGTGAAGCTCGATGCATCGGAAGCCAGGTAAAGCGCCGAGCGGGCGATCTCCTCAGGCTCGGCGACGCGCTTCAAGGCATGCAGGTTTTCGACGAAGGCTCGCGATTCAGGTGTCTTGAACGTTGCCGAAGGCGTGTCGGTGCCGCCTGGCAGCAGCGCGTTGATCCGGACGCCTTTCGGGCCATATTCGGCGGCCAGCACCTGCGTCAATCCGATCAGACCGGCCTTGCTTGCGGCATAGCTGGTCATGCCGGGCATGCCGACCGTGTAGCCGACGAAGGTGGAGGTGAAGATCAACGAGCCGCCGCCGCGATCGATCATCGCCGGCACCTGGTATTTTGCGCCGAGAAAGGCGCTGGTCAGATTGGTATCGAGCGTCTCGCGCCAGCCCTCCAGCGACAGCTCCGAGACCGGCCCCATCCTACCGACCGAGCCGGCATTGTTGAAGGCGATGTCCAGCCCGCCGAATTTCCCGACCGCCAGGTCGACGAGGGCTTTTGCGTAGGCTTCGTCGCGGACATCGCCGGCAAGAGCGACGGCGGTGCCGTCGGCGTCTTCGATTTCGGCAACCAGCGCATCGAGCTCCGCCTGGCGACGGGCTGCGACGACCACCTTGGCGCCTTCCTCCGCAAACACCTTGGCCGTGGCGCGGCCGATGCCGGAGCTGGCGCCGGTGACGATGGCAACTTTGTTGGCAAGTGCGAGCATTTTTTGCATCCTTCTTTCGCGCCGGCCCTTGCCGGCAATCGGGATGCTTGGTCGCAAATCGGGGCGGTGCGAACCACCCGATACCTGCGCTGTTTTCAACAGCGCTTCTTGACCTCCGCTGGCCACCAAGCTACGGGTCCTCATCCAAAACTCGCGGGTGGACGCGCCACCCATTTGCAATGACCCCCCAAGACATGATGAGCAAGTTGCTGGAGCCCGGCTACGAGGGCGACGGCAAACTGGCGAACGATCTCCTTTCGTATTTCCAAAAGGGCTTTCCGATCGAGAATCTGCGGCCGTTACTGACATCCAGTAATAGTTATACGCAGGGCACGGCGGCATTTCTGGTAGCTGAAATAAGGCCAACACTTAGCTTCAAGATGAATTGCGTCGTCGAGGAGATAGCCAACCTGCTCGACAGCAAACATTGGCGTACTCGGTTCGATGCAATCGAGGCGCTGTGGAGTTGCACCACGCCAGCTGATGGAGTCGTTCTCGGCCGCATTTTTCTGAGGCTGGATGACGAACATGCGGGCGTTCGATGGAAGGTCGTCCAGTTCATTTGCCTCGCGCAGCGTTGGCAGTTGAGGCTTGCGGTGGAAAATGCCGCCGCTCTGCGCCCGGACTCGATTTTTGGGACGCTGGTAAGTCCTCGCGGTCATTATTTCATGCCGAGCGCCGAGGACCTGCCCCGGTTGCTCGATCATCCTGATGCTGTGTTGCGGCGCTTTGCCGCCGCAGTGGCTATCAGGCAGCGCGAGGTGATCGTTGAGCGTTTCGTGGCCATGGCGGAGCAGTCGGGCGATGCAGAGGTTCGTAAAATCGCCGCCGATTGTCGCCGGGGCTTTTTACGGCCGACCTATGCAATCGGGCCGTCTATCCTGAAGCGTGCGTCGGCTGAAACGTCAAAACGCGAAGCTCACAACAGCGGCCGTTGAAGGCACGGCGCAAAACGGCAAGCGCCGTCGCAAACAGTGCAAGGCTGGCAGCACGGTTTCGCTAGTGATACAGCTCGCGCGCCGGGGTTGTCTGATCTGCCCGGCCGTCATTTGCGAGGCCTGCAACGTTGAAGAAATACTCGGTATTCGCCATCGCCCGCGAGGCCATGCGCGGTCATAGGGGCTGGGAGGAACAGTGGTCCTCGCCGGAGCCGAAGAAGGAGTACGACGTCGTCATCGTCGGCGCCGGCGGCCATGGCCTGGCCACCGCCTATTATCTCGCCACCGTGCACGGCATCACCAACGTCGCGGTATTGGAAAAAGGCTGGCTCGGCGGCGGCAATACCGGCCGCAATACCACCATCATCCGCTCCAACTATCTCTATGACGAAAGCGCCGGCATCTACGACCATGCGCTGAAGCTGTGGGACGGGCTCAGCCAGGAGCTCAACTACAACGTCATGTATTCGCCGCGGGGCGTCATGATGCTCGCCCACAACATCCACGACATCCAGGTGCTGAAGCGGCACGTCCACGCCAACCGGCTGAACGGCATCGACAATGAATGGCTGACGCCGGAACAGGCCAAGGAATTCTGCCCGCCGCTCAACATTTCGCGCGATGCGCGCTACCCGGTTATGGGTGCTGCCCTGCAGCGCCGCGGCGGCACGGCGCGCCACGATGCCGTCGCCTGGGGCTATGCGCGCGGCGCTTCGGCGCGCGGCGTCCACATCATCCAGAATTGCGAGGTCACCGGCGTCAAGCGGGCGCCGAACGGCGCGGTTACCGGCGTCGAGACGACGCGCGGCTTCATCGGCGCCAGGAAGGTCGGCGTGGTCGCCGCCGGCCATTCCTCGGTGATCATGAACATGGCCGGCGTGCGCATGCCGCTGGAAAGCTATCCACTGCAGGCGCTGGTATCGGAGCCGGTCAAGCCGGTGGTGCCTTGCGTGGTGATGTCGAACACGGTGCATGCCTATATCTCGCAGTCCGACAAGGGCGAGCTGGTCATCGGCGCCGGCACCGACCAATATGTCTCCTATTCGCAGACCGGCGGCCTGCACATCCTGCAGCATACGCTCGACGCGATCTGCGAGATGTTTCCGATCTTCACGCGCATGAAGATGCTGCGCTCATGGGGCGGCATCGTCGACGTGACGCCGGACCGTTCGCCGATCCTGGCCAAGACGCCGGTGCCCGGCCTCTATGTCAATTGCGGCTGGGGCACGGGCGGCTTCAAGGCGACGCCGGGTTCGGGCCATGTCTTTGCCCATACGATCGCCAGGGACGATCCGCACCCGATCAACGCGCCCTTCACCATAGAGCGCTTCCGCACCGGCCGGCTGATCGACGAGGCGGCGGCGGCAGCGGTGGCGCACTGATGGTGACCGAGATGGCCGTCGCCATGCCGCTGATGCTCGCCGGCGAGCAAGGCCTGTTTCATATCCCGACGCCAGAGGAGGTGCGCCTGCAGCCCATCAGCCGCGCCGGCAATGAAGCGGATTGGCCGTTTTCCGTCGACGAGGGTGTACTCGCCTGCGCCTGGAGCGCCGGTCAGAGAGTGGTCACCTTTATGGAGAACCGGCCAGCCGATCTCGAGGAAGGCGAAAAATTCGAGCGGCGCTACGTCATCGTGACGACCGAACCGATGACGCTTTCGGTCGGCAATATGGCGTATCGCGACCTTTTCCGCCCGGTAGCCAGCATCGAGGAGCGCATCCGGCTGGTCGCGCCCTTCGTGACGATGGGCCAGAGGCTTTGCGACCAACCTGCCGGCGCTCGCGTCGGCCACGGCGAACTGTAGGACCAACCATGCTTCTCATCCGCTGCCCCTATTGCGAGGAAGAGCGTCCGGAGCTCGAATTCCGCAACGCCGGCGAGGCGCATATTGCGCGTTCCCCAAACATCGCCGGCGAGAGCGACGACGATTTCGAAAGGTTCTTCTTCATCCGCTCCAATCCCAAGGGGATCATCTATGAGCGCTGGCGGCACATGCATGGCTGCGCGCGGTTCTTCAACGCCGTGCGCGACACCGTCAGCGACAGGTTCCTGATGACCTACAAGGCCGGCGAGCCGAAGCCCACGAAGCTGCCGGGAGCCGCCAAATGAGCGCCACGTTCCGCATTGCCGGCGCTGGGCGGCTCAAGCAGGCAAAGATAGCTGGCTTCAGCTTCGACGGCCGCCCCTATACCGGGATCGAGGGCGACACGCTGGCCTCGGCGCTGCTTGCCAATGGCGTCCACCTTGTCGGCCGCTCGTTCAAGTACCACCGGCCGCGCGGCTTCCTGTCGGCAGGCGCCGAAGAGCCGAACGCGCTGGTCGAGATCAAGCGCGACCAGGCACGCAAGACACCGAACGTCCGCGCCACGGTGCAGGAACTCTATGACGGGCTGACCGCACAGTCGCAGAACCGCTGGCCGTCGCTCGCTTTCGACATCGGTGCAGTCAGCAGCATCGCCTCGCCGATGCTTTCGGCCGGCTTCTACTACAAGACCTTCATGTGGCCGAAGGCTGCGTGGAAAAACCTCTACGAGCCCAAGATCCGGGCCGCCGCCGGTCTCGGCGTCGCCCCCAACCAGCCGGATCCCGACCATTATTCGGCGCGCTTCGCCCATTGCGAGGTGCTGGTGCTTGGCGGCGGTGCCGCGGGCATCGCCGCGGCATTGGCCGCGGCCGAGACCGGCGCGCGTGTCATCCTTGCCGACGAGCAGGCGGAATTCGGTGGCAGCCTGCGCTTCGAGAGCGGCGCGAAGATTGAAGGCCAGGACGGCTTTCCCTGGGCGCAATCCGCTGTCGCCAAGTTGAGGGCGATGGACAATGTCCGCGTGCTGCCGCGCACCACCGCCTTCGGCTATTACGCGCAGAATTTCGTCGGGCTGGTCGAGCGCGTCAGCGACCATCTGCAGAACCCCGGCCGCGACCTGCCCCGCGAGCGGCTGTGGCAGGTTCGCGCCAAACGCGTGGTGCTGGCGACCGGCGCCATCGAGCGCCACATGGTGTTTGCCGACAACGACCGGCCGGGCATCATACTGGCATCGGCGGCGCGCACCTATCTCAACCATTACGGTGTCGCCGTCGGCAGGAATGTCGGCGTCTACACCGCGAACGATTCCGCCTATGCGGCGGCGATCGACCTGAAAAAGGCCGGCATCAACGTGGCGGCCATCGTCGACCTGCGCGACAACCCGACCGGGCCGGTGATCGACGAGGCGAGGGCGCTCGGCATCGAGGTCAATTTCGGCCGCGCCGTGATCCGCGCCGGCGGCAAGCTGCGGGTGTCGTCGATGACCGTGCAGCCGAAGAATGGCGGCGGCGAGCGCACCATCCCGGTTGACGCGATTCTGATGTCGGCCGGCTGGACGCCATCGGTGCATCTGTTCTCGCAATCGCGCGGCAAGGTCGCCTTCAATGACGAGACCAAGCGCTTCGTGCCCGGCATCTACGCGCAGGACTGCGTCTCCGTCGGCGCCTGCAACGGTACGGACGGGCTGTCGGCGACGATCGAGGAGGCCTATGCAGCGGGTGCCAAGGCGGCCAAGGACGCCGGCAGCAAGCCAGCCAAGGGCACGAAGCCGAAGGTCGATGCCGGCGAGAGCTGGTCACGCGGCATGCTGGGTGCGGCACCCGGCGCCGGCGCGGATACGACGGTAAAGGCGTTCGTCGACTTCCAGAACGACGTCACCGCCAAGGACATCCGCCAGGCGGTGCATGAAGGCATGCGCTCGATCGAGCACGTCAAGCGCTTCACCACCAACGGCATGGCGACCGACCAAGGCAAGACCTCCAACATGCACGGCCTGGCGATTGCCGCCGAGACGTTGGGCAAGCCGATCCCGCAGGTCGGGCTGACGACGTTCCGTGCGCCCTATACGCCGGTGACATTCGGCTCGATCGTCGGGCACGCGCGCGGTCCCCTGTTCGACCCGACCCGCAAGACGGCGATCCATCCCTGGGCAGAGCGCCAGGGCGCGATGTTCGAGGATGTCGGCCAGTGGAAGCGCGCCTGGTACTTCCCGAAGCCGGGCGAGGACATACATGCGGCCGTCGACCGCGAATGCGTCACGGTGCGCAAGACGGCCGGCCTGTTCGACGCCTCGACGCTGGGCAAGATCGAGGTGGTCGGGCCGGATGCGGCCAAATTCATGGAACTGCTCTACACCAATCCATGGGAGAAACTGGAGCCCGGTCGCTGCCGCTACGGCATCATGCTGCGCGAGGACGGTTTCATCTATGACGACGGCGTGGTGGGAAGACTGGCTGCCGACCGTTTCCACGTGACGACGACGACCGGCGGCGCGCCGCGCGTCATGAACCATATGGAGGATTATCTCCAGA
Source organism: Mesorhizobium sp. M0991 (assembly GCF_040318915.1). Lineage (NCBI taxonomy): Bacteria > Pseudomonadati > Pseudomonadota > Alphaproteobacteria > Hyphomicrobiales > Phyllobacteriaceae > Mesorhizobium > Mesorhizobium sp. M0991. The sequence continues at coordinate 175,151 of NZ_JAMYNE010000004.1, forward strand.
CCGAGTTCCCGCATCTCAACGTCTGGCTGACCTCGATCACCGAGCAGTGGGCGGTGATCGCCGTGCAGGGACCGAAGTCTCGCGACATCATCGCGCCGCTGGTCGAGGGCATCGACATGTCGGATGAAGCGCTGCCGCATATGTCGGTGCGCGAAGGCCGGATCTGCGGCGTTCCGACAAGGCTGTTTCGCATGTCGTTCAGCGGTGAGCGCGGCTTCGAGGTCAACGTGCCGGCCGATTACGGCGAGGCGGTCTGGGAAGCGCTATGGGCCGAGAGCCAGAAGCATGGCGCCTGTGCTTACGGCACCGAGTCGATGCATGTGCTGCGCGCCGAAAAGGGCTACATCATCGTCGGCCAGGATACCGACGGCACGGTGACGCCGAACGACGCCGGGCTCGACTGGGCGGTCGGCAAGAAGAAGACCGACTTCGTCGGCATTCGCGGCATGGCGCGGCCGGACCTGGTCGCCAAGGGCCGCAAGCAGCTTGTCGGCCTGAAGACCAGGGATCCCAAGGTGGTGCTGGAGGAGGGCGCGCAGGTCGTCGCGGACCCGAAGCAGGCAATCCCGATGAAGATGATCGGCCATGTCACCTCGAGCTATTGGTCGCAAAATTGCGGCCGCTCGATCGCGCTGGGGCTGGTCGCCGGCGGCCGCGATCGCATGGGCGAGACGCTCTACGTGCCGATGCCGGACGGGGTGGTCGAGGTGGAGGTCACCGGCATGGTGTTCTTCGACGAGAAGGGAGAGCGCCTCAATGGCTAAGGCCGCTTTGAAAACTGCCGCCGCCGGACCCTCGGTCGAACGCCGTCCGGCGCTCGCCGGCCAGTCGCTTTCCGGCGCCGGCGTCACACTTGCCGTGCTGCCGCCGGCCGAGCGCATATCGCTGCGCGCGCCGGACACCTCGATCGCGGCACTTTCGAAAGCGCTCGGCGTCGTCCTGCCGCAGAGACCGAAAACCTCGGCGGCAAAGGCCGGACGCACGGCCTTGTGGCTCGGGCCGGACGAGTGGCTGGTCATCGATGAGAGCGGCAAAGACCCGCTCGCCGATTGCGCCAGGGTTTCCGCGCTGCATTCGGCGGTCGGCATCTCGCACCGCAACGTCGCCATATCGGTCACCGGTCCGGCTGCCGCGGCGACGATCAATGCCGGCTGCCCGCAGGATTTGTCGCTCGACGCCTTTCCGGTCGGGGCGGCGTCGCGTACCATTCTCGGCAAGGTCGAAATCGTGCTGTTGCGCACCGCGGCCGACGCGTTCCGCGTCGAATGCTGGCGTTCGTTCTCCGATTATGTCTTTACTTTTCTGTCGGAGGCAGCGCGCGACGCGGCAGCATAGGCATGTTCGCCGTGCCCGACCGTTCTGCGACAGCGAGCCGAGGGAGAATGCAAATGCCGTCGAACTCCGCGCCGAAGTCGCCGGCCAAGACGCCGGCCGTGCGCTCTTTCGAAGGCGAGCAGCGCACTGGGACGGATATTGAAGAGGAACTCGAGGAAGGCCTCGAGGATACATTCCCGGCCAGCGATCCGGTGTCGATCACCGGAACGGCCATTCCCGGCGCACCCGCAAGACCCGGCAAGCCCAAAAGCGTGGCGGGACAGAAGCGCAAGAGATAATTTCTATCGGCCCGGCGGAGCCGGCCTCGACCAGCAGGTTTGCGCGGTTCCATGTGGATATGCGTTCCAGCGTCGATGATTGGCGAAAGCCCGAACGAGGGCGATCTCCCACGCAAGGGCAGGCCTATCGCAGGTGGAAAGCCGAGGCTTTCACTCTACGATGTACCCCCACCCCAACCCCTCCCCCACAAGGGGGAGGGAGACTTCTGTTGGCGCTAACCTCGGGCAAATGGCCTGCCTTTCGGCGCCAAAGCGGAAGGAAAGGCGCGCGGCAGCGTTCCCTCCCCCTTGTGGGGAGGGTTAGGGTGGGGTCCATCTTCGCAAGAATCCAAATGCGATTGCCCAGCCTGCAAGTGGGGAGATCGGCAGCTTCGCCGATGGCGCCCATTTCGGTGCCGGCATCGACCAGCCACGAGGACGGGCAATCAGGATATCCTGCCGCTCCTCATCTTCATGCCGCTCGAAGTCCTCAGAAGCTGCTTGGCACGATCCACGGGTCAATGCCGATGCCGAGCCTCGGGCCCTTGGTGTCGGCCTTGTGGGTCGCGGCATCCACCTTCTCAAGCGATCCGGTCGGCGCGCAATCGAGCTTCACATCGGTCTTGGTGCCGATGCAGGTCGCTTCCTGCTTGGCTGGCTGACTGCCGCCGGCAAATGCGGCGCCAGAGAGCGCCAGCAGGGCGGCGAGCGTGAGGATTGCCTTCTTCATGGTCTGTCTCCGGTCCAGTTATTGGATTCGTACATGTACGGCATTGCGTACAGATACGCCCAGGACTTAGGGAGTTCAAGCAAAATCGTACATGTACGGAGAAGTTGAGCGCAGGAATTGCCGAACGCTCGGCGCCGGAGCGCGGATCGTTCGGAGAAGATCCTACAGATCGGGAGAAGCGCCGCTCTTCAGCAGTTGACCGGCGGCGTGAGCGGCGCGATCTCGTGCGCGGCGATGGCTTCGAGCATGATGTCGCCGATCCGTGTGATGAACGTCTTTTGGTCGCCGAACGGGTAGAACGGGAAGGTGATCAGCAGCGAGATGGCGCCGTGGCCGACTGCCCACAACATGGTGGCGATGGCGCGTGGATCGCCTTTGAGTCTGCCGGCGGCAACGCAGGCTTCGACCCTCTCGATCAGCACTTTCATCGCCGGGTTGCCGCTCTCCATATCGGCGAACGTCTTTCCGGCTGGCGGCCTGACTTTTTCGGTCATGAAAACGGTGCGGTATTCGTTGGGATTTTCCAGCCCGAAGGCAGCGTATTCGACAAGCACCGCCTTGAGCGCCTCGATCGGGTCGTCGGCCGTGTGACGTTCGATGCGCCTGGCCAAGGTCTCGAACGCGTCCTCGGCCAAGGCGAACAGGATATCCTGCTTGTCGGCGAAATAGGAATAGACCGACATCGGCGCATAGCCGACGCGCTTGGCGAGCTTGCGGATGGTGAGGCCGTCATAGCCTTCTTCCTGGACAAGCTTGTGCGCGGCGTCGACAAGTTCGGAACGCAGTTCGGCCTTTTGTTTTTCGCGGCGCTCCTGGACGCTTAGCTGCAATTGTTCGACTGCCTTAAATGAATGATGGCTGGATGCAGCATATATACGCTGTACGGCGTCGGGCAAGGTGGCACGAAGCAGAAGCTTGACTGTCACAAAACGATGTAACCCGGCAATAAAGCCGGCAACATCGGACTGTTACAGACAAAGACTAATTCGCGGCTCTGCAACAATTGTGATCTGGGAGGCCAACATGGCCCCGACTGAGCTTTCGTCCGGCGTGCCGGACGTGGACCCGCTTTCCCATCGCGCCAGGATGGCGCTCAGGCGCGTCGTCATGGTTGCATGGCTGGCGATCGCGCTCGGCTTCGCCATGGAAGCTCTCATTCTGACCGTCAGATTTGCGGCAGGTGCCTATCCGGCGACGACACAGGTTCTGATCGAACTGGCGCAAGGCGTGACCTGGTCGTTCTTCGTCTGCGCCGGCGTCAGCCTCGGCACGGCGCTCACCAAGGTGCGAGCCTCGTTCGGCGGCTTAGTCAGCGCGATTTCGGCGCCACTGGCGATGGGCATCGCCAAAGGGACGCAAAAGGTGATGGTCAGCGCGCTCGATGCGGCCGCGAAGCCGGCCATCCTGTCGCTCACCACGCTGGGCGTGCTGCGTGCGATCGAATACGGGCTGCTCGGCTGGATACTGGCGTCGCTGGCATCGAAGGAAGAACCGCGTCCGCTTCATTTCGCGCTGGCGGGCGCCCTGATAGGTGCGGTATTCGGCGGCGGCATCACGGTGCTGACGATCGAGACGGCCGCGGCGAACGACGCTGCTCTCGCAATGCCACAGGCGATCGCAACCGGCCTCAACGAGATCGTGTTCCCAATCGGTTGTTCACTGGTCGTCTACATTGCGCTGCAGGTCAGCCGCCACATGAAGTACGTCGCGGCCGAAGCCAAATAGACTTAGAGCGGTTCATCGTTTCACGGAAACGCTGAACCGCTCTATCTCTTTGTTTTTGCGCAATTCCGGACAGAAAACCGCTTCACACTTTTCCTGGAATTGCTCTAGGTCCCCAGGCTCGGATGCCAGTCAAACCGCTTCCGGCTGGCGTTCGATCAGCGTCAGGGTCAGCCAGCGGGCAGTCAGCGCCGGTTTTTTCGAGCCCTCGATCTCGATCGTCACGTCGTGCGCCGTCTGCACCCAGCCCGACGGCCTGACCTTGACGTCGGCCAGCACGAAGCGCGTGCGGATGCGCGAGCCGGTCTTCACAGGCGCCAGGAAGCGCAGCGAATCGAAGCCGTGATTGACGCCCATCTTGCTGTTTTCCAGCGGCGGCATGGTTTCGAAGGTCATCGCCGACAACAGCGAAAGCGACAGGAAGCCATGCGCGATGGTGCCGCCGAACGGCGTCTCGCGGCTGGCGCGTTCCGGATCGCAATGGATGAACTGATGGTCGTCGGTGGCATCGGCGAACTGGTCGATCATGCGCTGGGTGACCACCCGCCATGGCGACACGCCGACTTCCTTGCCGACATTGGCCAGAAGCACATCGAGACTGATCGGTTTCACGCTGATGTCCTCCATCTTCACCCCCGGCATTTCACTCGCCGGATGGCGTGCGTCTCATTCCTTGAACAATGTCAGCCCGTGTTGCACCGACTGCCCGCCATCGATCGGCAGGATGGCGCCGGTGACATAGCTGCCGGCACGGCTGCACAAATAGAGCGTTGCGCCGGCAATGTCATCCGGCGCGCCGATGCGGCCGATCGGTACATGGTTGCCGATATGTCTTGCCTGGTCCTCGGTGCCGGTGGCGAAGGCCGTCATCCGGCTCTGGAAAGGGCCGGGCGCAAAGGCGTTGACGGTGATGCGGCGGCCGGCGAGCTCGATCGCCAGGATGCGCGTCAGGTGGTGAACCGCAGCCTTCGAGGCAGAGTAGGAGTAGGCATCTTCGGCCAAAGGCTGCGTGCCCATTACCGATCCGAGATTGATCACCCGTGCCGGGTCGGCATCGCTGGCGGCGGCTTCGAGCAGAGGCAGCAATTCGCGCGTCAGGTGGAAGACCGCGGCAACGTTGACGCCGAACACCTTGGCCCAGGCATGGTAGGGAAAACTTTCCAGCGGCGAGCCCCAGGAGATGCCGGCATTGTTGACCAGGATATGCAGCCGCTCGGTCCGTGTCCTGACCTCGGCTACGAGCGCCGCAATGCCGGCCTCACTGGAGACGTCGGCGGAGAAACCCTCGGCCCGGCCGGAGGCGCCAAGGCCGTTCAACTCGCCGGCTACCCTGACGCAATCCTCGCCCTTGCGCGAGGCGATCATCACCGAAGCGCCGGCCTTGACCAGAGCGGTCGCCGCCATGCGGCCGATGCCGGTCGCGGCGCCGGTGACCAGCGCCGTCTTGCCGGCGACGGAAAACAGTTCGTCCAGATAGCTCATCGAATTCCTCCGCGCAGTTCACCGCGCTTTGACTGGTGGTTCAAGGAAGCGGCTTCAAGTCGACAAGGCTAGCCGAACTACGATCATCCTTGCCACGGCTAAAGTACCCGGACTGGGGCGATGGCAGGGTTTGCGGCTGAATTGGTTAGGCGCCAGCGGCAAGGTGTTCATTCGGCCGTGACATGGGTCGGATGAATGATGCGGCCATCCCCGTTAGCGAGCACCTTGGTAAGCTGTTCATTTCGCGCGTGAACCAGTCGTCATTACTCCTCCGCCCAAGCCGCAGGCGGGTCTTGAGGAGTCGGGAGGGTGGCCGAGCAGTGGGGCGAGACTGACGTTCGTATTCGTGGACGGGGACTATGCTTTCAAGGCGAAAGCTATGGGTAAGAAACAACGCACCGTCCTGCTGGCAGCGGTCTTTGCGTCTGTCTTTGGCGTTTTTTTGCTGATCCTGATTCTGCAGATGGTCAGCCTTTTGGTTGACTAGCCCAGCCAGCAAGCGTGCCTTTCCGAAAGCCTGTGCTACCGCAGGCTTTCCAGTTCGCGGATGCGTTTGGCGCCGTCGGCCTCGAGCTGCCTTGTGACGGCGCCGATCAGCGTTTCGGCAACGACGAAAAGTGCGGCGGATGAGTCCCAGGCCGAAGGCACGGCGGTGCGCCCGGCGATGACGTGGCGGGCGAAGCGGGCGATCGGCGACAGCCACTGGTCGGTGAACAGCACGATCTGCACGCCGCGCTGGTTGGCAGTCTCGGCGAAACGGACCAGGCTGTCCTGGTAGCGCCTGATGTCGAAGATCACCAGCACGTCGCGCTTGCCCATGTCGATCAGCCGGTCGCGCCAGACGCTTTCCTGGCCGGCGAGATGGAAGACATTGGGTTGGATGATAGCGAGGTGGGCGGCCATGTAGCGCGCCAGCGGGTCGGTGAAGCGGCCGCCGATCAGGAATGTCTTGCCGCGCCGGTCGGCAAGCTTGGCGACGATGTCGGCAAGCTGCTTGTCCGAGAGATGCCGGAATGTCTCGCGCATATTGTCGAGCGTCGCCTCCAGCATCGGCGAGACGGCGCTGCTGCCCTGCGATGGGGGATTGAGCGTGCGCGAGGCCGGCGACTGCAATTGCGCCGCCAGCTCGTCCTGCAGCGCCGACTGGAATTCCGGGTAGTTCTGGAAGCCGAGCCGGGCGACGAAACGCAGGATCGTCGGCGACGATACGCCGGCCGTGGTCGAGAATTCGGCGACCGTCTTCAGCCCGATCAGCGGATAGCTGGCGATCAGCGTTTGCGCTGCGCGCCGTTCGCCGGCCGGCATGGTGCCGATGCGGTCGGAGATCAGTTCGGCAATGCTCGAAACCATGTTTTTCCCCACCCTGGCCGGGCCGTTACCGCGTTATCGAAATCGCGTTTGACAAAGCCGGCCAAACTGTATGAAATCATCCGCAGGGACGCAATGAGGCAAAATACGTAACATACGGTACAGCGCTCCCCGGGGACAGCAGACAATGGAGACAGCACGGCCCGCCAGCCTTGCATCGCCTGAAACCGTAAGGGTGACGAACCCCGACGGATCAAGCCCTTTCGTGCTGACCTGCGACCACGCCTCCAACTTCCTGCCGCCGGAATTCGGAACGCTCGGCCTTGCCGCCGAGGAGCTTTCCCGCCACATCGCCTGGGATCCCGGCGCCTTGCCGGTGGCGCGCCGCATGGCCGAGGTGCTCGATGCGACGCTGGTCGAGACCTGCATTTCGCGGCTCGTCATCGACTGCAACCGACCGCTCGACGCGCCGGACCTGATAGTGACGATCAGCGCCAGCGAAAAAACCGTTGTCCCGGCCAACCAGGGGCTTTCCGCCGACGAGCGGGAGGCGCGCATCGCGCTGGCTTGGCGGCCGTTCCACGACCGGATCGCGACGATCATCGACGAGCGCCTGGCGGCCGGGCGGGAGACGCGGCTGGTGTCCATCCATTCCTTCACGCCGGTGTACAAGGGCAAGTGCCGGCCCTGGCACATCGGCATCATCCATGACGAGGACCGCCGGCTGGCGGCGCCACTGATCGCGGCGCTGCAGCAGCTTGCCGGTGTCACCGTCGGCGTCAATGAACCCTATTCGCCGGCCGACCGCGTCTATTTCACGCTGGAACGTCATGCCCGCTCGCGCGGGCTGCCCTGCGCGATGATCGAAATCCGCAACGACGAGATTTCCGGCGCAGCCGGGCAACGGAAATGGGCGGATCTGCTCACGGGTATTTTTCTCAATCTGGAGCCCGAAGCGGCCAAGGCCTCCAGACCAAGCGCAGTCGGAAAGTCAGTTCAATCGGCCAGCTAAGAAACCAAAAGGGGACTTCAAAATGGTAGCACCGGGTTACAGCGAAGGTGACAAGAAGGAGGACCTGAAAGTTCTCCACGGAATGGGCTATGCTCAGGAACTGTCGCGAAGCATGAGCCGCTTCTCGAATTTCGCGATCTCGTTCTCGATCATCTGCATCCTCTCAGGCGGCATCAATTCCTTCGCGCAGGCGACGTCGTCCATCGGTGGCGCCGGCGCCGGTATCGGCTGGATCGTCGGGTGCATGGTTTCGGGATTTTTCGCGCTCGCCATGGCCCAGATCGCCTCGGCATTTCCGACCGCCGGCGGCCTCTATCACTGGGCGTCGATCCTCGGCAATCGTTTCACCGGCTGGCTGACCGCCTGGCTCAACCTGCTCGGCCTGATCACCGTTCTGGGCGCCATCAATATCGGTACCGCATTCTTCTTCGTTGGAACGTTCGGGAGCTGGTTCGGCATTACTGGTACTCCGGGCGAAATTGTCGGATTTGTTGCCGTCATCACTGTGATCCAGGCGCTCTGCAATCACTTCGGCATCAAGCTGACCGCCATGCTGACTGACGCTTCCGGCTTCCTGATCCTTGGCGCAACAGCTGTGCTGATCGTTGCCTGCCTAGTGTTTGCGCCTGCGATCGACATCACGCGGCTTTGGACCTTCACCAACTATTCAGGTGATGCCGGGGGCGGTGTCTTCCCACAGTCGGATTCCATGAGCTACCTGTTCCTGCTCTGCCTGCTGCTGCCGGTCTACACCATCACCGGATACGATGCGTCGGCGCATACTTCGGAAGAAACGCTGAAGGCAGCGCATTCCGTTCCGCGGGCGATCATTTCGTCCGTGCTCTGGTCGTCGCTGATCGGCTGGGCGATGGTCTGCGCGATCGTTCTGGCAATTCCGGACCTGGCTGCCGGCGCCAAGCAGGGCTGGAGCGTATTCTTCTCGACAATGGATGCAATCCTACCGGGCTGGCTGAAAGAACTGCTCTATCTGGCCATCCTGATCTCGCAGTTCCTCTGCGGCCTCGCCACGGTGACCTCGGCCTCGCGCATGCTGTTTGCCTTCTCTCGCGACGGCGGCATGCCGGTCGGTTCGGCCGGGCTCGCCAAAGTCAGCCCAACCTGGCGCACGCCGGTCAACGCCATCTGGACCGCTGCGATCCTCGAGATCATCTATGTCTTTCTTGCCCAGTTCATTTCGATCGGCGGCACCAACATCTATACCATCGTCGTCAATTCGACGCTGGTGTTCCTGTTCCTGTCCTTCACGATTCCGATCGCGCTCGGCATGATGGCTTTCGGAACGGCGAAATGGCCGAATCCCGGCCCGTGGAATCTCGGCGCAGGACTGTTCAAGCTGTTTTGCGTCCTGTCGGTCATCGGCATGGCGATCATCTTCTACATCGCCATCCAGCCGCCGAACGACAAAGTGCTCTATATCACCCTGGGCTTCATTGTACTGACCGCGGTCCTTTGGTTCGGTTTCGAGAACCGCCGCTTCCAGGGTCCGCCCATCGGCGACCAGATCGCAAAGCGCCAGGCGGCGATCAAGGCAGCCGAGATAGCCGTCGGCGAAGCCGGCGCCTGACGCTCTCTCGTGACCATGGCCGGCATCGCGCCGGCCATGGTTTTCATTCCCTTTTCAAAACGACAAACGCTGGAGTGCCGTAAGAATGGCCGGAAATTTCTCGTTCGATCAGTTGAAGCAAGCGGTCTCCAGCGGCGAGGTCGACACGGTGCTGGCCTGCATCGTCGACATGCAGGGGCGGCTTGCGGGAAAGCGGTTCCTGGCCCGGTACTTCGTCGATTCCGCGCATGACGAGACGCATGGCTGCAACTACCTGCTGGCCGCCGACATCGATATGGAACCGGTGCCCGGCTACAAGGCGGCGAGCTGGTCGAAGGGCTATGGCGATTTCGTCATGAAGCCGGACCTTGCGACGCTGCGGCTCGTTCCGTGGCTGGAGAAGACGGCGCTGGTGATTTGCGACGTGCTCGACCACCATACCCATGACGACCTGGCGCATTCGCCGCGCGCCATACTGAAGAAGCAGGTCAAGCGGCTGCAGGAACGCGGCTATATCGGCTATTTCGCTTCCGAGCTCGAATTCTATCTGTTCAGCGAAACCTACGATTCCGCCCGCAAGAAGCACTGGCAGGGCCTCGAGACGGCATCGCCCTACATCGGCGACTACCAGATCGGCATCACCACCAAGGAAGAAGGCGTCATGCGCCGGCTGCGCAACGAGATGGAGGCGGCCGGCATCCCGATCGAGAATTCGAAGGGCGAGTGGGGTCCCGGCCAGGAAGAGATCAATGTCCGCTACGCCGAGGCGCTCGACATGGCCGACCGCCACGTCATCCTGAAGAACGGCGCCAAGGAAATCGCCGAGTCCGAAGGCAAGGCGATCTCGTTCATGGCCAAGTACAATTACGGGCTCGCCGGCAATTCCAGCCACATCCATAATTCGCTGTGGAGCGCCGACGGCAAGACGCCATTGTTCTACGACAAAAATGCCGAGTGGACGCTGTCTACGCTCGGCCAGCAATGGGCGGCCGGCCAGCTCAAATATGCCAAGGAATTCACCTGGTTCCTGGCGCCCTACATCAACTCCTACAAGCGCTTCCAGGCCGGCACCTTTGCGCCGACCAAGATCATGTGGAGCGAGGACAACCGCACCGCCGGTTTCCGTCTTTGCGGCGAGGGCACCAAGGGCATTCGCATGGAATGCCGCATCGGCGGCGCCGATTTGAACCCCTATCTGGCTTTCGCCGCTCTGATCGCGGCCGGGCTTGCCGGCATCGATGAAAAGCTTGAACTGCAGAAGCCTTTCATCGGTGACGCCTACCAGGCCTCGCAGCTGCCTGAAATTCCAAAGACATTGCGCGATGCCACGGCGACGCTGGCGGAATCGAAGATGCTGAGGCAGGCGCTCGGCGACGATGTGCTGGAACATTACGTCCACACGGCACACTGGGAACAGTTCGAGTACGACCGCCGGATTACGGACTGGGAACTGCACAGAGGGTTCGAGCGGTATTAGATGACCTGGCAATGTCAGCACCGCCCGCCCCTCACCTCTACCCTCTCGTGAAGAACGGGGAGAGGGGGGTCGCCAGCGCTGGAGCTTGTCCCTTCTCCGTCACTATAGGCGGAAAGGTGCCGGCAGGCGGATGAGGGGCGGCGTGACCAACGAGAATTATTGTAGAATGCGAGGACCCAAGGCATGACCGAAACGGTCAAGATAAAATCCCCCGTCGACGGTTCGATCTATGCCGAACGGCCTCTGGCGACGGACCAGGCGATCGGTGCCGCGGTCGAGCGCGCCAAGGCGGCGCAGGAGAAGTGGGCGCAGACGCCGGTCGTCGAGCGCGGCAAGTACATGCTTGCCATGCTGGAAGCGCTGGTCGCCATGACAGACGAGATCGTGCCGGAGATCGCCTGGCAGATGGGTCGGCCGGTGCGTTATGGCGGCGAGTTCGGCGGCGTCAGAGAGCGCGTCTCCTACATGGTCGAGATCGCCGAGGCGGCACTGAAGCCGGTCATGGCCTCTAATCCGAAGGACGGCTTTCGCCGCTATGTGAAAAAAGTGCCACTCGGCGTGGTCATGGTGATCGCGCCGTGGAACTATCCCTATCTCACCGCCGTCAACACCATCGTGCCGGCGCTGATGGCGGGCAGCGCCGTCATCCTCAAGCACGCGGCACAGACATTGTTGGTCGGCGAACGTTTTCAGCAGGCGTTCGACAGAGCCGGCCTGCCCAAGGGCCTGTTCCAGAACCTCGTCCTGAACCATGCGCAGACCGAAAGGCTGCTCGGCTCCGGCAAGATCGACCATGTCAACTTTACCGGCTCGGTCGCCGGCGGCCGCGCCATCGAAAAGGCGGCGGCGGGCACCTTCATGACGCTCGGCCTCGAGCTTGGCGGCAAGGATCCGGCCTATGTGCTGCCGGATGCCACGATGGACCATGCCGTTGCCAATCTGGTCGACGGCGCCTTCTTCAATTCCGGCCAGTGCTGCTGCGGCATCGAGCGCGTCTATGTCCACGAGAAGGTCTACGACGAATTCGTCGAAGGCTTCATCGCCGAGACCAGGAACTACGTCATCGGCAATCCACTCGACCAGGCGACCACCATGGGGCCGATGGCGCAGGCGCGCTTCGCCGACCTGATCCGTGAGCAGAAGGCCGAGGCGCTGCGCAAGGGCGCCAAGGCGCACATCAATATGAAGGTGGCCAACGACAGGCAAGGTTCGCCCTATCTGGCGCCGGAAGTGCTGACCCAGGTCGACCACCAGATGAGCGTCATGCGCGAGGAAAGCTTTGGCCCGATCGTCGGCATCATGAAGGTGCGCAACGATGAGGAGGCGATCGCGCTGATGAACGACAGCCCCTATGGGCTGACCGCCTCGATCTGGACGCGCGACACGGACCATGCAGCGGCGATCGGCGATCGCGTCGAGACCGGCACCGTGTTCATGAACCGCTGCGACTATCTCGATCCGGCGCTGGTCTGGACCGGCGTCAAGGACACCGGCAAGGGCGCGGCACTGTCGGCCATCGGCTACGACAATCTGACCAGGCCGAAATCATACCATCTACGCGAAGCGATCTAAGGTGGCGATCGACAAGCATACGATCGCTGTTGAGGGGGAGTAATGGCGGATACGCAACAATCGGCCCTGCCAGATCGTGAAGGTCCCGAGGGTATCGGCGGATGGCTTGTCCTGCCGATGCTCGGGTTGATGCTCACGCCGATACTGGGGCTGATGCAAATGTTTGGTGTCGACTATCTCGGCTTCGACTGGCAGGCCTTCAGTTTTTCTCAAGGTGCGCTGCTCGTTGCCGAACTGGTGACAGCAGGCGTTCTAAGCTTTACAGCCCCGGCCCTGTTGTTGTTCTTCATGTTCAAGCGCTGGGAGATATTCCCCGGCTGGTACATGATTTGGGCAGTCGCGATGCCGGTATATGCCATCCTCGACCCATGGGCCGCGCATCTGGTTTTTCCCGAGACCTTTCCAACCTTGGCTGATGCGTTCGACACGGAAACGATGCGCGGAATTTACCGCTCCGTCTGGGCCGCAGCCATCTGGATTCCGTACATGATGCGCTCAGACCGTGTGGCCAATACCTTTGCGAATTAACGACATCCGAGAGCATGAAAGCAGTCAAGAAGGTCGAAATGACAAAACTCGTTTCCAAATGGAATTACCCGACGACCGTCCGCTTCGGCGCCGGGCGCATCAAGGAGCTGCCGGAGGTGCTGGCGGCGACCGGCATCAAGCGGCCGCTGTTCGTCACCGATCCAGGACTGGCCAAGCTGCCGGTGGTGGCCTCGACGCTGAAGATCCTCGACGACGCCAAGGTGCCGTATGGCGTGTTTTCGGAGGTCAAGCCGAACCCGGTGGATTCCAACCTGACCGCCGGCATTGCCGTGTTCAAGAAGGGCAAGCATGACGGCGTCATCGCCTTTGGTGGCGGCTCGGCGCTCGACCTCGGCAAGCTGATCGCCTTCCAGGCCGGGCAGACACGTCCGGTCTGGGATTTCGAGGATGTCGGCGACTGGTGGACGCGCGCCGATGCCGATGCGATCGCGCCGATCATCGCGGTGCCGACCACGGCCGGCACCGGCTCGGAGGTCGGCCGCGCCGGCGTCATCACCAATGAAGCGACCCATACCAAGAAGGTCATCTTCCATCCGAAACTTTTGCCGGCGATCGTCATTGCCGATCCGGAACTGTCGGTCGGCATGCCCGGCTTCATCACCGCCGGCACCGGCATGGATGCGCTTGCCCATTGCCTCGAAGCCTATTGCGCGCCGGGCTATCACCCGATGGCCGACGGCATTGCCGTGGAAGGCATCAGGCTGGTCTTCGAAAACCTGCCGAAAGCCTATGCCAACGGCAAGGATCTGGTCGCCCGGGCCAACATGATGAGTGCCGCCGCGATGGGGGCCGCCGCCTTCCAGAAAGGGCTTGGCGCGATTCATTCGCTGTCGCATCCGATCGGCGCGCTCTACGACACCCACCACGGCATGACCAACGCCGTGTTCATGCCCTATGTGCTGGCCTTCAACCGCGAGGCGATCGAGCCGCGCATCGCCCGGCTCGCCGCCTATTGCGGCATCAAGGGCGGCTTCGACGGCTTTGCCAAGGCGATCATCAAGCTGCGCAAGGAGCTCAAGGTGCCGCACGCGCTGCCCGACCTGATCAAGGGGCTCGACATGGACAAGAAGCGCAAGGGCCTGATCGCCGACATGGCGGTGGTCGACCCGACCGCCGGCGGCAACCCGGTCAAGCTGACCAAGAAGGCGGCGCTGACGCTGCTCGAAAATGCCATCGCCGGCGCCGTCTAAGACAACTTCAGCATTGGAAATCCACTTGGGAAAAGAGGCGAAGAAAGGGGGAAAGGATGAAAGGCAAGGCCGAAACTAGTTAGCCGGAAAAATAACGGCGCAGCGATTGCTACAGCCGGTTAAAAAGAGTTTACTTTTTCGTACTGCAGGGCGTCGCTTTCACAAAGCTTTCATCTGGCTGTCACACGAAAACGATACCGCATCGCAGGCGTCCAACGGCGTCAGTTCAACGGAGAGAACACATGTTCAAATTCACGGGAAAACTGTTTTCCCTTTCGGCCGTCGCCCTGATGGCGACCTCTGCCATCTCGTCGGCCCAGTCCATGGATGAACTGGTCGCCGCAGCCAAGGCTGAAGGCCAGCTCACGGTCATCGCGCTGCCGCATGACTGGTGCGGCTACGGCGCGGTCATCGACGGCTTCAAGGCGAAATATCCGGAACTCACCATCAACGAACTCAACCCCGATGCCGGCTCCGGTGACGAGGTCGAGGCGATCAAGGCCAACAAGGACAACAAGGGCCCGCAGGCGCCCGACGTCATCGACGTCGGCCTGTCGTTCGGCCCCACCGCAAAGAAGGATGGCCTGATCCAGGCTTACAAAGTATCAACCTGGGACTCGATCCCGGACAGCGCCAAAGATGCCGATGGCTTCTGGACCGGCGACTATTACGGCGTGCTTTCGTTCCTGGTGAACAAGGACCTAGTCAAGGAAGCGCCGGCCGACTGGGCCGACCTGCTGAAGCCGGAATTCGCCAATACCGTTGCGCTCGCCGGTGACCCGCGCGCTTCGAACCAGGCCATCCAGGCCGTCTATGCCGCCGGCCTTTCCGGCGGTGCGGCTGCCGGCGAAGCCGCCGGCACGGCTGGTCTCGACTTCTTCAAGAAGCTCAACGCCGCCGGCAATTTCGTGCCGGTCATCGGCAAGCCCGCGACGCTTGCCCAAGGCCAGACGCCAATCCTGGTGACCTGGGATTATAACGCGCTTGCCGGCCGCGATACGCTGAAGGGCAATCCGCCGGTCGACGTCGTCGTGCCGAAGACCGGTGTCGTCGCCGGCGTCTATGTTCAGGCGATTAGTGCCTACGCGCCGCACCCGAATGCTGCCAAGCTATGGCTGGAATATCTCTATTCGGACGAAGGCCAGATCGGCTGGCTGAAGGGCTATTGTCACCCGATCCGCTTCAACGACCTCGCCAAGAATGGCAAGCTCCCGGCTGACGTGATGGCCAAGCTGCCGCCGGCCGAGTCCTATGCAGCCGCGGTGTTCCCGACGCTCGACGAGCAGGGCAAGGCCAAGGAAGCCATCACCAAGAACTGGGATGCCGTCGTCGGCGCCAACGTCAAGTAAGACTTGAGATCAGCCGGGCGGCTTAGATCGCCGCCCGGCATACCTCCAGGACGGTAGCCGGCGCATGACCGATATCTCGTTGTCCGATCACGCTGTTGCCGGGAAGACCGCGCCTCCTGCCGACGCCCGCAGCATGAGGCTGCCGACGCAATGGCTTGGCGTTGCGCCTTTCTTCATCTTCGCCATCATGTTCCTGATCCTGCCCACGCTCTATCTGATGCTGGGCGCATTCCGGAACGATGCCGGCGAATTCACTTTCGAAAACATAGCGGCCTTGGCGCAGCCGTCGATCGTTGCCGCCTACTGGATCTCAATCAAGGTCAGCCTCGCCTCGTCGCTGATCGGTGCTTTCGCGGGGCTTGCCATTGCCATCGCCATCGTGCGCGGCGGGCTGCCGGACTGGATACGCTCGGCGACGCTGACCTTCTCCGGCGTGGCCTCCAATTTTGCCGGCGTGCCGCTGGCCTTCGCCTTTCTCGCGACGCTCGGCCGGCTCGGGCTCGCCACGGTGCTGCTCAACGTCTTGGTCGGCTTCAACATTTATGCCCATGGTTTCAACATCCTGTCGTTCTGGGGCCTGACGCTGACCTATGTCTATTTCCAGATCCCGCTGATGGTGGTGATCATCGTGCCGGCGATCGATGGGCTGAAGAAGGAATGGGGCGAAGCGGCGGCAACGCTTGGCGCGACCCAGGCGCAGTTCTGGCGCTTGGTCGTCATTCCGGTGATCTGGCCAAGCTTCCTCGGCACCGTCATCCTCTTGTTCGCCAACGCCTTCGGTGCCATCGCCACCGCTTACGCTCTGACCGGCTCCTCGCTTAATATCGTTCCTATCCTGCTCTACGCGCAGATCCGCGGTGACGTGCTGCACAATGCCCATCTCGGCTACGCCATCGCCTTCGGCATGATCGTCATCACCGGGCTGGCCAATGTCTTCTACATCTGGTTCCGGACGCGCTCTGAGAGGTGGCTCAAATGAAGTCCGGCAGATTCTGGGCCTGGATCGTCTTCGCGCTGGGCGCTGCCTATTTCTTCATTCCGCTCATCGCGACCGTGGAATTCTCCATGCGCATGCGGCGCGGCGCCTATTCCTTCGATGCCTATCAGGTCGTGCTCGGCGATCCCCGCTTCCAGGCGACCTTCATCTATTCGGTGGTCGCCGCCATCTTCACCATCGTCCTTGGCGTGCTGGTGGTGGTGCCGGCGGCGTACTGGATTCGTCTGCGGCTGCCGCAGCTAAGGCCCGTCGTCGAGTTCATCACGCTGTTGCCGCTGGTCATCCCGGCCATCGTCATCGTCTTCGGCTACATCAGAATGTACGGGTCGAATTCACCGCTGCCGTTCCTGGCCAGCGACACAGGAGCCAATGCCTTGCTGGTCATCGGTTATGCGACACTGGCGCTGCCCTATATGTATCGCGCCGTCGACACCGGGCTTCGCACCATCGACGTGCGGACACTGACCGAGGCGGCGCAGATCCTCGGCGCCGGCTGGGGCACGATCATCACCCGGGTCATCCTGCCCAACGTGCTGATCGCGGTGCTGTCGGGCGCCTTCCTGACCTTCGCCATCGTCATCGGTGAATTTACCATGGCCAGCCTGCTCAACCGGCCTGCCTTCGGACCCTATCTGCAGAACGTCGGCGCCAACCGCGCCTACGAGCCGGCGGCGCTTGCCATCATCGCCTTCGCCATCACCTGGGGCTGCATGTCGCTGATCCAGATCCTGTCGCGTTTCGCGCCGCGATCGGCGAACCGTCCGAACTGACCCGAAGGAAAAAGCCATGACCGAGCCCTTCCTCTCAATCCAGCATGTGCGAAAATCCTTCGGCCCCATCACCGTGGTGCAGGATTTCAACCTCGACGTCGAGCCAGGCGAATTCGTCTCCTTCCTCGGGCCATCGGGCTGCGGCAAGACGACGGTGCTGCGCATGGTCGCCGGTTTCGAGGAGCCGTCCGCCGGCAAGATCGTCGTGGCCGGCAAGGACATCACCCGGCTGAAGCCCAATCAGCGCAATGTCGGCATGGTGTTCCAGGCCTATGCGCTGTTTCCGAACCTCACCGTGGCGCAGAATATCGGCTTCGGGCTGAAGGTCGCCGGTATGCCGAAAGCCGATGCCGACAGGCGCGTGGCCGAAATGCTCGACATCATCAAGCTGCCGCAGATGGGCGACCGCTATCCCTATCAGCTTTCCGGCGGCCAGCAGCAGCGCATCGCGCTGGCGCGGGCGATTGCGCCCAAGCCGAAGCTGTTGTTGCTCGACGAGCCGCTGTCGGCGCTCGACGCCAAGGTGCGCGTGTCGCTACGCGAGGAAATCCGCTCGATCCAGAAGAAGCTCGGCATCACCACCATCTTCGTCACCCACGACCAGGAAGAGGCGCTGTCGATCTCCGACCGCATTGCTGTCATGTATGGCGGCAAGGCCGAGCAAGTCGGCACGCCGTTCGAGATCTACAACCGGCCGGCAACCAAATTCGTCGCCAATTTCGTCGGCACGCTGAACGTGCTCGAAGGCACGGTCACCGACGCGGCTTCGGGCAAGGTTCGCGTCAACTCGCAAGAGGTCTCGCTCAAGGGCAAGCTCAACGGCTCGAAGTCCGGCGACACGCTGTCGCTGGCGTTGCGGCCCGAGGCGATCTCGCTCGGCCGCCACCCCGGTCGCGATTCCAGCCTTTCGGGCGAAATCGCCGAGGTGCATTTCCTCGGCTCGGTCATCCGGGTGCGCGTCGGCATCGGCGGCAGCACGGTCTCGCTCGACACGTTCAACAGTCCGGCCACACCGCCACCCGCTGTCGGCGAAAAGGCCGAGATTTCGTTCTCGTCGGGCGACATGCTGGTGCTGCATTAGGGAATAGTGAATAGTGAATAGTGAATAGTAAGAGGGCACTTTACGCGCCGAAATTTCTCTGCAAGCAACCATTCACCATTCACCATTCACCATTCACCAGCAGCCAAAGCCGTGGCCGTTTTTGCAGTGCCAATCGCCCGGCTTCACCGCTACGATAGGACATGGCGCTTTTTGAACTCACCCTTGTCCTGCTTCTCATCGCGGTCGCCCTGACCGCGCTGTCGCGGCGTCTGCAGATTCCCTATCCGTCATTGCTGGCGCTGGCCGGCGCCGGTATCGCCTTCCTGCCGTTTGCACCGACCATCGAGATCGACCCGGAACTGGCACTCGCTCTGTTCATCGCGCCGGTTCTGCTCGACGCGGCCTACGACACGTCGCTGCGCGATCTCAACCGCTACAAGGTTTCGCTCATCCTGCTGGCGCTTGGCGCCGTCATCTTCACCACCGTGACGGTCGCGCTGGTCGGCTGGACGATGGCAGGCCTGCCCATTGCCGCCGCCATAGCGCTTGGCGCGATCGTAGCGCCGCCCGATGCCGTGGCAGCCGCGGCCGTACTCGGACAATTCAAGGTGCCGCACCGCATCACCGCCATCCTGGAAGGCGAGAGCCTTCTCAACGACGCCACGGCGCTGTTGATCTACAGGATGTCGGTTTCCGCAGCCGCCGGCTCCATCCTGTTGAGCAGTGCCGTTCCAATGATCCTGCTGTCGACGGTCGGCAGCCTTGCCGCAGGCTATGTGCTCGGCCGGTTGTCTCTCGCGATACTCGGCCGCATCGACGATCCGGCGAGCGGCACAGTGGTTCAATTCGCCTCAACCTTCGGTGTCTGGATCCTGGCCGACAGGATAGGGCTTTCCGCCATCATCACGATCGTCGTCTATGCCATGACGATCGCACGTACGTCGCCGCGCCGCATGCCGGCAAGGAATCGTGTCAGCTCCTACTCGGTCTGGGAGACGGCGGTGTTCGTGCTCAACGTCCTGGCCTTCGTCCTGATGGGCCTGCAAGCGCGATCGATCGTCGGCCGACTTGCCGAACAAGGGCAAAGCGAGGCGTTCGTCTTTGCCCTGGCCGTGCTGGCCGTCGTCATCGTATCGCGGCTTGTCTGGGTGCTGGGCTGCGGCGCGATCCTCAGACAGCTGGCACGTCTGGGCGACGAGGACAGGCGGAAGGACGCACCGACATTCCGCGGCGGCGTGCTCATCGGCTGGTGCGGCATGCGCGGCCTGGTGACGCTTGCGGCAGCCTTCGCCTTGCCGGCCGACTTTCCGGGCCGTGATCCGATCGTGCTCGCCGCTTTCACGGTCGTGCTCGGCACATTGGTGCTGCAAGGCGTCAGCCTGAAACCGTTGCTGCTTCTGCTCAATCTCGACCTCGACCGGACGGTCGACCGGGAGGTGGCGCAGGCGCGCGTCGCCATCATGCAGGCGGCGCTCGACGTGCTCAGCGGCAAGACATCGAGCGCGGCAGGGGCGGTGCGAGAGCAATATGCCGCCCAGCGCGCCATCGCCGAAAACCCGGAGAATGCCCAGGCGGCGACCGAGTATGACAGACTGCGTCTTTATGCCATCAAGAGCCAGCGCGATGCGCTGGAGCGCTTGCGCATCGACGGAACGATCGGCGACGCGGCCTACCACCGCCTCGAGGAAGAGATCGACTGGTCGGAACTGGCAGCATCCCCGCCCGGTCGGTTCCAGCCGCTGACCACTTAGCATCTGGCCCAAGCTGCCTCTGTCCGGCTGCACATTGCAACCAATCCAGCGAACGGCTACTGCCAGCAAGAAATTGAGCCGGATAAGCAATGAAGCTGGTCAGCTATAACATCCAGTACGGCTTCGGCAGCGATGGCCGCTACGACCTGGCGCGCTGTGCCAATGTCCTGGCCGGTGCCGACATTATCGCCTTGCAGGAAGTGGAGCGGCACTGGCGGCGCAGCAACGAGGACGACCAGCCGGAACTTCTTTCGCAATTGCTGCCCGACTACCATTGGGTCTACGGTCCGGCCTTCGACATGGATGCCAGCGAGCGGCGTGACGGCCGCGTCGCCAACCGGCGGCGGCAATTCGGCACCATGGTTCTGTCGAAGCTGCCGATCGTCTGGTCGCGGCTGCATACGCTGCCGCTCAGGCGCACGCTGCGTCCGCTCAACACCCGCAACGCGGCACTCGAATGCATGATCCGCACCCCTGCCGGCCCGGTGCGGGTGCTGTCGCTGCATCTCGCGCATATCGCCGCCGAGGAGCGGCTGGAGCAGATCGAATACCTGCTCGCCGAGCATCGCCGTACGCCCTCCGAGGGCGGGCCATGGAGCGGCGCCGACGACGAGCCGGCGCGCAACTGGAGCAATGGCGAACAGGAGCCGGAAAACCCCGTGGCGGCGATCTGGATGGGCGACTTCAACATGGAGCCGGGCAGCGCCGAGTACCGGCGCATCGTCGGCAGCACGCCCTATCATCGCGGTGCCGCCTATCTCGACGGTTTTGTCGATGCCGCCG
This sequence comes from Mesorhizobium sp. M0991, assembly GCF_040318915.1. Taxonomy (NCBI): domain Bacteria; kingdom Pseudomonadati; phylum Pseudomonadota; class Alphaproteobacteria; order Hyphomicrobiales; family Phyllobacteriaceae; genus Mesorhizobium; species Mesorhizobium sp. M0991. The sequence continues at coordinate 196,041 of NZ_JAMYNE010000004.1, forward strand.
CCGTCGCCAGCGAACCGACGTCGGACTTTCATACCCATGTGAAGACCATCGACGGCAGGATCGCAAGGCGCCGGCTTGACCATTGCTTCGTCGGCGGCATGTTTGCGGGGCGCGTGCGCTCGGTCAGCGCCGATATCGGCCAAATCGCCTCCGACCATTTTCCGCTCTGGGTGGATATCGACCTGGAGACGCCGATCGCCATCGGAACGGGCGGCGGATGAACCGACGATGAGCCTGTTTGTCTTTTTCGCGGTGCTCGCCGCCGCTTCCATGCATGCGATCTGGAACGCGCTGGTCAAGGTCCATCTCGACCGTTTCCTGTCGATCACGCTGATGACGCTCGGCATGGGTGCCGCGGCGCTGGTGACGTTGCCCTTTGTCGAGGTGCCGAAGCCGGAAGTGTGGCCGTACATCCTCGCCTCGGTTGTCTTCCACATGGGCTACAGGACGTTCCTGATCGGCGCCTACAAGGCCGGCGATTTCGCCCAGACCTATCCTCTGGCGCGCGGCACCGCGCCGTTGCTGGCCGCTTTGGGGGGCATTGTGGTGGTTGCCGAGATGCCGGCGCCGCTCGCCATCGTCGGCATCCTCTTGTTGTCGGCGGGCACGCTGGTGCTGTCGTTTCGCGGCGGCGCGCATCTGGAGAAATTGAACCTGCGCGCCGTCGGCTTCGCGCTGGGCACATCGATCTTCATCGCCAGCTACACGCTGTCGGACGGCAGCGGCGCGCGGCTGGCCGCCACCGCGTCGAGTTATGCGGCCTGGCTGTTCGTCTGCGATGCGCTGTGGGCGCTGGTGCTGTGCGTCGTCTTTCGCGGCCCACAGGCGCTGCCGGTGCTGGCGCGCGACTGGAAGGCGGGAATCTATACCGGCGTGCTCAGCGGCGGCGCCTACTGGATCGTCATGTGGGCGATGACCAAGGCGCCGATCGCCTCGGTGGCGTCGCTGCGAGAAACATCGATCCTGTTCGCCATGATGATCTCGGTGTTCGCACTCGGCGAGAAGATGACGGCATGGCGAGGTGCCGCGGTGCTTAGCATCGTCGCCGGCGTTGTTGCGCTGAGAATGGGATAGTCACACGATCTCCAGGTCGAACACCATCAGCCCGTCGATGCCGCCTTCGAGCGCCGCGACCAGTCTTGCGCCGGCTCGCTGATGCGCTTCATGCTCGAGATAGCCATCGCGTGCCGCAGCGTCGCGAAAGTCGATGGTGAAGCCGTGTGTGAAGCCGCGAGCGAAGGGTTCCGGGCTGGTATTGGCGCTGAATTCGACCTTGCCCATGCCGTCGATCACCGACCGCAACGCTTCGAGATCGGCATGGATTGCCGCGCGCTCGGCGTTGGCGACATCGTCGCGGAATCTGACGAAGACACAGTGCCTGATCATTCCTTGTCCTTCATGCCGCTCGGTTGGTGGAAAACACTGCCGGCGGCAGCGGCTCGCGGCCAAGGATCAGATCGGCGCCCTTTTCGCCGACCATGATCGTCGGCGCATTGGTGTTGGAGGAGGGGATGCGCGGCATCACCGAGGCGTCGCAGACGCGCAGGCCCTCGATACCGCGCAGCCTGAGATCGGGCGTCACCACGCTCATCGCATCGTGGCCCATGCGGCAGGTGCCGACCGGGTGGTGGTCGGTCTTGGAACTGCGGCAGGCGTAGTCGAACAACTCGTCGCCGCTCTGCAGGTCAGGTCCCGGCAGTACCTCGCGCAGCACATAGGGCTGCAGCGCCTTCTGCCGCATGATCTCGCGCGCCAGCCTCAGCCCCTTGATCGACATGTCGCGGTCATAGGGATCGGACCAATAGTTCGGATCGATCAGCGGGCGGTCGGCCGGGTCGGCACTGTTCAGCCGCACCGTGCCGCGCGAGCGCGGGCGCAGGAAGGCCGAGTTCAATGTCACGCCCGGATTGTTCAACTTCTCGACGCCGGCCTCGATGCCGGAGCCGAGGCCGAGATGCAGCTGGATGTCGGGAGAGGCGGCGGTCGGATCGGCGTACCAGAAGCCGCCAGTCTCAAACAGGCTGGAAGCCACCGGGCCTTTCTTCAGGAGCAGATACTGCAGGCCGGCCCAAGCCGTCCAGTGCAGCTTGGCGTAGTTGTCGTAGGTGTGATCGCCGGTGCATTCGGCGATGACGAACAGGTCGAGATGATCCTGCAGGTTGGAGCCGACGCCGCGCAGATCGTGCACCGGTGTGACGCCGACCGCCTTCAGATGGTCGGCCGGGCCGATGCCCGACTGCATCAGAAGCTTCGGCGAGCCGATGGCGCCGGACGAGACGATCACCTCGCGCTCGGCGCGCAGGATCGTTGGCTGGCCGCCCGGCCTGTCGACGATCTCGACGCCGATGGCGCGGCCCTTGTCGACGACGATGCGCGTCACCAGAACGCCGGTCCTGACGGTGAGATTCTTGCGCTCGCGGATCGGCCGGAGATAGGCGACCGAGGCGGAGGAGCGCTTCGCGTCCTTCTGCGTCAGCTGATAGTAACCGACGCCCTCCTGGGCTACCCCGTTGAAGTCGGGATTGAAGGGCATGCCCATCTCTTGTCCCGCGCGAAAATAGGCCTCGCAGATCGGCAGCGGCGCGATCGGGTTCGACACGCCGAGCGGGCCCTGGTCGCCGTGAAAATCGTTGGCATAGCGTTGGTTGTTCTCGGCGCGCTTGAAATAGGGCAGCACGTCACGATAGCCCCAGCCGGCAAGGCCTTCTTCCTTCTCCCAGGCATCGTAGTCGCGGGCGTTGCCGCGCGTGTAGATCTGGGCGTTGATCGACGAGCCGCCGCCTATCACCTTGGCCTGCGTGTATCGGAAGACGCGGTCGTTCATGTGCTTTTGCGGCACCGTCGACCAGCCCCAGGCGGCGATGCCCTTGGTCATCTTGGCAAAACCGGCCGGCATATGGATCAGCGGATGCCAGTCCTTGCCGCCGGCTTCGAGCAGCAGCACCTGATGCGACGGATCTTCGCTCAGCCGGTTGGCGAGTACGCAGCCGGCCGGGCCGGCGCCAACGATTATGTAGTCGGTCATGGGATGTAGCCAGTCATGGGATGTAGTCCGTCATGGCGTCACCTGTTCATAGCCTCGGCACCGACAGCGCGCCGTCGACATTGATGACCGAGCCGGTCGAAAAGCCGAGCCTGCCACCGGCGAGCGCCGCCACGGCGGCACCGATATCTTCGCTCTCGCCCCAGCGCATCGCCGGCACCAACCCGCCGTCGATCAGCCCGTCATATTTGGCGGTGACACTTGCGGTCATGTCGGTGCGGATGATGCCCGGCCGCACCTCGAACACGGCGATGTTTTCGGTGGCAAGCCGCAGCGCCAGGTTCTTCACCCACATCGAAAGCCCGGCCTTGGAAATGCAGTAATCGGCACGTTCCGGCGAGGCCATGGCGGCGCTGACCGAGGTGATGGTGATGATCGATCTCGCACCATCGCTCGGCAGGCCGAGCATCGCTTTGGCAACGGCCTGGCCGAGGAATACGGTGCCGCGCAGATTGATGCCGAGCACCCGGTCGAAATTTTCCGGCTTGAGCTCGAGCAGGTCGCCGCGCAGGACGGCGCCGATGCCGGCATTGTTGACCAGGCAGTCGATGCGGCCGAAGGCATTCAATGCAGCATCGACAAGTGCCGCATGGCCGCCGAGATCGGCGATGTCGCTGCTGGCATAGGCGAATTTCGCGCCGCGCCCGGTGATGTCGGCGGCGAGCCCGTCGGCGGCTTCGTCGGCAAGGTCGGCGACGAGGATGTCGAAGCCGGAATCTGCGAGCGCTTCGGCGCAGGCAAGGCCGATGCCGCGCGCGCCGCCGGTGACGATCGCTGCCGGGCGGCTCATGTTGCAAGCTCCGTCTTGCGGATATGATCGGCGACGCGCAGCGCCTGTGCGGCGATCGACAGAGCCGGATTGACGGCGGCCGAATTCGGCAGGAAGCCGGCATCGACGACGAACAAATTGCTGTGGTCGAAGGAGCGGCAGAACGGGTCGAGCGGCGAGGTCGCCGGATCGTTGCCCATCTTCACCGTGCCGCACTGATGCGAGGGCGTGCGCTTGTCGAACGGCCGCGACAGGACGATCGGATAGCCGCAGGCGCGGAAATTCTCGCGCATCACCTTGGTCAGTCCGTCGAGCGACTGCATGTTGGAGCGCCGCCACTGCATGACGATGTCCTTGCCGTCGACCATGATGCGGCTCTCGGGATCGGGCAGGTCTTCGCACATCAGATACCAGTCGACGGCGTGGCCGGCCATGAAATCGAGCGCGAATTTGGGCGCGCGCCTGACATTGGCCTTGAGGATGTTGCCGTCGATCTTGCCGAGGAGCTGGACGTTGCCGAGCGGCTTGCCGCCCTTGCCGTCGGACAGATAATAATCGTTCAGCATCAGCGTCTTCTGGTAGACGGATTTGTTCCGGCGGCGTGGATCGATCGCCAGCATGGCGCTCGAATTGTGGTTCATGAAGTTGCGGCCGACCTGGTCGGAGCGGTTGGCCAGGCCTTTGCCACCGCCTTTGCCCTCAGGGGTGGGCGAGCGCAGCAGGATGGCGGCGGAATTGACCGCGCCGGCCGATAGGATGACCAGTTTCGGCGCGACTTTCTTCAGCGTACCGTTCTGTCGATAATGGACGGCGGCGATTGTCCTCGCATCCGGCGATGCCTCGAGATGTTCGACATGGGCGCCGGTCTCGAGCTTGATGTTCTGGTCGGCAAGTGCGGCGGCCAGCGGTCCCGTTTGGGCGTCGACCTTGCCGGCGCCTGTGTTGGGAAACGCGTCCCACGGCGTGCTGCCGTCCTTCAGCCAGGCTTCGATGTCGACGCCGAGCGGCAGCGATGCCGGGTGCAGGCCTAGGCTCCTGAGCTCGGCGCGCGCTCGCGCGATCGGCGGCTCGTCGGGCACCGGCCCGAAAGGGTAGGGCATCGAGTGGAACGGCTCGGTCGGGTCTTCGCCGAGTGCACCGCGCACGCGGAAAAGCTGCTCGGCCCTGGAATACCAGGGTTCGAATTCCTCATAGGAAAACGGCCAGGCCGGCGAGATGCCGCCATAGTGCTCCATCTCCGAAAAGTCTTGCCCGCGGTAGCGGATCAGCACGGCGCCGTAGAATTTCGAATTGCCGCCGACATAGTAGTAATTGCCCGGGTTGAAAGGCGCTCCGCCGGCCTCGAGCCACATCTCCTTCGGCCGATAGTGACCATCGACGAAGATAGCTCGCGTGTCGCGTGAGTGCGGCGTTGCCGGCAGTGGTTCGCCACGCTCCAGCATCAGGATCGAGGCGCCACTGCCGGCAAGGCCGGAGGCGATCGTGGCGCCGCCAATGCCGGAGCCGATAATGACTATGTCGGGATTTGTCATAGCCGTCAGACAATGCGTTTCTCGGTCGCCGGATCGAAGAACACCGCCTTGGTCAGGTTGAAGGCGAGCGGGGTGACCGTGCCGGGCTGGATGTTGGCATCGGCGCGCAGCCGCGCCACCACCGCCTTGCCGCCGAGATTGGTGACCGCGAACGTATCCGAACCGGCCGGCTCGATGACCTCGATGTGACAGTCGGCGCGGGCGATGTTCGAGGCGTTGCGTTCGGCGCCCTCTGGATCGGTCAGTGCTTCCGGGCGGACGCCGAAGATGATCGGTTTGCCCTGGAATGCCGAAAGACCGACCGGCGCATTGGCCAGCGGCAACGAAATCGGCTGGCGCGCCTCGCGCTCCATGACGACGGAGAAGCCGCTGCCGTTGCTGCCGATCGTCGCCGGGATCAGGTTCATCGCCGGCGAGCCCATGAAGTCGGCAACAAACAGGTTGGTCGGATTGTTATAGATTTCGGCCGGCGTGCCGAATTGCTGCACCTCGCCGTCGCGCATCACCGCGATCTTGGTGGCCAGCGTCATCGCCTCGATCTGGTCGTGCGTGACGTAGACGATGGTGGTGCCGGTGGTGGCGTGCAGGCGCTTGATCTCGATGCGCATGTCGACGCGCAGCTTGGCATCGAGGTTCGACAAAGGCTCGTCGAACAGGAACAGCTTGGGATCGCGCACCAGCGCCCGGCCCATGGCGACGCGCTGGCGCTGGCCGCCGGAAAGCTGGCTTGGCTTGCGCTTCAGCAAATGGCCGATCTGCAGGACCTTCGCCACCTTGTCGATCGCCTTCTGGCGCTCGCCGACCGGCACGCCGCGCATCTCCATGCCGAAGGCAATATTCCCGGCGACCGTCATGTTCGGATAGAGCGCGTAGCTCTGGAAGACCATCGCGATGTCGCGCTTGGAGGGGTGGAGATCGTTGATCGTGCGTCCGTCTACACGGATTTCGCCTTCGGTGATGGTTTCCAGGCCGGCAATGGTGTTGAGCAGCGTGGACTTGCCGCAACCGGACGGCCCGACCAGCACGAGGAAGCCGCCCTTTTCGAGATCGAGGTCGATGCCTTTCAGGATCTCGACCGATCCGAAACGCTTCTTCAACCCGTCAATTTCCAGAAAAGCCATCCGATTATCCTTTGACGGCGCCGGCCATCAGGCCGCGCACGAAATAGCGGCCGGCGAGCACATAGACGAGGAGCGTCGGCAGCGCGGCGATCATCGCCGCCGCCATGTTGACGTTGTATTCGACGACGCCGGTCGAGGTGTTGACGACGTTGTTCAGCGCCACCGTCATCGGCATGACGTCGCCTGAGCCGGCATAGGCGGAGGCGAAGAGGAAATCGTTCCAGATGTTGGTGAACTGGTAGATGACCGTCACCACGATGATCGGCAGCGAGTTGGGCAGCATGATGCGCCGGAAGATCTGGAAGAAGCTGGCGCCGTCGATCTGCGCCGCCTTCACCAATTCGTTCGGAAACGCCTCGTAATAATTGCGGAAGAACAGGGTGGTGAAGCCGATGCCGTAGACGACGTGGACGAATACCAGGTTCACCGTCGGATTGCCGAAGCCGAAGGTGAGGCCGGTCGCGTTCTGCAGCTTGACGCCGAACCGGCCGAGGCTGCCGAGGATCGTTGCCATGGGCAAGAGGACGGACTGGAACGGGATAAAGCAGGCAAACAGCATCAGCCCGAATACCAGCGTCGCCCCGCGAAAGCGCCACTTCGTCAGCACATAGCCGTTGAGTGCGCCGAGCAGGGTCGAGATGACGACGGCCGGAACCACCATCTTGATCGAATTCCAGAAATAACCCTTCATGCCGACGCAGGTGAGACCCGAGCAAACTTCGCTCCATGCCCTTATCCAGGGTGCGAAGGTCGGCGCCTGCGGCAGCGCCAGCATGTTGCCGTTCTGGATTTCGTCCATGGTCTTGAACGAGGTCACCAGCATGACGAACAGCGGCATCAGGTAGAACAGCGCGAACAGCGCCAGCAGCCCGTAAATGACGATACGGTTGACCGTCCTGGCGCTGATACCGCCAGTGCTCTGGCGAGCAGGAGTGGCTATAGCGCTCATCGCGGCTTCTCCCGAAGCTCGGAATAGAGATAGGGAACGATGATCGCGGTGATGGTCATCAGCATGATCACGGCGCTGGCCGAGCCGACGGCCATCTCGTTGCGCTTGAAGGTGTACTCATACATGAAATTGGACGGCAGCCAGGCCGAACCGCCCGGCCCGCCGCTGGTCAGCGCGACGACCAGATCGTAGGACTTGATGGCGAGATGCGCGAGCACGATCAAGGCCGAGAGAAAGATCGGCCGCAGCAGCGGGATAACGATGCGGCGGTAGAGCTGGAAGGTGGTGGCGCCGTCGATCTGCGCCGCCTTCAGGATCTCGCCGTCAATGCCGCGCAGGCCGGCCAGGAACATCGCCATGATGAAGCCCGACGCCTGCCAGACGCCGGCGATGACCACCGTGTAGATGACAAAATCCTTGTTCTTGATCCAGTCGAAATGGAAGCTCGTCCAGCCCCATTGGTGCAGCGTCTGCTCGAGGCCGAGGCCGGGGTCGAGAAACCATTTCCAGGCAACGCCGGTGACGATGAACGACAGTGCCATCGGGTAGAGATAGATCGGCCGCAGCACACCTTCGCCGCGGATCTTCTGGTCGAGCAGGATCGCCAGGAACAGGCCGAGCGCCAGACAGATGGAAATGTAGAGGAAGCCGAAAATCCCCATATTGGTGATCGACGTGTACCAGCTGGACGGCGGGTCGCTTTCGAAGGTCCAGCGCCAGAGCCGCTGATAGGCGCGTGGCCCGGTGATCGCATAGGACGGGAAGGTCTTGGAATTGGTGAAGGACAGATAGATCGTCCACAGGATGAAGCCGTAGACGAAGACGACGGTGGCGGCAAAGCTTGGCGCCAGCACGAGCTTCGGCAGCGCGTCCTGAAGGCGCGAGCGCACCGAGGCGCCCGGACGGGCACCGTGCTCCGGCGTCAGCGTGATACTGGTTTCAGCAACTGTGCTCATCTGTCCATTCCGTATCGCGGGTCCGGAATTCTGTCGTCGCGGCCTCTGCGGCACGAAAGCGTGCCGGTCGGCGCAACCGCAAACCCCACCGCAGAGGACTCTCCCCGGCTTGCGCCGGGGAGATCATTCACATCGGCGGGCGCTTACTTGGCGTCTTCGATCGCGCTGACCAGTTGGGTCACGGCCTCGTCCGAGGTCTTGATCTGGCCGTGGACGAATTTCGAGACGACATCCTTGTAGGCGTTGGCAACCGCCGGAGGCGCGCCATAGCCCTGCGCCAGAGAGCCGAACAGCGTGCCGCCTTCATTGGCGGCCTTCAGGTCAGCCATGCCCTTCTTGCCGCAAGCGTCGAAATCGGTATCCGGCACGTCGGTGCGGGCCGGAACAGAGCCCTTCACGACGTTGAAGGCCGACTGGAAGCTCTTCGACAGCGTGGCGGTGGCCAGGGCGATCTGGGCGGCCTTGCGGTCCTCCGGAACGTTGAACATGCCGAACATGTCGGAGTTGTAGACGACGCTGCCGTCGGTGCCGGGGAAGCGGTAGCACAGGAAGTCGGTGCCCGGGACCTTCTTGGCGGCGTTGAATTCGCCCTTGGCCCAGTCACCCATCACCTGCACCAGCGCATCGCCCTTGATGACCATGGCGGTGGCGAGGTTCCAGTCCCGGCCCGAGAAGTTCGGGTCGACATAGGTGACGAGCTTGGCGAGATTGTCGAACGACTTCTTCATCGTGTCGGACTTCAGCGACTCCTCGTCGAGGTCGTTGAAGGCCTTCTTGTAGAACTCAGGCCCGCCCGTCGACAGCACGACCGAGTCGAACATGGTCGCTTCCTGCCAGTTCTGGCCGCCCAGCGCGAGCGGGACGACGCCCGCCGCCTTGGCCTTGTCGAGCAACGCGATGAAGTCGTCGAAGGTCTTGGGCTCGGTGCCGCCGATCTTGTCCATCACCGCCTTGTTGATCCACAGCCAGTTGACCGAGTGGACGTTGACCGGAGCCGCGACCCACTTGCCGTCATAGACGGAGAATTTCTGCAGGGCCGCGGGAACGGACTTGTCCCAGCCTTCCTTTATCGCCGTCTCGGTCAGATCGCCCATGACGCCGGCTGCGGCATAGTCGAGCACGGTGTAGCCAAGCATTTGCGAGGCGGTCGGGTAGTTGCCGGCCGCCACCATCGCCTTCAGCGCGGTCATGGCGGCGTCGCCGCCGCCGCCGGCCACCGGCACGTCCTTCCAGGCAAAGCCTTCCTTGGCCAGATCCTGCTTGAGCACGTTCAGAGCGGCAGCTTCACCGCCCGACGTCCACCAATGCAGCATCTGGACTTCCTTGACGTCCTCGGCATGGGCCGCGAACGCAACGCCTGATGCGAGAGCCGTCCCGATAAGCAGTTTGCGCAACATGTACTTCCTCCCTTGTTGAACCTACACGACCGGCGGATGCCCGCCGGGTTCTTCCCAACTCAGCCGACCCACCATCCGGTGCGCTGGCCGCGATGAAACTGGATTGTCTTTTCCTCGGTATAATCCTCGACGGCGCGCTTGCCGAGTTCGCGTCCGAGACCGGACTGCTTGTAGCCGCCGAAAGGCAGTTCGGGGTAACCCTCCATGAACGTGTTCACCCAAACGGTTCCCGAACGCACATTCCGCGCCACCGACATGCAGGTATCGATGCTGGCGCTCCACACGCCCGCCGACAGACCATAGGGCGTGTTGTTGGCGATGTGCAACGCCCTTTCAATCGACTCAAAAGTCAGCACCGAGAGCACCGGCCCGAACACTTCCTCGCGCGCAATGGCCATGTCTTCGGTGACGTCGCCAACGATGGTCGGATCAAGATACTGGCCGGCGCTCGAAGCAAGCTGCTTGCCGCCGCAATAGATCCGGCTGCCGCCGCTCTCCGCTGCCGTCACGTAGCCGGTAACCTTGGCCACATGGTCGGTGGAGATCATCGCGCCGACCTTGGTGCGGTCGTCGAGCGGGTCACCGACAGTCACCTTGGCGGTGAGTGCTTTGACGGCGCCGAGGAACTCGCCGGCGATCGCCTCATGGACGATCAGCCGGCTGCCGGCATTGCAGCATTCGCCGGCATTGAAGAAGCCGCCGAAAACCGCCGCGTCGGCGGCGGCCTCGAGGTCGGCGTCGGGAAAGACGATCTGGCCGTTCTTGCCGCCGAGCTCCATCGCGACTTTTTTCAGCGAGTTGGCGGCAGACGCCATGGTCATCTTGCCGACGCGGGTGGAGCCGGTGAACGACACCATCTCGACCAGCGGATGGCTGACCATCGGTGCGCCGACATCGGCGCCCAGCCCGGCAAGGATGTTGACGACGCCATCCGGCAGGCCGGCCTGCATCAGGATCTCGCCGAGTACGAAAGTCGAGGCCGAGGTCATCTCGCTCGGCTTGACCACTGCCGTGCAGCCGGCGGCGAGCGCGAAGGGCAGCTTCTGGCTGACGATCAGGAAGGGAAAATTCCACGGCGTGATGATCGAGACGACGCCGATCGGTTCGCGCAGCACGACGCCGAGCATGGCGTCGCCGAGATTGGCGTAGCTTTCGCCGTGAAGCGTCCGCGCAAGTGCCGCGGCATAGCGCCAGATGTCGACGGCGCCGCCGATCTCGCCGCGCGCCTGGGCAATCGGCTTGCCGGATTCCAGTGCGTCGAGCCGGGCAATCTCGTCCAGCCGCGCCTCGATCAGGTCAGCCGTCCTGAGCAGGATCGCGGCGCGCTCGGCGGCCTTCATGCGCGGCCACGGGCCGGTCTCGAAGGCCTTGTGCGCGGCCTGTACCGCCGCCTCCACGTCCGCCGCGCCGGCCTGTGCATAGCGCGAGACGGTGAAGCCGTGGCCGGGGCTGCTGCGCTCCAGTGTGCGGCCGTCCTGGGCGTCGATGAACTTGCCGCCGATCAGCAGCCGGTAGCTTTTCGGCGCTGCGGCTGCCTCGGCGGGCATGGCGATGTTGAGAGGTGCGTTCATGTGAGTTTCAGGTTCCTAAGATCTTGAGAACGCCGGCTTCTGCTTGGCCTTGAAAGCCTCGACGCCGGCCCTGAGATCGCTTGTCAGCGCGATGAAGCCGCTGGCCAGCGCTTCGGTCGCGGCAGCACTCTCTTCGCCCTCGGCGATGGCAATCATCAGCTTGGCGGCTTCGGTCGCGAGCGGCCCGCGCTCGGCGATCTTGCCGGCCCAGGCCTTGGCTTCGGCGAACGCCTTACCGGTCTCGACCACCCGGTCGACAATCCCCAGAGCAAGAGCCTCGGTCGCCAGAAACACCTCGCCGCCGAGCGCCATCCGCCGCACCGCCTGCGCACCGAAGCGGCGCACGGCGCGCTGTGTGCCGGACCAGCCGGGAACGACACCGATCGAGGTCTCCGGGAACCCAAGCTTCACCTGCGTTTCCGCCACGCGAAAGTCGCAAGCCGCCGCCAGTTCCAGCCCACCACCCAGCGCATGGCCGGCAAGAATGGCGATCGTCGGCTGCCGCAGCCGCGCCAGCCGATCAAAGATGCGGTGGCCGTAGCGAACCCATTGCACCTGGAAATCGGCGGCGCTCATTTCTGCCCATGCCTCGACGTCGCCGCCGGCGCAAAAGCCCTTGCCTTCGCCGCAGATCAGCACGACGCGGACGCCGTCCGCCGCCTCGGCCTCATCGAGTGCTGCTTCCAGCGCCCGCAGCATCGGAATGTCGAGGGCGTTGAATTTCTCCGGCCGGCGCAGCGTGACAATGCCGATGGCGCCGTCGGTTTCAAAGGTGACGAGGCGCTCAGCCATGGGCGCCTCCAAGCGAGGCGCCGCCATTGAGCGACAGGCCGATCGGCCGGTCCCTGTAGAGCGCATCCGGCGTCACTTTGAGATCGTTGGCTACGGCGAGCGGGATCTCGGCCTGCGCCAGCACATCGCGCTCCAGGTCGATGCCCGGCGCCAGCTCCGTCACCATCAGCCCTGCTGGCGTCAGCTTCATCACGCAGCGCTCGGTGACATAGGTGATATCCTGTCCCTGCGCGACGGCACGCTTGCCCGAGAAGGAGATATGCTCAACCTCGCCGACGACTTTCTTGACCTTGCCCTCCTGGTCGATGCGGATGCCGCCATCAGCAAGCGACAGCTTGGCGCCGGCATTGAAGAAACCTGAAAAGACGATCTTCTTCGCCCGCGCGGTGATGTCGACGAAGCCGCCGGCGCCGGCGGTGACGTGGGGCCGCGCCGAAAGCTTCGACACGTTGACAGAACCATGGCGGTCGATCTGCAGGAAGGACAGCAGCGAGGCGTCGAAGCCGCCGGCCTGGAAATAGATGAACTGGTGCGGCGAGGGCATGAAGGCGTCGGCGTTCGACGAGCAGCCGAACTTGAAGTCGAGCAGCGGCACGCCGCCGACCGCGCCCTGTTCGATGACCCAGGTGACCTTGCCGTGCTGGCCTTCCTCGAGCAGGATCCGCGGCACATTGGCCGAGATGCCGAAGCCGATATTGACCGCCATGTCGTCGGCAAGCTCCATGGCGACGCGGCGCGCAATGACCTTCTGGACGTTCATCTCGGCGTTGCGGAAGCTCGACAACGGCCGGAAGATCTCGCCGGAGATGGCCGGATCGTAGGGCGTCAGCGTCGTCTGCAACTGGTCGGGCGCCACCACGATATGGTCGACCAGCACGCCGGGCACGCGCACATCGTGCGGTTTCAGCGTGCCGTTCTCGACGACGCGCTTGACCTGCGCGATGACGATGCCGCCATTGTTGCGGGCGGCGAGCGCCTGTTCGAGGCCGCCGAGATAGGCACCCTCATGCTCATAGGTGAGGTTGCCGCGCTCGTCGGCCGTGGTGGCGCGGATGATCGCGACCTGCGGCACGATCGAGCGAAAATAGAGCCACTCCTCGCCGTCGAACTGCTGCACCGAAACGATCGGCTCGCTGGCGGCCGCGTTCATCGCGCAACCCTGATGGCGCGGGTCGGCAAAGGTATCGAGCCCGACCTTGGTCAGCACGCCGGGGCGCTTGGCGGCGGCCTCGCGATGCATGTCGAACAGGATGCCGGACGGCACGTTATAGGCGGCGACCGAATTGTCGCCGATCATCTTCCAGATCTGCGGCGGCTCGGAAGATGACGGCCCGGATGGATAGGAGCCGCACAAAGTGCGCTTCAACAGGCCGGGCTTGGCTAGATGGTCGATGCCCTTGATGCCGTACATGTCACCGGCGGCGATCGGGTGCAGCGTCGTGATGTCCTTGGGATGGCCTTCGGCGTCGAAGCGCTCGCCGATGGCGGCAAGCACTGCATCCGGGCAGCCGAGGCCGCTCGACGACGATACGGAAACGACCATGCCATCCCTGATCAGGCCGGCGGCCTCAGCCGCGGAGACGAGCTTGCTCACGCAGCACCCCCGAGCTTCGAGTCGATGGCGACGGCCTTGCCGGACTTGGCCGATTGCAATGCCGCCTCGGCTGCGGTCAACGACCAGACGCCGTCCTCGCCGGTGGCGGACGGCTGGCCCTCGCCACGTATCGCCGCGTGGAATTGGCGCAGCGAACGGGCATAGAGGTCTTCGCGGTCGAAGCTCAATTCCTCCTCGCCCTGTGCCGTTCGCAGCAACACCGAGCCGACCGGCTTCTGCGTCATCACATCCTTGCCGATCAGCGAGCCTTCGCTGCCATGCACCTCGAAGCCGGTGCCGGCGAATTTGGTGGTGAAGCCCTCATGCGATTGGGCAATGACCCCCGATCCGAAGCGCCAGAGGCACATGGCGCCGTCTTCCAGCCCGCCGGCGGCCATGCCGGCCGATTGCGTGAATGCCGAGATCTCGACCGGATCGTCGCCGAGCACGAAGCGCAGCGTGTCGGCATCGTGCACGGTGATGTCGAGCACCACGCCGCCGCCGGCGTCCGGCCTGGTGATGCGCCAGCCCTGCAGGTTTTCCGGCAGATAGACGGAGTGGAAGACGCGCGCAGCGATCGGCCTGCCGATGCGGCCGGCAGCGATCGCTTCGCGCATCGCCCGATGCGAGCCGGCATTGCGCAGATGGTGGTTGGTGCCGAGCACGACGCCGGCGGCCCTGGCGGCGGCGACCATCTTGCGCGCGTCGGCGCTGGTCAGCGCCAGCGGCTTTTCGCACAGCACATGCTTTCCCGCCTCGATGGCGGCGAGTGCCTGTTCGAGATGCAATTCGTTGGTGGTCGAGATGTAGACGGCGTCGATATCGGATTTGAGCAGGGCGTCCAGCGTCGAGACCGCCGCCTGAATACGGTTTTCGCTGGCATAGGCGGTGGCGCGCTTCGGGCTGGAGCTCATCACTGCGGCGATTTCGCCGTCCGGCTGCGCGCGGATGGCGCCGATCATGAACTGTCTTGCGATCGTGCTGGCGCCGATCAGCCCCCAACTGACGGTCATGCCGCGTCTCCCATTCCTGCGCAGCCATGCTCCTTGCGATCGGGGCCGCAGCTTTCCCTGACCACGAGGTTGACGGCGCCGATATGATCCTCGGCGCGCGTGGTGCGCGATTGGATCATCTTCAGCACGACATGGGCGGCGCGCTCGCCGAGGCCGGCGGTGTTCACCGACACGCTGGTCAGCGCCGGCATATAGTGCTCGGCCTCGGCCACGTCGTCGAAGCCGACGACGGCAAAGTCCGCGCCGGGTTCCAGGCCGCGCTTGCGCAGCGCCAGCAAGACGCCGAAGGCGACCGCATCGTTGAAGCAAAGGGCTGCAGTCGGCGGCGCGGCCATGGCGAGCGCGGTTTCCAGGCAGGCAATGCCGCCCTTGCGGCTGGTTTCGCCCTCGAAGACCAGCCTGTCGGCCGGTGCGATGCCGAGCGCTTCACAGGCCTCGCGAAAGCCGCCCAGCCGCTCGTGATAGACGACAAGGTCGGACGAGCCGCCGAAGAAGGCCAGCCGGCGGTGGCCCTTACCGATCAGATGGGCGGTGGCGAGATAGGCGCCGCGATGATTGTCGGGTGTGATCACCGGGATGCGGCTTTCGGGAAGGCGGCGCATGACGAAGACGACCGGAACGCCCGCGGTCTCAAGGCGGCGGAACGCGCCAGGCGTGGTGCCGCGCGCCGGCGACACGACGAGCCCGGCGACACCCTGCTCCATCAGTGATTTCAAAACCTCTTCCTGGCGCACCGGGTTTTCAGCGGTATTGGCGATGAAGGGCACGACGCCGGCCGACTGGAAGACGCGCTCCATGCCGACCGCCAGTTCGGCGAAAAACGGATTGGTGAGATCGTTGATGACCATGCCGATGACATTGGAATGGGCCTTGCGCAGATTGGCGGCGCCGCGGTTGTAGACATAGCCGACATCCTCGATCGCCTTGCGCACCTTCAGCGCGGTTTCAGGCCGGATCAGCCCGCTACCTTGCAGCACCAGCGATACCGTCGATTTGGACACGCCCGCCTCACGGGCGATGTCGAGTATCGTTGCCTTGGCCCGGCTGGCCATCCAGATCTGTCCTCCCGGTGGTTTCTTGTGCGATTTATTGGAACGATCTAATCCCTGCGGCGCATTTGAGTCAATCGCGTTTTTTCGAACCGGAGAAAAATGCGGCTCAATAGGCGCAATCCTCCAGCAAGTACGGCTTTCACCTGCTGCGATGCAGCAATTTGACCGGCGCGACGAAGGGCGGCAAAGTATCTTGATTTATTGGAACGTTCCATTTAATAGGCGCTGGGAAGGAGAGAGCCATGGACATCACCTTGCCCGGGGAAGGCGGCGGCCGTATCCGCTACCGGCTTGTCGGCCAGCCGGTGCAGCCTGTGGCCGGCGCGCGGTTCTCGCGCATCGCCTACGCCGCCGCCCATGTCGTTGCCGATCCCCTCGCCATGACCGATCCGTGGTCGAGGCCCGCGGTCGACTGGGACAAGACAATGGCGTTTCGCCGTCACCTTTGGCGGCTCGGCTTTCGCGTCGCCGAAGCGATGGACACCTCGCAGCGCGGCATGGGTTTCGACTGGGCAAATGCCAAGGAATTGATCCGCCGCTCCATTATCGAGGCGCGCAGCGTCGAGGGCGCCGATCTCGCGTCAGGCGCCGGCACCGACCATCTGGCGCCGGGGGCCGCGAGCACGCTCGACGATGTCATCGCGGCCTATGAGGAGCAGTTCGGCTTCATCGAAGGGCTTGGCGGCAAGGCGATCATGATGGCCAGCCGGGCGCTGGCGGCGATCGCCAAAAGCCCCGACGACTATGTCAGCGTCTACGACCGCATCCTGTCCCAGGCATCCGGCAAGGTCATCCTGCACTGGCTGGGTGACATGTTCGACCCGGCGCTGAAAGGCTACTGGGGCAGCAGCGATTTCGAAACCGCGCTCGAGACGGTGATCGCGATCATCGAACGCCATGCCGGCAAGGTCGAAGGCATAAAGATATCGCTGCTCGACGCCGGCAAGGAGATCGCGCTCAGGGACCGGCTGCCCGAGGGCGTGGTGATGTTCACCGGCGACGACTTCAACTACCCCGAGCTGATCGCCGGCGACGGCGACAGACATTCGCACGCGCTGCTCGGCATTTTCGATACCATCGCGCCGGTCGCCAATGCGGCGCTGGCAAAGCTGGCCGACGGCGACCGCGCCGGCTATGACGCGCTGATGGCGCCGACAGTGCCGCTGTCGCGCAAGATCTTCGAGGCGCCGACCGAATACTACAAGGCCGGCATTGTCTTCATGGCCTGGCTGAACGGCCATCAGGACCATTTTTCGATGGTCGGCGGCATGCAGTCGGCGCGCGGCATACGTCACTATGCCGATGTCTTTCGCCTTGCCGACCAGGCAGGATTGCTGGCCGAGCCGGAGCTTGCCATTGCCAGAATGACAAGCCTCTGCGCGGTAGCGGGCGTCTGATCGCAAGACATTGCAGCGTCCAATCTGCAAGCCCGGTTTCGGGTGGCTTTGCGATTTGGCTTGTCTGGGCAAATCTGTATGCGGTATGCGTCCAACAGAGAAGCCGATCCGGCGCTCTGCCGGCCAACCGGCAAAGCTGCCGTTCTGCATTGGGATAAGCTGATGACCTTCGACCTTCGGGGCAAGCGCGTTTTCGTGGCCGGACATCGCGGCATGGTCGGCTCGGCCATCCTGCGCCGATTGGCCGACGAGGATTGCGAGGTTCTGACCGCCTCGCGCGCCGAGCTCGATCTTCTCGACCAGGCCGGCGTGCGGCGCTGGATGGCCGACCGCAAGCCGGATGCAGTGGTGATGGCGGCGGCCAAGGTCGGCGGTATCCTGGCCAACAACAGGCTTCCCGTCGATTTTCTGCAGGACAATCTCGTCATGCAGAACAATGTCATCGACAGCGCCTTCCGCAACGAGGTGCAGAAGCTGCTGTTTCTCGGCTCGTCCTGCATCTATCCCAAATTCGCGGCGCAGCCGATCTCCGAGGACGCCTTGCTGACCGGCCCGCTCGAACCTACCAACGAATGGTATGCGATCGCCAAGATCGCCGGACTGAAACTGTGCCAGGCCTATCGGCGCCAATACGGTGTCGACTACATCTCGGCTATGCCGACCAATCTCTACGGCCCGGGCGATAATTTCGACCTCAATTCAAGCCATGTCGTGCCGGCCCTGATGCGCAAGGCGCACGAGGCCAGGCGCGCCGGCCGCAAGAGCCTGGAGGTGTGGGGATCGGGCACGCCGATGCGTGAATTCCTGCATGTCGACGACGCCGCCGACGCCCTGGTCTGGCTGCTGAAGAATTATTCGGGCGACAGCCACATCAATGTCGGCTCTGGGGAAGACATCACCATTGCCGATCTTGCCCGCACCATCGTGTCGGTCGCCGGCGCCGATGCGACGATCACATTCGATGCGACGAAGCCGGACGGCACGCCGCGCAAGCTGATGGACGTGTCGCGTCTGTTCGCCACCGGCTGGCGCCCGCGCTATTCGCTGCGCAGCGGATTGGAACAGACCTATGCCTGGTTTCTTGAGCACGTCGAGACCGGCGATCTGCGCCTCGGCGCAGCCTGAGGCCGGTATTGGCGAGCTCGGCATCAGGACTGGATGAGGGCGAGAACGTCAGCCGATGAAAATACCGACGGCCAAGTGAGGGATTATCTGGATGGTGGGCGTGACAGGGATTGAACCTGTGACCCCTGCAATGTCAATGCAGTGCTCTCCCGCTGAGCTACACGCCCATCCGAAGCCGCGCATACACCATTTTTGGTTCGGCACGTCAATAGCGGGAAAAGGGAAAGAATGGCTGGCTTGCCGGGCCGGTCAAGACGCGACAAAAAGCGCGTCAGGCGGCTTGCAGCATCTTTTCGACCTCGTTGACGAGGTCGCGCAGGTGGAACGGCTTCGATAGCACCTTGGCGTCTTTCGGCGCCTTGGAATCAGGGTTCAGCGCGACGGCGGCGAAGCCGGTGATGAACATCACCTTGAGGTCGGGATCGATCTCGGTGGCGCGGCGGGCGAGCTCGATGCCATCCATCTCGGGCATGACGATGTCGGTCAAAAGCAGCGAAAAAGGTTCCTCGCGCAGCCGCTCATAGGCACTGGCGCCATTGTCGAAATCGCTGACCTGATAACCGGCGCGCTCCAGCGCCTTGACGAGGAACCGGCGCATGTCGTCGTCGTCTTCCGCCAGCAGAATGCGTGCCATCTTGTCCCGTCCGAATCACCCAACCGACAATGCCGTGCGGCAAGCCCGTTAACCATGCTGTATATGAGGAGGTGACGGTAAACATCAAGTGAACGTTGGCCGCACAATCCTGATTTGGCTGGCACTTCGGCGGCTGGACATGCGGACGGCGAGGTGGCACTTTCCTTATCATGATGCATTGGTATTTCTGGGTTCGTTCAAATTGAAAACGGCAGCCGAGGATTTTTCGGTCGTTCCACCCTTCGAAATCCGATCGGGCGCCGAACAGCGCGTTCCCTTCCTCTTCAACTCGCCGCATAGCGGCCGCTACTATCCGGACCGGTTCATGGCTATGGCCAAGCTGGACCGCAACGCCATCCGCCGCTCCGAGGACTGCTATGTCGAGGAATTGTTCGGCGGTGCCGTCGCGCTCGGGGCGCCGATGCTGGCGGCAAACTTCCCGCGCGCCTATCTAGACGTCAACCGGGAGCCGTGGGAACTCGACCCGCGCATGTTTGCCGAACCGGTGCCGTCATTCTGCAACATCCGCTCGGCGCGGGTGGCCGGCGGGCTCGGCACCGTGCCCAAGCTGGTCGGCGAGGGGCTCGACATCTATTCCGGCCGCTTGCCGCTGGCGGAAGCCGTGGCGCGCATCGAAGCGGTCTACAAGCCCTATCACGAGACGCTGAAACGGCTTTTGACCAGAACCCATGCGCGCTTCGGCTACGCCGTGCTGATTGACTGCCACTCGATGCCGGCAAGCATACGGGTCGGCGACAGCGGATTGCGTCCGGATTTCATTGTCGGCGACCGGTTCGGCATTTCCGCCACGGCGGCGTTGACCGAGACGGCGATCGGCCTGCTCACCGGCATGGGCTACAGCGTCGCCCACAACAAGCCCTATGCCGGAGGCTTCATTACCGAGCACTATGGCCGCCCCGTGCGCCATCTGCATGCGCTGCAGATCGAGGTCAATCGCGGGCTCTACATGAATGAGCGGACGTTCCAGAGATCGGCTGGTTTCGACGCCCTGGCCGGCGATCTGGCGCGGTTTTCGGCCGAACTGATGGCGATGCCCGATCACAATTTCATGGATCTACCGCTGGCTGCCGAATAGCGCCGGAATCGCGGTACTCGCCGCTTATGCGGCAGCGTAAAAAAAGACCGCATCGTTTGCACGACACGGTCGAAGTCTAGGGAGGAAACGCCCAAGGAGGGCATGGACAGGAACCCCTGTCCGAGAACAAACGTATTGTGCGCTGCACAAATGTCAAGGCGCGTTCCGGCTTTTTTAATTCACTGTGAAGTGGAAACTGCATTTCCATGACGGCGGCGTTGCATTCGAGCAACAGTTGGCACCGTGCGAAAGGCTCCGAACGCGTTGTTTTGGCGCAAAACGCCTTTGTTTCGGCATAAAACCGTAGGCATACCGGCATCTCAGACATGCTGAAGCGGGAGAATCAGTTGGACATCAGCATCGAGTTCATGCGGCGCATTGCGCGTGCCGCCGCAGCCGAGACCTTGCCGCGCTTCCGCAATCAGGGCGCGGTCACCAACAAGGAGCACGGCAGCTTCGACCCGGTCACCGAGGCCGACCGTGAAGCCGAGCGCGCCATCCGGGCGGTGATCAGCGCGCAATACCCCGATCACGGCATCCTCGGCGAGGAGCATGGCAGCGAAAACATCTCCAGCCGGCATGTCTGGGTGATCGATCCGATCGACGGCACGCGCGCCTTCATTTCCGGCCTGCCGGTATGGGGCACGCTGGTCGGGCTGACGGTCGACGGCGATGCCGTCGCCGGCATGATGTCGCAGCCCTTCACCGGCGAGCTGTTCTACGCCAATGCTTCCGGCTCGCATTATGAAGGTCCGGGTGGCCCGCGAAAACTCACGACGCGCAAGACCACAAATCTCGCCGAAGCGACGCTGTTCACCACCACGCCGGCGCTGTTCAAGGGAGACGCGCGCTCACGCTACGACCTGTTCGAGAAGCAGGTCCAGCTCGCCCGCTACGGCACCGACTGCTATGCCTTCGCCATGGTGGCGGCGGGCAGCGTCGATATCGTCGCCGATCCGGGATTGAAGCCCTACGACATCGTGGCGCTGATTCCGATCATCGAGAAGGCAGGCGGCGTCGTCACCACTTTCGAGGGCGGACCGGCGGAAAACGGCGGCGACATCCTGGCGGCGGCGACACCGGAGCTGCACGCGGCGGCGATGACGGCGCTGCGCGGCTGAGCATCCGGTGCACCCAAGCGTCTGTTTTTGCGCAAATCCGACGGAAACCGCGGTTCTAAATTAGCAGTCGGCAGGCCAAGCGTCCGAGAGACGCAGGCCCCACAAAATGAGCACGAAAGAGATGAGGCCGGTCGGCGCGGACGAATACGCCACGCCTTTGATCACGGCTTCCTGAAAGGCGCTCCCGTGGACGGCTCCGGCGGCCAACGGCATTGTCTCGTTGCCGGCCCCCCAGGCGCTGGCAATCACGTAGGCGGCCAGGATCGCCAAAGCCGAATAGATCAGGAGCCAGAACGCAATCCGCGACATCGCCGCGCCGAGATTGAGCCTAGACCATGTGAGGCCTAGCGCCAGCAAAAGAACGCCCTCCAAGGCGCTGAGCGTGTGCGCGGACAGTCCGAGCCGCGGTGCGGCGAGGTACGGTATTGCAAACCCCTCGAATGACGAAAACAGCAGCAGCGCGACGCCAATCTGCAGCAGCCGATGCCCCTGACGTGACAGCGTGTTCGATGCGTTCATGGTCGTTTTTCTCCCGGCGAATGACCTCCAACCTCTTTGGCAGCAACCTAGCGCGCGATGCCTGAACGGGAATAAGGGGGCGAGCTGTGCCGGGCAAGCGACCCGCGCAGGCTTTATTGCCGGGCGCCGGCGAAGCGGTCAAACAGCGTCGCCGGTTCCTGGGATGAAGGCATCGAATGCCGCAAGCAGTTGCTCGCGATAGAGGTCGGCTTCCTGCAGGATCTCATGGCGGGCGCCGTCGATCATCACTAGCGAGCCGACGCGCAGACGCCTCGCATAGGCCTCGACTGCCCTGGTCGAGACGACCT
Source organism: Mesorhizobium sp. M0991 (assembly GCF_040318915.1). Classification (NCBI taxonomy): domain Bacteria; kingdom Pseudomonadati; phylum Pseudomonadota; class Alphaproteobacteria; order Hyphomicrobiales; family Phyllobacteriaceae; genus Mesorhizobium; species Mesorhizobium sp. M0991. Next base: position 218,030 of record NZ_JAMYNE010000004.1, read on the forward strand.
GGTCGGCGCCGGCGGCGATCATCAGCAAGGGCACCTGGATCTTGGCCATGAAATCCGGGTTGCTGACGATCAAGGACGCCTCCGTGGCCGCCTTCAGCCAGCGGATCGTCGGTCCGCCAAGCGCCAGCTGCGGATAGGTTTCGTAGATCAGCGTGTTGCGCCGATAGCGCGCCGGGTCGCTGGTCAGCTTGTTCATGGCGAAGGGCACCGATTCCTTGGGCCGCGGCCCCCATGCGGCATAGAGCCGGCCAAGGCCGAGAAGGCAGAACAGCGAAGAGATGCGGCGGACGGTTTTTACCGAAACCGGGAGGTCCGGCACGGTGAAGAACGGTGCGATCAGCACCATGCGGCGCACGCGGTTCGCCATTGCGGGCGCGGCGAGCAGCGCAATCACCGCGCCGGCCGAGTGGGCCAGTATGTAGTAGGGCCCTCGGCAATCGGGCAGCACGATCTCCTCGAAGAACTGCTCCAGATCGCCGGTGTAGTCGAAGAAGCTCCGGACGAAGCCGCGCTGTCGGTCGCCGATCAGCCGGTCGGAAGCGCCCTGGCCGCGCCAGTCGAGGGTTGCCACGCCAAAGCCCCGGTCGGCAAGGTTGCGAATGGTCTCGAAATACTTCTCGATGCACTCGTTGCGGCCGGTCAGGACGACGACGGTGCCCTTCATCGGGCGGGTAACCGCGGCAAACAGCCCATAGCGGATCTTCTTGCCGTCGCGCGTGGTGAAGAAGCCGCCGGCCGCGTTTTCCGGCAGCGGATTGCCCGGAGTTTCGTGGAAGAGGGGGGGCTGGTGGAAAAGATCGGTCATACGGTGTTTGGTTGGTGTCGGTGCCGACGGGCGCAAATCAGGCATAAACGCCCATGCGCCAAAAGCAAAGGAATTCGGGACGTCGGGGAGGTCGACCCAGGCAGCGAACAAGAAAGGCCGGAAGCAGCCTTGGGCGTGCTTCCGGCCTCTGTCGACCGGGAGGAAGGGACGTTACACCCGGTTCGGCCTCGTCGTGTCGCCTTTTCCGGCGACCTGTTCGTGATCTCGAGAACAGTTTTAATGCCGCCTGGCTGAACGCTCGCCGAAGCCACGGTTCATCTGCCGTTCATCAACATCGGGACGTGGGCCGGGACCGGTCCCGTTCGGACGCGGGAAAATCTTGAAATGCCGTCGCCCGCTTCCCAAATTTGTCATGCGGCCGCCAATGTCGGGGTCGCTGGCCCATCCGGAACGCCGTCACGGGTTTCGCACCGGCCATACGCAACCTTGTTGCTCAACAGGAGAACACACCATGCGTCACGTTGATTTTTCCCCGCTCTACCGTTCGACCGTCGGTTTTGACCGGCTGTTCACCATGCTCGATTCGCTTGCGCAACCGGAAGGCCAGACCTACCCGCCTTACAACATCGAGCGCACGGGCGAAGATGCCTATCGCATCTCGATGGCTGTGGCCGGCTTCTCGGAAGATGAGATTTCGATCGAAGCTCACCGCAATGTGCTGACCGTCAAGGGTGAGCGCAAGGAGGAAGGCAATGGCGAAGGCTCCGAACTGCTCTATCGCGGTATCGCCAGCCGAGCCTTCGAGCGCCGCTTCCAGCTTGCCGATCACGTCGAGGTTGTCGGCGCCGCGCTGAAGAACGGCCTGCTCTTCGTCGACCTCAAGCGCAACATCCCCGAAGAGCTGAAGCCGCGCAAGATCGCGATCACCTCGGCTCCGGCCAAGGCCAAGCAGATCGAGGCCAAGACTGCCGCCTAAGCCAGGCAGCTAAACTCTCCCGGGATGCCAACTCCCCGGGAAGAAAGGGCGGTGCAGCAATGCGCCGCTCTTTTTGCTGGTGGGCAAGGCTTGCTATCCGGCGAGCAGGTAGCCGAAACGGTCGACCTCGTCGGCCGTGGTCGCGAAGCTGGTGACGAAGCGATAGAGCGCTTCGTCCTCGCCAATATGGCCGTCGTAGCCGAGCGGCCTGTGCCAGTCGTGGAAGGCCGCGCCTGCCGCTTGCATTCTTTCGGCGTCGGCCTTTTTCATGACCGCGAAGACCTCGTTCGCCTGCGGCAGCCAGGCCAGCCGGGCCGAAGGGGAATCTTCTATCGCCGCGGCAAGCCGTGCCGCCATCGCATTGGCGTGCCGTGCCGTGTCGAGCCATAGCCCACCCCTGAAATAGGCATCGAATTGCGCGGCGATGAAGCGCGATTTCGAGAACAGCTGGGCCGCGCGCTTGCGCAAAAAGGCCAATTCCTTGGCTCGCTCGAGGTCGAACAGCACGATCGCCTCGGCGCACCAACAGCCATTCTTGGTGCCGCCGAAGGAGAGGATGTCGACACCGTGCTTCCAGGTCATTTCGGCCGGCGTCGTTTCCAGCGCGACGAGCGCATTGGCAAAGCGGGCCCCGTCCATGTGCAGCGGCAATCCCCGCTGCTTTGCGATCGCCGAAATCCTGGCGATTTCGTTCAGCGTGTAGACGGTGCCAACCTCGGTCGACTGCGTGATCGAAACCGCCATCGGCCGCCCGGAATGGACGTTTTCGGGTGCGAAACGGTCCACCGCCCGTTCCAGATTGCCGGCATCGATCTTGCCGAGTGCGCCTTCGACTGTATAAAGCCGCGAACCGCCGGTGAAATATTCCGGTGCACCGCATTCGTCCTCGATGACGTGCGATTCGCGATGGCAGAAGGAAATGCCGCCTGGCTTGTTATAGGCAGTCAGCGACAGCGAATTGGCAGCGGTGCCGGTGGCGAGGAAAAACACCGCGACTTCGCATTCGAAGATTTCATTGAAGCGCTGGTAAACTGCCTTGTCGAGGAAGCCGTCGCCATACGCGGTGGAGAAGCCGTCGGCATGGGCCGAGAGGCCGGCAGCGATACGGGGATGGGCGCCTGCCCAATTGTCGGAAGCGAAAATCATGCGTCTGCCTATGCTGGGGAAAATCGGTGCGAGCTTGGCCGCTTTCGCACGCCGGCCGCAAGTGGCAGATGCAGAAAATCCGCTAAAGCCAGCGAAAGCCTGACCGTAGACGCAGCGACGGAAGGTTACGCTGTGACCGCGTTCCGCGCAATTTTCTGTCGCGAAAGCTTCAAGAATTTTGTGAATCGGTCTTGTGTGCATCCAAAATTTCTGTCATAAAAATTTAGGACAGTAGTGCTGTCTTATTTTGTCGCACAAAACTGGCCGCATTGGCATATGATTGCGCCTCTGCGGCAATTGCCGCGAGCGATAGCTAGACAGCCTGGCTCTGGCCTGTACGAATACCATATGCGAACCATGCGGAAAGCCGCACGGTCGGCAAGAATTTCGCAAGACGTGCCGCAAGATTGAAAGGGGAGCCACGCGCTTCCCGACGGAAACCAGCGCCCGAAGGGGACGGAACGGAGGACAGGACGATGATGGACATGACGCCATCTGCGACGAAGGCCGCGCAGACGAAAGCGGCAGCCGTCAAAAATCCGTCCCTGACCAATATTGGGCGAACCAGCACCGGCTATGCCGCGCACGGCCTCTACGATCCGCGCAACGAGCATGATGCCTGCGGCGTCGGCTTCATCGTCAACATGAAGGGCGTAAAGTCGCACCAGATTGTCGAGGACGGCCTTGCCGTGCTCGAAAACCTGACGCATCGCGGCGCCGTCGGCGCCGATCCGCTGATGGGCGACGGCGCCGGCGTGCTGGTGCAACTGCCGGACCGTTTCTTCCGCGAGGAGATGGCCAAGCAAGGGGTCGAACTGCCGAAGCCTGGCCACTACGCCGTCGGCCATGTATTCATGCCGCGCGACCCGGAGCTGCAGGCGCATATCGAAGGCATCATCGCCGAGGTTGCGCAGCTCGAAGGCCAGCCGCTGCTCGGTTTTCGCGACGTGCCGGTCGATAATTCGTCGCTGTCCAAGGCGCCCGACATCGCCGCTTCCGAGCCGGTGCACCGGCAGGTGTTCCTGGGCCGCGGCGCCGAGATCGAGAACGACGACGATTACGAGCGGCGGCTCTACATCCTGCGCAAGGTCATTTCCGGCCGTATCCACGAGGAGACCAAAGGCGTCGACAACGGCTTCTATGTCGTCTCGATGTCGTCGCGGACCATCGTCTACAAGGGCATGTTCCTGGCCTATCAGGTCGGCGCCTACTACAAGGACCTCACCGACCCGCGTTTCGAGACGGCGCTGATCCTGGTCCACCAGCGCTTCTCGACCAACACGTTCCCGTCGTGGAAGCTGGCGCATCCCTACCGCATGGTCGCCCACAATGGCGAGATCAACACGCTGCGCGGCAACGTCAACTGGATGGCGGCACGGCAGGCCTCGGTCGATTCCGAACTGTTCGGCAACGACATCTCGAAGCTATGGCCGATCTCCTATGAAGGGCAGTCGGACACCGCCTGCTTCGACAATGCGCTCGAATTCTTGACGCAGGGCGGCTATTCGCTCGCCCATGCCATGATGATGCTGATCCCGGAAGCCTGGGCCGGCAACAAGCTGATGGGTCAGGACCGCAAGGCCTTCTACGAGTATCACGCAGCCCTGATGGAGCCGTGGGACGGGCCGGCGGCGGTTGCCTTCACCGACGGCCGCCAGATCGGCGCCACGCTCGATCGCAATGGGCTGCGGCCGGCGCGCTACATCGTCACCGACGACGACCGCGTCATTATGGCCTCGGAAGCCGGCGTGCTGCCGGTGCCAGAGGAAAGGATCGTCAAGAAGTGGCGGCTGCAGCCCGGCCGCATGCTGCTGATCGACCTGGACAAGGGCCGCATCGTTTCCGACGAGGAGATCAAGTCGGAGATTGCGACCAGGCACCCGTACAAGAGCTGGCTCGCCAACACCCAGCTCATCCTCGAGGATCTGAACCCGGTCGAGCCGCGCGCCCTGCGCAGGGATGTCTCACTGCTCGACCGCCAGCAGGCGTTCGGCTACACCCAGGAAGACACAAAGCTGTTGATGTCGCCGATGGCGACCACCGGGCAGGAGGCGGTCGGCTCGATGGGCACCGACACGCCGATATCGGCAATGTCGGACAGATCGAAGCTGCTCTACACCTATTTCAAGCAGAACTTCGCACAGGTCACCAACCCGCCGATCGACCCGATTCGCGAGGAACTGGTGATGAGCCTCGTCTCCTTCATCGGGCCGCGGCCCAACATCTTTGATCTTGTCGGCACTTCGCGCCGCAAGCGGCTCGAAGTGCGCCAGCCGATCCTGACCAATGGCGATCTGGAGAAGCTGCGCTCGGTCGGTCACACCGAGGACCGTTTCGACACCAAGACGATCGACATCACCTATGCTTCGAATGAAGGCGCGGCCGGCATGCTGGGCGCCATCGACCGGCTGTGCGAGCGCGCCGAGGCGGCGGTCGCCGGCGGCTACAACATCATCATCCTGTCGGACCGTCAGCTCGGGCCGGACCGCATCGCCATTCCGGCGCTGCTGGCAACGGCGGCCGTGCATCATCATTTGATCCGGAAGGGATTGCGCACCTCGGTTGGGCTCGTCGTGGAATCCGGCGAGCCGCGCGAGGTGCATCATTTCTGCTGTCTCGCCGGCTACGGCGCCGAGGCGATCAATCCCTATCTCGCTTTCGACACGCTGCTCGATATGCACAAGCGTGGCGAATTGCCGGCGGAGGTCGATGCCTACGAGGTCGTCTCCCGCTACATCAAGTCAATCGGCAAGGGCATCCTCAAGGTGATGTCCAAGATGGGCATCTCCACCTACCAGTCCTATTGCGGTGCGCAGATCTTTGATGCCATCGGGCTGAAGTCGGACTTCGTGCAGAAGTACTTCACCGGCACGGCGACGCTGATCGAAGGCGTCGGGCTGGACGAGATCGCCGCCGAAACGGTCAGCCGCCACACCGACGGCTTCGGCAACGACCCGGTGCTGCGCAACAGCCTCGAGGTCGGCGGCGAATACATGTTCCGCATGCGCGGCGAGGCCCACATCTGGTCGCCCGACGCAGTGGCGACCTTGCAGCACGCCGTGCGCCAAGGCTCGTGGGAAACGTTCAAGGACTATTCCGCCCAGATCGACAGCGAGACGGCACAGGCGCAGACCATTCGCGGCCTGTTCAAGATCAGGCTGGCGCAAGAGACCGGGCGCAAGAAGGTCAAGCTCGACGAGGTGATGCCGGCCGCCGATATCGTCAAGCGCTTCTCGACCGGGGCGATGTCCTTCGGCTCGATCTCAAGGGAAGCGCACACGACACTGGCGCGCGCCATGAACGCCATCGGCGGCAAGTCGAACACCGGCGAGGGCGGCGAAGAGGCCGACCGCTATCTGCCACTGCCGGGCGGCGGCAAGAACCCCGAACGCTCGGCGATCAAGCAGGTCGCTTCGGGACGCTTTGGCGTCACGGCGGAATATCTGGTCAATTCCGACATGATGCAGATCAAGGTCGCGCAAGGGGCGAAGCCCGGCGAGGGCGGCCAGCTGCCGGGCCACAAGGTCGATGCGACCATAGCCAAGGTCAGGCATTCGACGCCGGGCGTCGGCCTGATCTCGCCGCCGCCGCATCATGACATCTATTCGATCGAGGATCTGGCGCAGCTCATCTACGATCTGAAGAACGTCAATCCGGCGGCCGATGTATCGGTCAAGCTGGTCTCGGAAGTCGGCGTCGGCACAGTTGCGGCCGGCGTTGCCAAGGCGCGTGCCGACCACATCACCATATCAGGCTATGACGGCGGCACCGGCGCCTCGCCGCTGACCTCGCTCAAGCATGCCGGCAGCCCGTGGGAGATGGGCCTTGCCGAGACGCACCAGACGCTGGTGCTCAACGGTCTCAGGTCGCGCGTCGCGCTGCAGGTCGATGGCGGCCTGCGCACCGGGCGTGACGTCATCATCGGCGCACTGCTCGGCGCCGACGAGTTCGGCTTTTCGACCGCGCCGTTGATCGCGGCCGGCTGCATCATGATGCGCAAGTGCCATCTCAACACCTGCCCGGTCGGCGTCGCGACACAGGACCCGGTGCTGCGCAAGCGCTTCAAGGGCACGCCCGAGCACGTCATCAACTTCTTCTTCTATGTGGCGGAAGAGGTGCGGGCGCTGCTTGCCGAGATGGGCCATACCCATCTCGACCAGATCATCGGCGACACCGACCTTCTGGAAAAGCGCGAGCTGATCCAGCACTGGAAGGCGCGCGGGCTCGACTTCAGCAAGATGTTCTACAAGCCTGATGCGCCGCACGAGGCGGTGCACTGGACCGAGCGGCAGAAGCATCCGATCGACGACGTGCTCGACCGCAAGCTGATCGAACTGGCAAAGCCGGCGCTCGAAGCCAGGCAGCCGGTCAGTATCGAACTGCCGATCCGCAACGTCGACCGTTCGACGGGCGCCATGCTGTCGGGCGAGGTGGCAAAGCGCTTCAAGCACAAGGGCCTGCGCGAGGACACGATCTCGGTCAAGCTCACCGGCACGGCCGGCCAGTCCTTTGGCGCCTTCCTGGCGCGCGGCGTCTCGTTCGAACTGGTGGGCGCTGCCAACGACTATGTCGGCAAGGGCCTGTCGGGCGGCCGCATTGTCATCCGCCCGCCGGAGAACACGAAAATCGTTGCTGCCGAGTCCATTATTGTCGGCAATACCGTGCTCTACGGCGCAACCGAGGGCGAGGCCTATTTCTGCGGCGTCGCCGGCGAGCGTTTTGCCGTGCGCAATTCGGGTGTCGCCGCCGTCGTTGAAGGCGTCGGCGACCATGGTTGCGAATACATGACCGGCGGTATCGTCGTCGTTATCGGCCAGACCGGCCGCAACTTCGCCGCCGGCATGTCGGGCGGCGTCGCCTATGTGCTCGACGAGGCGGGCGATTTCGCCGAGCGCTGCAACATGGCGATGGTCGAGCTGGAGCCGGTTCCGGAAGAGGACGACCTTATGGAAAAGCTGCTCCACCATGGCGGCGATCTCGACCACAAGGGCCGTGTCGACGTATCCGGCGATATGACCAGCCACGACGAGGAGCGGCTCTACCAGCTGATCTCCAACCACGTCCACTACACTGGCTCGGTACGAGGTCGCGAAATCCTCGACGACTGGACAACTTTCCGGCCGAAATTCCGGAAGATCATGCCGGTCGAGTACCGCCGCGCGCTGATCGAGATGGAACGGATGCGCATGAACGTGGCGGCGGAATAGATTTGGAAATTGCCGGGAGGCCATGCGTCCCGGCAACCATCTTCATCAACAATCCTGACCTCGGACTGAAGGTTGCCACGGCTGCCTTATGAGGTTAACGGGTGCGTCGCCAGGCGTGCCTTCCGGACAGCAGGGACTGGACTATGGGCAAGGTAACAGGGTTTCTCGAGATCGACCGGCAGGTGCACAAGTACCAGCCGGCTTCCGACCGCATCCGGCATTTCCGCGAGTTCACGCTGCCGATGTCGGACAAGGAGGTCGAGAAGCAGGCCGCGCGCTGTATGGATTGCGGCATTCCGTATTGCCATGGACCGACCGGCTGCCCGATCCACAATCAGATCCCGGACTGGAACGACCTCGTCTACAATGGCGACTGGGACAACGCGATCCGCAACCTGCATTCGACGAACAATTTTCCGGAATTCACCGGCCGCATCTGTCCGGCACCTTGCGAGGAAGCCTGCACGCTGAATCTCGAGGACATTCCGGTCGCCATCAAGACGATCGAGCAGGCGATTGCCGACAAGGCCTATGAAACCGGCCATATCCGGCCCTATCCGCCGGAACGGAAGACCGGCAAGCGCGTCGCGGTCATCGGCTCGGGGCCGGCGGGAATGGCCGCTGCCCAGCAACTCGGTCGTGCCGGCCATGACGTTCACGTCTATGAGCGCGAGAGCCGGCCGGGCGGGCTGATGCGCTACGGCATCCCCGATTTCAAGATCGAGAAGCATTATATCGACCGGCGCATCGAGCAGATGCAGGGCGAAGGTGTCAGCTTCCATTGTGGCGTCAATGTCGGCGTCGACAAGCCGGTCGCCGAACTGCTCGCCGAATATGACGCGGTCCTCTATTGCGGCGGTTCCGAAACACCGCGTCCGGCCAACATCCCGGGCGATGATCTCGACGGCGTGCACGACGCCATGCCCTATTTGGTGCAGCAGAACAAGCGCATAGGCGGCGAGCCGATCCAGTCGGTCGCATGGCCGTCCCGCCCAATCGTCGCCGGCGGCCAGCATGTCGTCGTCGTCGGCGGCGGCGACACTGCCTCCGACTGCGTCGGCACTGCCTTCCGCCAGGGCGCGGTGCGCGTCACCCAGCTCGACATCCGGCCGCAGCCGCCGGAAAAGGAAGACAAGCTGTCGGTCTGGCCCTACTGGGCGACCAAGATGCGCACCTCGTCCTCGCAGGCCGAAGGCGCCGAGCGCGAATTCCAGGTGGCGACGCTCGAATTCATCGGCGAAGACGGCCAGCTGACCGGGGTCAAATGCTGCGAGGTCGACGAAAAGCGCAAGCCGATCGCCGGCACCGAATTCGTTATCCGCGCCGATCTCGCGTTCATCGCCATCGGCTTTGCCGGGCCAGCCGCTCGAGGGCCGGTGTCGGAGCTCGACGGGCAGATGACGATCGTCACCGACAGCCGCCGTTCGAAGAATGTCGAGGCCAATGATCGGGATTACAGGACCAGCGTCGAAAGGCTCTATGCGGCGGGCGACGTGCGGCGCGGCCAGTCGCTGGTCGTCTGGGCGATCCGCGAGGGCCGCCAGGCGGCGCGCGCCATCGACGAGGCGCTGATGGGATCGAGCGTGCTGCCGCGTTGAGTCCGTTCCGAAGAGGTTCTGCTTACTGCCGGATCGCCGTCGTCGTGTCGGATGCGGCCGCCGTCGCAGGCTGTGTCTTCGGCGGCCAGGAGAAATCGTCGGCACGGCCCGGTGAGGCGTCGGGCGCCTTGCCCTCGACGATCAGCCTTTCGCCCGGCAAATTCTTGTCAGCTTTTGCCGGCGGGGCGGCGCCGAGAAGTTCCGAACCGCCGTCCAGCGCCGGATCGCTGAGCAGCATCGGCACGGTGCGATCGACCGCTATCGGTGCGGCAGCAGGTGCCGGCGCCTCGACGGGAGCGCCGGCCGGGGCAGAAGCTGTCATCACGCTTCCCGGCGCGGCCAGCCCAAGGATCTTCATCAGCGGCTTTTCGGTATAGAAGGCGAGCTTGCGCTTGCCGGCCTTCGACATGTTGATGCCGTCGTCGGAGCGCAGGCGCACCGATTGGCCGTTGATGTCCGGACCGCTGGTGATGAAGGCGCCGTTCTCGTCGACGAACCCGTCCCAGACGTCGACGAATTCGCCGCCGTGGCTTTCGGCGGACGAGCGGAATATGTCGTTGAAGGCCAGCATGTCGGAGGTCATCTTCGAGACCCGGATGGCCGGCATGCCGACCCACAGATACGGCACCTTGGTTGCGGCGATGGCCTTGCCGAACGCATCGGTCCGGCGCTCGTATTCCTTGGTCCAGTTTTCGGATCGCGGCTGCTCGCGCACATCGCCGACGCGCATCTGCTGTCGGTCGTTGGATCCGAGCATGACGACGACGGCTGCCGGTTTTTCGGCAGCGATCAGCGACTTGACCTGTTCTGGCCAGTTGTAGACATCGTCACGCACGAAGCCGGACGATCCGTTGGCACGGACGACGATCCTGACGCCGGTGTTCTCGGCAAAGGCGGCGTCGAGCCCCTCAGCCAGCCCAGACGCCATGAAATCGCCGACCACCAGAACGACGCGTGCATCCGGCGCCTTCTCGGTCACCGGGGTTGTCGGTTCGGCCGGCGGCGGCCGGCGACCGGACCGGGGCTTCCTCAGCTTGGGTCTGGGCTTTGTTCTCTGGAATTCTCTCTGGAATTCGGGCGGCGGCTGCTCAAACCGCTCGCTTCTGCGCGGAAACAACAGGTCGCGCAGCGACCAGCCACGACTTTCCGGCTCCTGCGCCATGGCCGAGGTATGAAAGGCACTGGCGGCGCCGACTGCCAGAACGGCGATCGCCAGAACGAGGATCGGCACGCGACGAACGATTAACCGGATGCGCGCAGCCGAAACCAATCACCCTCTCCATCCCGTAACCGGCTCTAGTTCTGCCTGAGCCATTTGAGCACTTCCTTGCTCGGATACCCGTCCTGGGTCAAGCCGGCCTTTGCCTGGAAGGCCATGATGGCGGTTTTCGATCCGTCACCGATCTTGCCGTCGAACTTGCCGTCGTAATAGCCGTGCTCGGAAAGTCGCTTCTGAAGCTCCTGCCTTTCCTCGAAGGAGAGCCTGGTAAACGGGCGCTTCCAGTCCTGCACAAGCCCGCCATAGCCGGCGATTTCGTCGGCAAGAAGGCCCACGGCGAGCGCATATTTGTCGGCATTGTTGTAACGCTTGATGACCGAGAAATTCTTGATCATCAGGAAGGCTGGCCCGCCGCGGCCGCCGGGCAGCTTCAACGTCGCCTTGTCCGCACCGTTCTTGAACGGCTTGCCGTTGGCACGGGTGACGCCCAGCGCCTGCCATTGCGACAGCGATTTCGAGCCCCCAGGCAGCTTCTTGCCGTCCGGAATGCTGACCTCATAACCCCAGGTCTTGCCTGCCTGCCAGCCGTTCTTCCGCAGCAAATTGGCGGCTGTCGCCAGTGCGTCGGGAATCGAATTCCAGATGTCGCGCTTGCCGTTGCCGTCCATATCGACCGCATAGGACAGGTAGCTGGTGGGGATGAACTGGGTATGGCCCATCGCGCCGGCCCATGAGCCGCTGAGATGGCTTTCGTCGATGTCGCCGGTCTGCAGGATCTTCAGCGCGGCGATCAACTGGGTGCGGGCAAATTTCGCGCGCTTCGGGTCTGCATAACCAAGCGTCGCCAGCGAGCGCACGACACTGCGCATGATATCATCGCGCTTGAGCGTTTCGCCGTAGTTCGATTCCATCGACCAGATGGCCAGCAGGATGTAGCGGTCGACGCCGTATCTTGCCTCGATCCTGTCCAGCCAAGGCTTCCATTTCCTTGCCATCTGCTGGCCGACGGCGACCGACTGGTCATGGACGCGGTTGTCGAAATAATCCCAGGCGGGCGCGGTGAATTCGGGTTGAGTACGGGCCTTTTCCAGCACCACCGGGTCAGCGTCGTTGATGCCCTTGAATGCCTGGTCGTAGACGGAGCCGGAAACGCCGCTCGCCACGGCGGTAGCACGGAAGCTGGCGACCCATTGGCGGAAGCCGGCATCGGCAAAAGCCGGCCCGCTGGGCATGAGCAAGGCAAGCGAGAGGCTGGCGGCCGTCAGGACGCTGGTGAAGCGCCTTGCGGCGTTGCGAACGGACATCTTTTCCTCCTTCTTCATCTCAGGAAGACTATTCATCGCCGAACCCGGTTAGCATTTGGTTTACCATAGGTGCCGTCCGGGGTGAAAAGATGCGTCAATGCTTTACCAACTGAGATTTCTGACCCGCCGTTCAGTAATCCTCGATTTCGGCATGAAAATGTCTCGAATCGGGATTGCCGAACAGGCATGCAAATGGATAATTGGCACATGAAGAGAGTTCGCAAGGCAGTGTTCCCGGTTGCCGGTCTCGGCACGCGCTTTCTCCCCGCTACCAAGGCCATTCCCAAGGAAATGCTGACGGTCGTCGACAGGCCGGTCATCCAGTATGTGGTCGATGAGGCCCGCGATGCGGGGATCGAGCATTTCATCTTCGTGACCGGCCGCAACAAGGCGGTCATCGAGGATCACTTCGATGTCCAGTTCGAGCTCTACGACACGCTTGCGCAGCGCGGCAAGGACGACCAGCTCGCCCGCCTGCAGCGGCTGCAGCCGGCGCCGGGGCAGACCAGCTTCACCCGCCAGCAGGTACCGCTCGGCCTTGGTCACGCCGTCTGGTGCGCGCGCGAGCTTGTCGGCGACGAGCCCTTTGCGCTGCTGTTACCCGACATGATCATGCAGTCGGAAAAAAGCTGCATGAAGGACATGGTCGAGCTTTACGCCGAGACCGGCAACAACATCGTCGCCGTGCAGGAATGCGATCCGGCCGAGGCGCACAAATACGGCATTGTCGGCCGCGGCGAGGACGCGCATCACGGTTTCCGCATCACCGGCATGGTGGAAAAGCCGAAGACCGGCACGGCGCAGTCGAACCTCTACATCAACGGGCGCTACATCCTGCAGCCGGAGATATTCAAGATACTCGAAGGTCAGGAAAAAGGCGCCGGCAACGAGATCCAGCTCACCGATGCAATGCTGAAGCTGCAGAAGCAACAGCCCTTCTACGGCTACCACTACCGCGGGCGGACGTTCGACTGCGGCTCGCCCGAAGGCTTCGTCGAGGCCAACGTTGCCTTCGCACTGTGGCGCAGCGACATGAATGCCAGCATGGCCGGTGTCATTCGCACGCTTCTGGACGAACTCGCGCCGTCAGAACGCCGCGGCGTAGCCTTGTAGTTTTCAACACCGGCTGCCGCAGACCGGCTAAAGCGCGCCGCGTTCGACCGACCTCATGCGACGCGCATTAGGTTCTTGTTTTATGAATGTCATTATCGCAAAACCGCTGCACACTTTTGCGCGACATGCGTTTAGCGCTGCAACTTCAAGCCGACGAAGATACTGTTGGCCGTGTAGTCGCGCCCAACCAGGTTGCTGGTCAGTTTTTCAGTCCTGGCGCGGGTGGTGAGCCCGGTGTAGCGGTTCAGCCACCACGTCAGCCCAGCCTCGGCGCTCAGCGTCAAATCATGATCGTCGGAGCCGGTATAGTCGCGCCATTCAAGGCCGAGTGCGGCATTTCCGGTCAGGTTGGCGCGGATTTGCCGCTCTCCCGTGAGGCTGCCGGAATAGAGCATGTCGCCGCTTTCGCCCGCGTTCGTCGTGTTCTCGGCGGTCGTCTGTGCGGTGAGCCCGATCGTGGTGCCGCGTTCCGGCGACCATTTGAGATCGGCATTGACCGTCGCGCCCGAAATCGCCGGCAGGGCGTCGTCGTCGATGGCTTCGCGCAGCCAGCCGACCGAGAACTCGCCGCTAAGCTTTTCGCGGAGATCGAGCTCGACGCCGGCCCGCGCGCCAAGCCTGGTCGAGGAGCGCTGGAAACCGTTTGGATCGACTCGCAAATCATAAGCGCGCCGGCCGATCTCGATTTCGGTGAACGGGGTGATGGCAGGCGAGATCTCGTAACCGGTGCGCAAAATGGCCGTGTAGAGCGTCGAGTCGCGGCCCTTCTGCGACAGCGATCCGCCCGACGAAAGCTTGGCGTCGCCAAAGATGTCGTGCTCGACCGCGCCGGTCAGCGCGAAGCGCATCTTGCCGGCATCCTTCTCGACGGCGAGACTGCCGTTCACGGTCTGGCGCACTGGCTGCCCAACGGCACCGACGATGGCGTCCGGCGACGAGGCTGATTCGGGCACGGCCTCATAGCCCAGCTTGGCGATGGCGCGCAGATCATTGTCGAGATCGATGTTGAGCGTGCCGTCGACGCGGCCTTGCGCCTCGTGAATGTCATAGCCGGACAAGGTTTCGCGGAAGATGCCATAGCCCTCAACCGTCGCCGAATTCTCCCGCCAATCGGAGACGGCGTTGAAGCGTAGCGTCGTTTCCGACAGCAATGCCGGCTTGCCGAGGCTGCTCGAATCGGCGTTTGTCGAAGACGTCAGGCCTTGCTCGAGCGTCGGCCGGATCACGAAGGAGCCGAGCTCGATGCCTGCGGCGGCGAACGGATCGTCCTCGTTCTTTTTGTTCTGGCCTTCGATGGCTTCGGTGCGCTCGGCGCCGGGGTCGAGCTTGAGCCTCTCGGCGGAATCGACGGTGACGGCACGGCGGTTGACCGTATCCTGCTCGTCTATGGCAGCTGTATCGGTGTCATCGGTCGTCGCCGCGCCTGCAGTCGCGGTTCCCTTGCTCTTCGTACTGTCCGCGGTCTCGTCTTCGGCGTTGGCCGCATTGGTGGCGCGTTGCGTTGCGCTTGGCCGCCGTCGCGGCGGCGGAGCAGGGTTGTCGGGAAATGGGTCGCCGCTGGCCTCTGGCGGATCGAAAGTGCCGCCGGTTGTGGCCGCTTCGCCCGTGCCGTCGTCAGGCAAGGCCCCCGGACTGGCCGGACGATAGGTAGGCAGCGGCGTATTGTCGTTGGCGGTTGCAGCAGCCTGCGCGGCCTGGGTTCCAGCCATGCTCGATTGCCTGATCTTGTACTGCTGGTCGTCCAGGATTGTCGATTCCGAAACCTCGCCGCGCAGCTCGGTTTCCTGGGCGCAAAGCAGCGCCGGCCGCGACAACGCAAGGACACTGGTTGCCAGCAGCAAAGCGCAGATCGCCTTGCCCTTTCGTCCCATTTTGCTTTGAGGCTGAAACCCGGACATCGGCACCACTGCTTGCGCGGCGCACGCGCGCCATACTTACGAAACCGTAAATGGGGATGGTTAACGGAGCGTTGAGGGATGGGCCGTCAAGGTGTTCGGGGCGGCAATTCCGTTGGACAGGCGCGCGCCGAAGCGCTAATCGCATCGTCCATGGACGTGAAATCCCCAGACAGGAAGCGGCACGACGGGCAGGCCGCGATTGCCTCGGCGCTGAGAACGGTGGCGACGGAGCAGGCCGGCGTCGCGGCACTGGCAGACGCTCTCGAAAACGGGCTGGCCGAGCCGTTCGCACGGGCCGTCGACATGGTGTCGCAGATCGATGGCCGCGTCATCGTCACCGGGGTCGGCAAAAGCGGCCATATCGGCTCGAAGATCGCCGCGACGCTCGCCTCGACCGGCACGCCGGCCTTCTTCGTCCACCCTGCCGAAGCCAATCACGGCGACCTCGGCATGATCGCCAGGAACGACGCTATCGTCGCCCTGTCGTGGTCGGGGGAAAGCCTCGAGCTCAAAGGCATCATCGCCTATTCGAGGCGCTTCTCGATCCCGCTGGTCGCGGTCACTGCGGGCGAAAAATCGGCTCTGGCGCGCGCAGCGGACGTGGTGCTTCTGCTGCCGCGAGCCCCGGAAGCCTGTCCGCACGGCCTTGCGCCGACGACCTCGACGCTGCTGCAAATGGTGATGGGCGATGCGCTGGCCATCGCGCTGCTCGAGGCACGCGGCTTCACCCCGGACCATTTCCGCACGTTCCATCCCGGCGGCCAGCTCGGAGCCAACCTGACGCAGATCCGCGAGATCATGCATGTCGGCGACAGGCTGCCGCTGGTGTCGTCAGGTACCGGCATGCGCGAAGCGATCCTGGAATTGTCGCGCAAGGGGTTTGGCTGCGTGGCGGTGACTGGCGCGGACGGCAAGCTGATCGGCATCATCACCGACGGTGACATCAGGCGCCATATCGGCAGCGATCTCCTGGCGATGAGCGTCGATCAGGTGATGACCAGAGAGCCAAAAATGGCCGCGCCCGACACGCTTGTTGCGACGGCGCTGCAGACGATCAACGACTCGGCCATCACCAGCCTAATGGTGGTCGAAGGCAGGCGGCCGATCGGGCTCGTCCATCTGCACGACCTGCTGCGCATCGGTGCTGCCTAGCGGGCTTCTAGACCGCCTCGACCGTCAGTTCCAGGTCGGTATCAGCGGCGCCCGTCACGCGCACCTGCGTGCCGGCCGGCAGGTCAGGGCCGGAGACGCGCCACAACGTGTCGCCCAGCTTGATGCGGCCGCGCCCGTCCTTGATCGGCTCGGCAAGGGTCGCCGTCCGGCCGACCATCTGTGCGCCGCGACGGTTGAGCAGCGGCTGGTCGGTTTCATCATGGCGCCCGCCCACCAGCCGCTTGCCGACATAGGCCGAGACCAGCGACAGCGCGAGGAAGGCGAGGACCTGGACCTGCCAGGTCCAGAAACCGGCATCCCAGATGAGAAGTGAGACGACGCCGATCAACAGCGCGGCAATGCCGATCCACAGCATGAAAATACCCGGCGCGATAACCTCCATAACCAGCAGGACGAAGCCGAGGACCATCCAGCTCCACGGGCCGAGTTCGGAAACAATGCGGTCGAGCATGGCGGCGGCCTCAGGTTTCGCTCGGGCGAACCACCGGCGGGCGGGCGGCCTGTCGTGCGGCGGCGGCGGTGCCTTCGCTCCGGAAAACCTCCTTGGCGATTTCGCCAATGCCGCCGAGCGTGCCGATCAGCGATGAGGCCTCTATCGGCATCAGAACGAGCTTGCTGTTTGTCGCCGAGCCGATCTTGGTCAGCGCTTCGGTGTATTTCAGCGCGACGAAGTAGTTGAGCGCCTGCACGTCGCCCTTGGAGATCGCCTCCGACACCACCTGCGTGGCGCGTGCTTCAGCCTCGGCCGAGCGCTCGCGCGCCTCGGCGTCGCGGAAGGCGGCTTCCTTGCGGCCCTCGGCCTCCAGAATCTGCGATTGCTTGAGGCCTTCGGCGGCGAGGATCTGGGCGCGCTTATTGCGCTCGGCCATCATCTGGCGGCCCATCGATTCGACGAGATTGGCCGGTGGGTTGATGTCCTTGATCTCGACACGAGTAATCTTGATGCCCCAGGGATGCGCCGCCTCGTCAACGACCCGCAGCAGGCGCTCGTTGATGGCGTCGCGGTTCGACAAAAGTTCGTCGAGGTCCATCGAGCCCATCACGGTGCGGATGTTGGTCATCGTGAGATTGAGAATCGCATTCTGCAGGCCGGAGACCTGGTAGGCGGCCTGCGCCGCGTTGAGCACCTGATAGAAGGCGATACCATCGACGGCAACGGTGGCATTGTCGCGGGTGATGATCTCCTGCGTCGGAACGTCGAGAACCTGCTCCATCATGTTCATCTTGGCGCCGACACGGTCGACGAAAGGCACGATCAGATTTAGGCCTGGGTTCAATGTCCTGGTGTAACGGCCAAAGCGTTCGACGGTATAATTATAGCCTTGCGGAATTGTCCGGATGCCCTTGAAAAGCACCAGGACGACAAGGGCGACAAGAACAAGAAGCGCGATATCAAAACCACTGAAACCCATTTGGCTCTCCCCTCAAAAGCCGGCCATGTTGGACATTCCACGCGGCCGACTTGACCAAACACTTAAGTGTGTTTCAGCAACGTTACAATCAGGTGATCACGGATTGCAGGTGCATGGACGGGTGATCTGTTCAGGCCCAGCCGGACAACTCGCGCCGCACCATCGCCTCGATCACCGCCATGCCCTCGGCACTGTCGTTGAGGCAAGGGATGTGTGCGAACTTTTCACCGCCGGCATGGTGGAAGGTCTCGGCCGCTTCCCTGCCGATTTCGTCCAGCGTCTCGATGCAGTCGACGGAAAATCCCGGATTGACGATGGCGATCGATTTCACGCCTTCGCGCCCTAGTCTTTCGACCGTCTTGTCGGTGTAGGGCTGCAGCCATTCCTGCGCGCCGAAGCGCGACTGAAAGGTTGTGATCAGCTTCTTTTCATCCCAGCCGAGCTTTTCGCGCAGCAGCCGCGTCGTCTCGAGGCAATGGGCTTGGTAGGGGTCGCCCTTGTCGGAATAGGGTTTAGGAATGCCGTGATAGGAAGCGATGACAATTTCCGGTTCGAAGTCGAGGCTCGCCAGATGCTTTTCGATTGAACGGGCGAGCGCCTCGATATAGGCCGGCTCGTTGTAATAGGGCGGCACGCTGCGAATGGCCGGGGCGCGGCGCATCTTCATCAGCGCGCGAAACAGTTGGTCGTTGGCAGTCGCAGTCGTCGTCGCCGAATATTGCGGATAGAGCGGGAAAGACAGGACGCGGTCGCAGCCTTGCTCGACCAGTCTGTTGGCCACGCTCTCGGTCGAAGGGTTGCCGTAGCGCATCGCCCAGTCGACGACGACGTTGGGTAAATCGCCGAGCGCAAGCCCGAGCTTCTCGGCCTGGGCACGGGTGTAGGTTCGCAGCGGCGACTCGTTGCGCTCCCGGTTCCATATCCTGGCATAGTTGGCGCCCGATTTCTTCGGCCGGGTGGTGAGGACCACGCCATAGAGGATCGGATACCAGATCGCCTTGTTGAGCTCGATGACGCGCGGATCGGACAGGAACTCCCGGAGGTAGCGCCACATCGGCTTGAAGCCGGTGCCGTCCGGGGTGCCGAGATTGATCAGCATGACACCGACCTTGCCGGTCCTGACCAGAGGGCGCCCTGCCGACGGCGAGGCGGTGGTCCTCTCGGCTTTGATTTCAGCAGGGCTGGCACGCGTCATGAGGTTCTCCAACACCGCGAACCAACGGTGCCGCGGCGAAAGTAGCGATGCCGCGCCGGTTTTCAAATGCAGCGTCTGGCCGCACCTTATCCCAGAAATGCAGCACCCGCCCGGTTTGCCGGGCGGGTGCATTGCGTTCATGCGGCCGGATTACTTCGAGGCCGCCGGGATAGTCAAGGTTGCGCCGACCGGCAGCCGGCGTGGCTCGTAGGCTTTGTTGGCATCGTAGATCATTTTCCATTTGGTGCCGTCGCCATAGGCCTTCACCGCGAGATCCCAATAGGTATCGCCGGCGACGATTACATGGCTGCTTTCGGCTGGTGCCGTCGCAGCCGGCTCGGCAGGTTTTGCCGGCTCACTTGGGGCTGGCTGACTCGGGGCAGGCGCTGTCTCGGCGGGCTTGGCCGGTTCGGCCGGAGCAGGGGTCGCCGGAGCCGGTGTGGCCGGAGCCGCAGGTGCCGCCGGCTGGGCCGGCTCGGCGGGTGCGGGTGTTGCCGGCGCGGTTTCCGCCGGGACGGCCGGCGGCGTTTTGGAAATGTCGCCGGAGCCGGCCGGCATTTCGGGCATTGCCGGCTCAGCAGGCTTTATCGGCGCTGCCTCAGCAGGTTTTGGCGGTTCGGCCGGGTTGGCAGGTTCTGCGGTCGGGGCTCCGGTCGCGGCGATCTCGGTGATGCGGCCATCGAGCTTCGGCGTATAGGGCCGGTGCGCGCCGAGGTAATCGGCAACGACCTGTTCCAGCCCCGGGCCGTAATCATAGGCGTTCTTGGCCTTCTCGGCGAACACCTTGTAGCCGTCGCCGCCCTGGCGGACATAGTTGTTGGTGGCGACCAGGTAGTCCTTCTCCGGTTTGATCGGCGTCCAGGCGCCGCCTTCTATCACCTCGACCGATTTGACGCGTCCGTTAGGCGGCGCCGATTTGTCGAACGCATATTTCAGGCCGGCAACCTGCGGGAAGCGCCCGGCGCCGTCCTCGACCTGGCTGAGGCCGCTTTCGAGGCCGGCAACCAGATCCTTACCGGAGATCTGGAAGGTCGCCAGCGTGTTCTGAAACGGCAGGACGGTGAGAACCTCGCCCATGGTGACGGTGCCCTGGTCGATCGAGGCGCGCAAGCCGCCACCATTCGAGATGACGATCTCTACACCCTGGCCCTTGACCCGGTCGAGGACGGCGTCGGAGACCAGATTGCCCATCTCGCATTCGCGGGCGCGGCAGTTTTCGCGGCTGCCGTCGATCGCCTTGGTGGTCTCGGCGACTTCCTTGTTCTTCAAAGCCTCGATCGGCGCGCCGAGTTCCTTGATACGGGCAAGCACGGCGGGGTCGGGAATGATCGATTTGTCGAGATGGATAGGATCGCCGCTGGCCTCCTTGACGACGCCGTTGTCGTCGAACACGACCTTGAACTCGCCGAGATATTTCGAATAGGACGCCGCCTGCACGACCGGCACTTTGTAGCCGTCCGGATTGTCGACCATCGTCGGATAAGGGCCTTCCGCCTTGGGGTCGGTGTTGGAAAGCAGCGAATGGCTGTGGCCGCCGACCACCACGTCGACGCCCGGGATCTTGGCGATCACGTCGCGCTCGCGCTTGTAGCCGATATGGGTGACCGCGATGATTTTGTTGACGCCCTCTCCCTTCAGTTTCTCGACCTCAGCGGTGATCGACTTGACGTCGTCTTCAATGGCGATGTTCGGGCCAGGGGAGGCAAGCTCCGGCGTGTCGTTGGTGACCGCGCCGACGATGCCGATCTTCTGGCCGCCGACCTCGACCACGATCGACGGCTTGACGCGGTCGCCGAGCTTGGATTGCGCATTGGCCTTCACGTTGGCGCCGAGCACCGGAAACTGGATCATGTCGAGAAACGGCGCCAGCGCCGACTCGCCATCGTCGAACTCATGGTTGCCGACCACCTCGGCATCGAATTTCATCTGGTTGAGGAATTCGCCTTCGGTCTTACCCTTGTAGGTCGTGTAGAAGAGCGAGCCCTGGAAATTGTCGCCGGCGCTGAGCAGCAGCACGTTCTGGCCTTGCAGCTTCTTGCGCTCCTGGGCGATCGCGGTGACCAGGCGGCCGGCGCCGCCGACGCATTCGCCCTTGGTCTCCTCCTCGGCCGAGCAGGTCGATTCATACTTGTTGTTGCTCTCGATGCGGCTGTGCCAGTCGTTGATGTGCAGGATGTTCAGCGTGTAGTCGGCAAAGGATACCCCTGCCGACAGGCCAAGCGCCGATGCCGACAGCGCGGCGATGGCAGCGATCTTCTTCATTCTCGTCTCCCGGATAACTGGACCAGACGCGTTTAACGCTCTTGTTTGACTGGGATGTAACAGCCCTCTCGGGCCATGTTCACATCGCGTTTCAGTCGATGCAAGCGGAAATCGGCATCAGCTTTGCCGGCGCAAGAAGACGGCGGCTTGAAGCCGCCGCCCTTTGCAAAGTCAAGTCGGAATCGAATTTCAGGTGCGCCTGGTCAGCACAAAATTCTGCCCGCTCGCGCTGGTGCAATTGAGCTGGCTGGTGGAGACCATCAAGCAGTTGAAGCTGATCGGCGTCTGGCGGATCAGCGAAGTGCCATGGATCTCGACTGAGGTGCCGCCGGTCATGGTGTAGCTGCCATCGGCAAGCTTCTGGCCGGTATCGGTGGCGACGGTCGCGAAGCTGCCGCCCCTGAAGGTGGACAAGCCCGTGCCCTGCGCGTCGATCCAGGAGCCTTCGACCCCTTTGGCCGTGATCACCGGCGGCTCGCCTGGGCCGGTGGTGGTGCAGGCCGCCAACGTGACGGCAGCGGCTGCGGCAACGCCAGCCGAAAGCAACCTTTGCACAATCGTCATCATCAAATTCCTCTCCTCGGTCCGCCCTCTTCAATCGCCCGATTTCCGGGCGATTGCAAGCTGGCGGAGTGTCGAGGCAACGCTGCTATCGAACGAGGATGTTGCGGAATTGCCACGGGTCTTTGGTGTCGAGGTCCTCGGAAAACAGACCAGGCCGATTGTCGAGCGGTGTCCAGTCCGTATAATAGCTCCTGACCGGCCCGAGATATGGGTTCTGCACGTCGAGGCAGCGCTTGTAATCCATCTCGTCGGCTTCGACGATGCCGGCCTCGGGATTTTCCAGCGCCCAGACCATGCCGGCCAGCACCGCCGACGTGACCTGCATGCCGGTGGCGTTCTGGTAGGGCGCCAGCTTGCGCGCCTCGGCCAGCGACAGCTGCGAGCCATACCAGTAGGCGTTCTTGGCGTGGCCGTAGAGCAGCACGCCGAGTTCGTCGATGCCATCGACCAGTTCGTTTTCGTCGAGCACGTGATGCACGGGCTGAGCCTCGCCGGCGGCACCGAACATCTCGTGTAGTGACAGCACGGCGTCGTTGCAGGGATGATAGGCGTAATGGCAGGTCGGCCGGTACTGCACCTTGCCCTTCTTGCTGTGCAAAGTGAAGAAATCGGCAATCGAAATCGCCTCATTATGCGTCACCAGGAAGCCGTATTGCGGACCGGACGTCGGGCACCATGTGCGCACGCGCGTGTTGGCGCCGGGCTGCTCCAGAAAGATTGCGGCCTTCGAGCCGTTCTTGTGCTTTTTGGCGTTCTTCGGCATCCACGTCTCATGCGTGCCCCAACCGAGCTCGGCCGGCTGCAGGCCTTCCGAAATGAAGCCTTCGACCGACCAGGTGTTCCAGAACACGTTCATCGGCTTGGGTTTCTTGGTGCGCTGGGTGTCGCGCTCGGCGATATGGATGCCCTTGACGCCGGCCTTCTTCATCAGCCTGGCCCAACCTTCGCGATCGTGCTGCGCGGGTTCCGAGAAGTCGAGGCCAAGATCTGTGGCGAGGTTGACCAGTGCCTGCTTGACGAACCACGAGACCATGCCGGGATTGGCGCCGCAGCACGAGATCGCCGTGGTGCCGCCCGGGTTCTTTGCGATTTCAGTACGCACCGTCTCGCGCAGCGCATAGTTGGTGCGTGAGGCATTGTCGGCCTTTTCGTCGAAATAGAAGCCGAGCCAGGGCTCGACCACCGTGTCGACGTAGAGGACGCCAAGCTTGCGGCAGAGCTTCATCAGCTCGAGCGAGGAAGTGTCGACCGACAGGTTGACGCAAAAGCCCTGGCCGCCGCCATTGGTCAAAAGCGGTGTCAGCAGCTTCTTGTAGTTCTTTTTGGTCACCGCATCCTGCATGAAGGTGATGCCGCGCTCGTCGAGCAATTTGCGGTCGGTGTCGCGCGGGTCGATGACCGTCATGCGCGACTTGTCGAATTTGAAATGGCGCTCGATCAGCGGCAGCGTTCCCCGTCCGATCGAGCCGAAGCCGATCATCACGACAGGGCCGGTGATCTCACCGTAAACGGGCCAGTTTTCATTCGCCATTTATCGATTAC
The DNA here is from genome assembly GCF_040318915.1 of Mesorhizobium sp. M0991. Taxonomy (NCBI): domain Bacteria; kingdom Pseudomonadati; phylum Pseudomonadota; class Alphaproteobacteria; order Hyphomicrobiales; family Phyllobacteriaceae; genus Mesorhizobium; species Mesorhizobium sp. M0991. The sequence continues at coordinate 241,405 of NZ_JAMYNE010000004.1, forward strand.
TCCCTCAAAAAACGCTTCGGAACAGCGGCTTGGCCGCGGCGCGACAAACCATAGATCATTGTCACAATAAAGCGAAAAGCGGACGGCCGGCCTCACGCCGCGCCATCCCGGCTACGGCTCGACCAGTCTTGCGAATTCAGGCTTGAAGAGGTCACGTGCCTCGGCGACCGGCAGTTCCAGCAGATCGTCGGCGCAGGCCTGGATGGCATGCGGCAGGGTCTGGAGCCCGAAAACCAGAACCTGCTTGTCACCCTGACGCCAAAGGCTGACCGCCAGATATTCGCCGATGAGATCGTCCATGCCGCATTCGGCTTCGTGATCGATATCGGTCTGATCGGTCGGTTTCTTGCGCCGTTGCTTGACCAAGGAGGCGAGGGAAGGACCGGGCTTGCCATCCACCGTATCCAAGAAAATGTCCTGAAGCCCGAGCAGGACGCCGCGGCGCACATCCATGATGTAGGCGTCCGAATAGTTGGTCGGATGCGCTCCGCCGCAGAAGATGCTGCCGGACTCCCGCCAGCTCATCAGCCGCGGCGTCAGCGAGGTCAATTCGAATGTGCTGTCCTCATAGCCGCCGAGTGTGCCGCCGTCCGCACCCTCAATCGACCCGCCTTCGTTGAAGCCGGCATATTGCGCCGCCACGCAGCCCAGTGCGCCGATGTTTGCGCGCCAGTGCCTGTCTTGCAGCAGAGCATTCGCGGCCTCGATTGGAACGTCGCCGAACAGTTCGACAATGCGCGGCGTGGCAAATTTGGTGCGGGGGTCGACGACATAGCGGTAGGTTGCGTCCGGCCAACCAGTCGTCTTGCCGTTATCGAGCCGAGTGTCCATCCGCAGATAGTCATAAGGGGACGTTTCCATGGTGAGCGGCGTGTCATTGCCGAAGAACTTCATGAAGCTGAAATCGTAGAGATCGAGCGGGCTGCTGGGCTCGTTCTCGGTCACCTGCCGACTTGCGACCCGTTCCAATCTGAGCGGCAGCGCCTTCTTTCCGTTCCAGCTGCCTTCAAGGGTTTTGCCGTTACTCGATGAGGCCAGGCGCCAGACGGCGGCAATCGGCGCGGCCTTTCCGTTATCGCAATTGTCGGCGCCGCATGCCTCCTCCTCGGCCAGTTCGAACTTGCTGCCCTTTTGAGACCGGGCCTGCAGCGGGATGTCGACGCCCTTCGAGCGGTAGAAATAACGGCCGGCCAGCGGGCCGCCGGCGGCCGCGGGGTCGCCGGCGAATTCGACGACGATATCGCTCTTTCCAAGCTTGCCGGCATACGTCACCGGCTCCGCCTCGGCTGCTGTCAACAGTCCCAGGATCGCGGCCATGAACGTGACCGGCCTGCCAAGATGCTGGATCATTGTTCCCCCAAGCCACAAGTTACAGTTGTCTTCCGCCGGCAGTCACGGTCGGCTGTCAGGCCCTTATAGTCAAGTTGTGCCTCGTCCAGTGCCAGACGCTGCTCAGAGAAAAGACGCTGCGAGCGCCGCCCCTGGTGCGGATGGCGCGCCCGCCCGTTTCAGCGGATTTTTGCCCTCGGCGCGGCTGTGGAGGCTCGAACCACCAGTTCTACCGGCAGAACGACCTGGCGGGGGGCTTCATTGTCAAGAACCATTCGGGCGGCAAGCCTGCCTTTTCCGATCACGTCCTGTGCGACAGTGGTCATCGGAGGCGTGGTGCGTGCGGATTCGGCGGTGCCATCGAAGCCGACGACCGATACGTGGCCCGGCACGTCTATGCCGCGGCGAACCGCCTCGTCCAATATCGTGATCGCCTGCCAATCCGACATTGTCAGGATCGCGGTTGCTTCAGGTGCTCTGTCGAACACTACTGCTCCGGCAGATGGCTCGCCTGGGATCGTCTCGATGATCGGGACATCGTCGATCGACAAATTCGCCTCCGCCAAACCCTGTTTGAAACCGTCGAGCCTTTCATCGTCGAGCGGGAAGCCGGCCAGAAGCGGGCGGGTTGCCTGTCCGGGCATGTGGACAATCGGCGGGCCGGGAGTCCGGCGCACCGAAAGGATGGCAAAATGCCGGTGCCCCAGCCCGGTCAAATGCCGGACAGCAGCAACCGCTCCACTCCTGCCGTCGATCTTTATCGAATTGATGCCGGGACCTGCGTCGCTTTCGAGAATGACGAAGGGCAGACGCCGTCTCTGTACCGAAGTTATGAGACCAATGTCGGCGCTGTGACCAAGGATAAAGCCGTCAACCAGGGCATCGCGGATGCTGGCGAAGCGCGTATTGACGGTGCCGTTTACAAGGCTGAGCGTCGTTCCAGCCTCGTCGCAGGCGAGCGAAACGCCGAGCACCAGCTCGCGGCCGTAAGGGCTTCTCATCACTTCGGAGATGGCGTAGGCGCCAGGCGGCATGAACCCGATGGCATTGAACTTGCCGTCCCGCAGCAATCGTCCTTTCGGATCGGGGCCGCCAAACCCGAGCGCTCGCGCGGCCGCTTCGACGCGCTCGCGCAATTCAGGCCTAACCAGCTCCGGCCGGTTGAAGACGTTGGAGACAGTCCCCCGGGAAACTCCGGCAGCCTTGCCGACATCGGCTAGGGTGGGCATTGGCGATTCACTCGTTTTCCCTGAGATAGACCATTTTTTGGAGCGCTCCAAGAATTTTATTGACTCAAAACCGAAATAGAGGGATCGTATTCCTTGGAGCGCTCCAAGGGCACCTATTCGGAATATTTCTGCGACTGCGATACCGAGAATCGTCAAATGGCGTGGTCGCAGCGGCCATGCCCAAGGAGAGGATGATGGCAGCAACCGATGCTTTTCCAGCCTCGCTCGTAGGCAAGACTTTCGACTGCGTTTTCGGCCCCTTCGTACCGCGGCTGACATTTCTCTCGCCGCAGGAATTGCATATCCAGGCGTCGATCGGGACCACCGAAATCGACGAGGTGGTCAACGTCGGCCTGACCAGCGTGCGCCCGAATCTCGTGCTCGCGAGCTGGACGGAGCAGAGCGGCAACTTCATTGTGCAGTTGCAGGATCACGAGAACGGGATCGTCCATAATTATGCGCGGCTGGCCGATGGGCAGCTCTTCTGTGCCCAGGGCGCCATTCAAGCCGTTCCGGCGTGAGGGAGGAAATGCGATGGAACTCGCTTACGACGGTCATCTGCTTGCCCGAATTCTGCTGAGCGTCGCGACCGTGGGCTACGGTGTGGTGACGATCAAAGCCGACTTGAACGCCACCCACGCGACCAATCCGTTGTGGACCCCCCACGCCCGGTTTCACGTCGTCTGGTAGGTGCTGAGCTACACCGGAGTGGCGCTGATTGCGCTCGGGCTTATCTGGATCAAGGGGCAACTCGAGGCCGAGCGGCTCTATCTCGCGGGGGGACTGGCCGCGGCCATGTATGGAGCGTTCTTCGTGGCCATGCTCTCGCGGCCGATCTATGGCGGAGTGCTTTACGACGAGAACGGCTATCCACCATTCCGGCCGCCGTTTGGACCGGCGGGCTGGCGGTGGGACGTCAACGTCACCGTCTTTACCGCGATGTCCGCGATCCTGCTGCTGGGCCTGGCTGCGATTTAGGGCAATTCCAGGAAAGGTGTGAAACGGTTTTCCGTCCGGAATTGCGCAAGAACAAAGAGGTAGAGCGGTTCGGCGTTTCCGTGAAACGATGAACTGCTCTAGGACAGCGCCAGCGCCCTGAGCCACGCGACCAGGCGGTCACGGTCGGCGGTCATCCCCTTGTAGTCGAGCTGTGCCTCGTCCAGCGCCAGAAGTTGTTCGGCCAAGGACACTGCGAGTGACGCGCGGTCGCGGTGGCGCTCCAGCACGGCGAGCGGGTCGAGATGGATACGGATGGTGAAGAGTACGTCGCCCGAAACGGGGAGCTTTCTCAGCGTCTGCCGCTCGACGCGGATAAAGGCGTGGGCGTCGATGTCGCCGTCCGGGAATCTCGACGGGCGACTGCTGGCGCGGTCGATGCGTTCGAGGTTCGAGAGCGGATGGTAGAGCGCGTCGCCCGCCTGGATCGACCAGTTATAGCGTTCGACGGCTTGGCCCTGGAGGCCGTCGAACATGCGGTTGATGAGATCGGCCGGGCGTGTGCCCGGACCGAAACCCGGTACCGGCGCGTGGATCTGCTGCAGCGGCTTGCCGAATTTTTCGATCAGCGACCATGACGAGGGGAAGCAGAGCGAGCCGGCCGCCAGACGCCAGCCGCTCTCGTCGCGGCGCATCAGGATCAAATCCTCCTGGACGAGTAACGAGGCCGCGACAAGCGGCGCATCGCTGAAAGAAGCTGCGGTTCCTGGGCCTTCGAGATTGTCGGTGCCGCCGATCACCTCGATCGCGTTGTCGGTACGCCTGTGGGTCTCAGGAAAGTTCGCCGCCAGATGCGCGCCGAGCAGATCGAGCACTTCGCGCTGAGCGTCGCGCGTGGCTTGCTCCTCGACAAAAACCTTGTCGGGAATTTCCGCGTAAAGCCGGCGTTTCTCGGCAAGATAGGGCAGCAGATATTCGTCGACCTCGATCCATCTATCGAGATTGAGCGGCTTCAGCCCGATGGTGAACAGTTTCGACGAGCCGTCATAGGGTGTGTGGGTCGGTGGGCGGAAACTCATGCTTCTTTGTAGACTTCCAGTGCGGCAGCGGCCATTCTCGCCGTGAATTCGGTGATTTCGTAATCGGCGGCGCCTGCCTTGGCGAAGGGATCGTCCGCCAGCCTGGCATCGAGCACCTCGCGTGGACCGTGCGCGATGATGATGCCGCCGGTCCTCGGCCGCTTCGGCCCGGAGGCGACAAAAATGCCTTCCGCATAACAGGCCTTCAGCCACTCGATGTGCGCTTGCTGCAGGCGGTCGATCTCGGCCAGCGGCACCTTGTAGTTCAGCGAAACCACGAACATTGTTGTCTCCCGATGCTTCAGCCCAGCCGCGCCGGGATCAATCCGCGCAGCGAGTTGCCGACGAACAGCGCCTTGGCCGATTTCAGTTCGTTCCACGTGTAGACCGCTTCGCCGGCGCGGCCTTGATCCAGCAGTTCACCGCGCAGGACGCCAGGCAGCAGGCCGCAATCGAGCCGCGGCGTGGCCAGCACGCCGTCGCCGAAATCGGCAAAGACATTGGTGATCGTGCCCTCGCAGATTTCGCCGCGCTCATTGGCGAGCAGCACCTCGTCGGCGCAGCTGGCAAGATATTCGGCGCGGGCGCGCGTATAGGTTTGTCGGCGGCTGGTCTTGTGACGCAGCAGCATGTCGCTCGAATCAAGCCGCACCCGCGCCAGCTGCAGTGTCCAGACCTTGTCTGCGGCGAGCGGCTCGTAGGGCTGCACCGAAACCGCGACTTCGCCCTTGCGCGACAGGACGAGGCGGGTGCGCATCGCGATCTGTTGGTGGCCAACCGCATTCATCAGCGCTTCGCCGACCCTTTGCGGATCGCAGGCGAAACCGAGTTCGCTTGCCGAGCCGTAAAGCCGCGCGAGATGGCGGTCGAAGCGGAGGAAACCCGAGCCGGGCTCCCAGCGCATTGTTTCGATCAGTTCGAAATCGGTAGTGTTCCCGTCGCGAAACGGGCTTTCAGCAGACACTCCTGGTACTCCTCTTCGGTCGTCGAATCGAAGACGACGCCACCGCCGACGTTGTAGACCGCCTCGCCATTGGCAAAGAGCGAGATGGTGCGGATCGCCACCGAAAAGCGCATCCGGCCGCCGGGCGCGATCCAGCCTATGGCGCCGCAATAGACATCGCGCGGGCCACCTTCCAGCTCGCGCAGGATCTCCATGGCGCGGATCTTCGGCGCGCCGGTGATCGAGCCGCAGGGGAACAGCGCGGCGAAAATCTGGCGGATGGTGAGGCCGGACAAGAGTTTCGCCCGTACGCGGCTCACCATCTGGTGGACGGTCGGGTAGCTCTCGATGCGGAAAAGCTCCGGCACATCGAGCGTGCCAACCTCGCTGATTAGTGAAATGTCGTTGCGCAGGAGATCGACAATCATCCGGTTCTCGGCCTGGTTCTTCTCGTCGTTGCGCAAGAACGCTTTCAGGCGATCGTCCTCCGCCTTGGTGGCGCCGCGCGGCGCGGTGCCTTTCATCGGATGTGTCTCGATCATGCCTTCCGCGTCGACCTCGAAGAACAGTTCCGGCGAACGCGACAAGACGATCGGATCGCCGAGCGCGACCAGCGCCCCGTACTTTACCGGCTGGCGTTCGGTTAGCGCGTTGAAGGCGACCAGTGGATCGCCCGACCATTGCGCGTGGACAGGAAAGGTCAGATTGCCCTGGTAGCAGTCGCCCTTGCGGATGTGGTCATGCAGCCTGGCAAAGCGTTTGGCGTAGTCGTCCGAAGACCAGGCTGCCTTGGCGTCAAAAATCGGGCCGTTGCTAGCCGGCAGATCGCCTGGCGCGACCGTCTCTTCGACCGGCGCGTTGAACACGCCGACGCAGAAAAGCGGGGCGCGGCGGCCGGCCGGCAGCAGCGGAACGAGCTTGGGTTCGAGCAGGTAACCGGCCTCGTAGGAGAAATAGCCGGCCAGCCATTTGCCGCCGTCATGTGCGGCCTGCACTGCTTCCAGGGCCGGCAAAAAGTCCGCCTCGCAATGCGCTGCGATTATCTCGGCCGGCCGGTCGAAAACGAGCTGACGCGCGGTCTCGTCGTTCCGGAAGATTGCAAAGGGAAGGGGCAGGGACATAAGGCTCGGATGCTGCGGTCACCAGCGATCGATCTATATGGGGGCTCGACCGTGCGCAATCGAGGGAACGGCGTCTCAAGACGCAAAGGCGCGGGGGGCAAAAACAAAAGCGGCGCCAGAGGGCGCCGCCTTGTTCCAGATGCCGTCTTGCCATGGATCAGGTATTGCTGGCTTCTCCCGCGGTCGGGAAGCGGCGCGCAAATTCCTTCTCGTCACCGGCGGCAAGCAGTTTCGCCTGCTCGATCCAGCGTTCACGTTCGATGCGGCCGTCGAAATTCAATGTCGCCTCGATCCGCTTGACATCGTCGGGCGTCCAGGCGGCGATCTGGGCATAGGTCGTGACCCCAAGCCCTTTGAGCAGCCGCTCGTTGGTCGGGCCGATGCCGATCAGGCGACGCAGATCGTTGGCTTTGCCCGCCGCTGCGGTCGTTGAGTTGCCGGTCGCGGCTTTCTTTGCCGCTGGTGCGGCCTTGCTTGCCACCGGCGCAGCCTTGCTTGCCGCTGGCGCGGCCCTGGGCGCGGCGCTTGCTTTCGATGCAGGCGGTTTCGGCGTTGCCGTTTTCGCGGCACTTGCGCGTGGCGCAGTCGCGGCCTTCGCCGTTACAGATTTTTTCGGCGCCGGTTTGGCTGGTGCGGATGTCGACATCAGGGTTGACGGCGCCTGCATCGCGGCTTTGGTCGCGCCGGTCTTGGCGGCTGGCGCCTTGGCTGTTGCCGCGGTTGGCGCCTTGGCGGCCGGCGCCTCGCCTAGCCGCCGCTCGAGGTCGGCGCGGGCGCGGCCGCATGCATCCAACTCACCGGTCAGACGGTCGCTATCGGCCCGCAATCTGTCACGTTCGCTGCGCGTGCGGTCGAGATCGCCGCGCAAACTGTCGAGCTCGCCACGCAGGCGTCCCCAAATGAACCAGCCAACCAACACACCTACCAGGAACGCCAGGAGCATGTAGAAAAAAGTGCCCATTGTCTTTCTCTCTCCAGTCCGATCCGTCCGCCCTGGCCTGTGGGGCCATGACCTCGGCGAAGGACCATTCGATGGTGGTTCCGCAATCTGCAGAACAGCCGGCTTCGATCGAGCTGTCGGCGACCGGTTTGCCCCTGGCCAACAACCGTTGTCGCATCCGCCGACGCGACATGACCGGTCGGGATTTTCCGACCGGATCCATACGTGCCCGGCTGAGCTTGAGGGCGGACGCTATCATACAGCTTACGGGAATCTAACGGAAAACTTCCATGGAAAGTTATTTAAGAACAAATATCCAAGACAAGAATAGAACCATCGCCAATATGCATTGCAGCTAAACTGTTCTGGAAAACCCGGTCATCCGGTGTTGCGCATCACCCAGTGTTGCGCATCAATTGTCCAATGCTTCCAGCTCGTCGATCAGTCCGCTGATCACGCCAAGCCCGATCTGCCAGAAGGCAGGGTCGGCCGCGTCGAGGCCGAACGGCGCCAGAAGCTCGGAATGATGCTTGGTGCCGCCGGCGCGCAGCATGGCAAAATATTTGTCCTGAAAGCCGCGCTCGGCATTCTGGTAGACCGCGTAGAGCGAGTTCACCAGGCAATCGCCGAATGCATAGGCATAGACGTAAAAAGGCGAGTGGATGAAGTGCGGGATATAGGTCCAGAAAACCTCGTACCCGTCGCGCAGCTTGATCGCCGGCCCGAGGCTTTCCGCCTGCACTTCAAGCCAGAACTGGCCGAGCTTGTCGGAGGTCAATTCGCCGCTCTTGCGCTCGGCATGCACCTTGCGCTCGAACTCGTAGAAGGCGACCTGGCGCACGACCGTGTTGATCATGTCCTCGACCTTCTGGGCGAGCATGGCCTTGCGTTCGCGCTTGTCGGTGGTCCGCTCGAGCAGCGAGCGGAAGGTCAGCATTTCGCCGAACACCGATGCGGTTTCGGCCAGCGTCAGCGGCGTCGACGCCATCAAGGCGCCCTGGCCGCCGGCCAGCACTTGGTGCACGCCGTGGCCGAGCTCGTGCGCCAGCGTCATCACGTCGCGCGGCTTGCCCATGTAGTTGAGCAGCACATAGGGATGCGCCGACGGCACGGTCGGATGCGCGAAGGCACCAGGCGACTTGCCGGGTCTAACCGGTGCATCGATCCAGTTGCGGTCGAAGAAAGTTCTGGCGATCTCCGCCATGTCGGGCGAAAAGCGCTGGTAGGCGGAAAGCACGGTGTTCTTGGCCTCGTCCCAGCCGATGACCGCCTGCGGGGTCTCCGGCAGGGGCGCATTGCGGTCCCAGTGGTTCATCACCTCCATGCCGAGCCAGCGCGCCTTCATCGCATAATAGCGATGCGACAGGCGCGGATAGGCGTCGCGAACCGCGGCGGCGAGTGCATCCACCACGCTGCGTTCGACGCGGTTGGCGAGATGGCGGGAATCGGCAATGTCCTCGAAGCCGCGCCAGCGGTCAGAAATCTCCTTGTCCTTGGCCAGCGTGTTGGTGACCAGCGTAAAGACGCGCAAATTCTTGCGAAAGGTTGCGGCCAGCGCCTCGGATGCCCGGCGGCGCACCTCGCCGTCGGCATCCTGAAGGCGATTGAGTGCCGGCTCCAGCGTCAACTCCTCGCCGTCGACGTCGAAGCGCAAATCGGTCATCGTCTCGTCGAACAGGCGGTTCCAGGCCCCGCGCCCGGTGATCGATTTTTCATGGAAGAGCTGCTCGATGCGGTCTTCGAGCTGATAGGGCTTGTCCTTGCGCAGATCGAGCACCCAGGGCCGGTAATGGGCGAAGGCCGGATCGGCGGCGAGTGCGGTTTCGATCGCGCTATCGTCGATGAGGTTCAGCTCGAGCGCGAAAAACAGCAGGTGCGCGCTGGCATCGGTCATCTTTTCCTGGATGTCGCCATAGAGCTTGGCGCGCTGCGGATCCGACGTGTTGCCGGCATAGACAAGCCCCGCATAGGAGACGATGCGGCCGATCAGCTCCTCCAGCGCTTCATAGGCCTGAAGCGCCTCGCCCAGCCTGCCGGCGCTTCCACGCCCGGCCTCGGCGGCGAGCGTGCCTTTCCAACGGCTTTCAAAGGCGATGGCATCCGCGGCGGCCTTGGCGATGTCGCGCTTCAACTCGGGCGCTTCCATGCCCGAATAGAGATCGGCCAGATTCCATTCCGGAAGATCGCCAAGCTCCGCCACGCCCTGACCGGGCGCCGCCGCCAGCTTTCGAGCAAAAACCATGCGCATTGCCGATCCTTCCAGACACAAAAATTCGAGGAAACGAGAAGCCGGTCAAATCCTAAGGAATTCATTCACCGGGTTTTTTGAAAGCTTATTTAGAACCCTGTGCCAAGATGATCCATAGGGCGCATTCTCGGGCGGGGCACGGTCGGATCAGTCATGGCAGCTTCCATACTCATAGTCGATGACGATCCCGTGCAGCGCAGGCTGCTCGAGGCGGCGGTGACGAAATTCGGCCACACGGCGATCGTCGCCGATGGCGGCGAGGCCGGTCTCGATCTCGTCGACGGGCCCAATGCGCGCGAGGTGTCGGTGGTCATCCTCGACCTGATGATGCCCGGCCTCGACGGCATCGGCGTGCTGAAGGCGATGCGCGAGCGCGGCATCCACATTCCTGTCATCGTGCAGACCGCGCAGGGCGGCATCGAAACCGTCGTTTCGGCAATGCGTCACGGCGCCTTCGACTTCGTCGTCAAGCCGGCCTCTCCCGACAGGCTGCAGGCGTCGATCGGCAACGCCCTCAAGGTCGAAGCGCTCGAAGGCGAAGTGAAGCGCTCGTCACGGCAGCGCGGCGGCCATCTGACGTTCAAGGACATGATCACCCACAGTCCAGCGATGGATCGGGTGATCCGGCTCGGCCGCAAGGCTGCGGCCTCCAACATTCCGATCCTGATCGAAGGTGAATCCGGCGTCGGCAAGGAACTGGTGGCGCGCGCCATCCAGGGCAGCGGCGACCGCCGCTCGAAACCCTTCGTCACCGTCAATTGCGGCGCCATCCCCGACAATCTGGTCGAATCGATCCTGTTCGGACACGAGAAGGGCTCGTTCACCGGCGCCACCGAAAAACATACCGGCAAGTTCGTCGAAGCGCACACCGGCACGCTGTTCCTTGACGAAATCGGCGACCTGCCGCTCGACGTGCAGGTCAAGCTGTTGCGCGCCGTGCAGGACGGCGAAGTCGATCCGGTTGGCGGGCGCTCGACCGTCAGGGTCGACATCAGGCTGATTTCGGCAACCCATCGCAACCTGCTGCAACAGGTCAAGGACGGCAAGTTCCGCGAGGACCTGTTCTATCGGCTGAACGTCTATCCGATCTTCGTGCCGCCATTGCGCGACCGTCGCGACGACATCCCCTATCTGGTCGAGCACTTCATGGAGAAGGTGGCGCCCACCGATCCGCGCCACCGTCTGCGAGGCATCTCGGCTGCGGCGCTTGCCATGCTGCAGGCCTACGACTGGCCGGGCAACATAAGGCAGCTCGAAAACGCCGTCTTCCGGGCTTCGGTGCTCGCCGACGGCGACATGCTGACCGAAGAAGAATTCCCGCAGATCCGGGCGCAGGTCGAGGGCACGGTCAATCTCGATGCGGGTATCGCCTTGCCAGCTTCAGGGGGGCCAGCTCCAGGGGGGGCAGCTCCAGGGTGGCCAGCTTCCGGATTGGCTTCGGGCAGCCAGCCGCGCGACAGCATACCGGCCGCCGGCGGCATCGCAGCCGCCGAGCCCGATGCGCCGGCCAGGCCTCGTTTCGGCACGCTGCGGGCGCTCGACGATCGCGGCAATGTGCGTGCGCTGGCCGACGTCGAGCTCGAAATGATCAAGCTCGCCATCGACCACTACAACGGCCAGATGAGCGAAGTCGCCCGCCGCCTCGGCATCGGCCGGTCGACGCTCTACCGCAAGCTCAAGGAATACGGCATCGACCCGGAAACCGGCCGGGTCGAACGGCTCGCTTCCTGAGCCACAGGGCCAAGCGGGTTCTCATCCGGGCATCCATTCGAAGCAAGCACGCCTCGAAACGAGGTATTCGCCGCAGTGTTCACGTATTAAGGCGGACGGTAACAGATCGTGTTTCGAGCTAGCGCCAAAACATGATCTAAACCAGCGGTTTACCAAGATATCCTGCGCAATATTTTTGGCGGGATATCGCCACCGTGTTACCGCATTTCGGCTTCAATAAGCGATGATTAACCATTAGGATCGATATTCGGATGCACACACCACGCATCCGTTTGGTCAAATCCGGGGACAAAACGGCAGCCTGCAAGGCCTTTTGATTTGAACAGAATCGAACGACACAAAAACGGGCGGCATTATCACATGAGCGTCTGGCCGAGATGGCTGGCAGCGGTGATTGTTGCCGTCGGGTTCCTTGCAGCGGCGGCAACCGGCGCCGTCGCCGAGACACGCTCGCTGAAACTCTATCATCTCCACACGCATGAAAAGGCGGAGATCGTCTACAAGCGCAATGGCCGCTACGACCAGGCGGGATTGCGAAAGATCAACATCATCCTGCGCGACTGGCGTCGCAACGAGCCGACCAAGATGGATCCGCGCCTGCTGGACCTGGTCTGGGAAGCGTATCGGGAGAGCGGCGCCACCGATTATATCCAGGTCGTGTGCGGTTATCGTTCGCCGTCGACGAATTCGATGCTGCGCAGCCGCAGCAGGGGCGTCGCCGAGAAGAGCCAGCACATGCTCGGCAGGGCGATGGATTTCTACGTTCCTGGCGTCCCATTGAAGAAGCTGCGTGACATTGGCCTCAGGATGCAGGGCGGCGGCGTCGGCTACTATCCCAGCTCCGGCTCGCCCTTCGTGCATATGGATGTCGGCAACGTGCGCCACTGGCCCGGCATCAGCCGCCAGGAACTGGCGCGCGTGTTCCCCAACGGCAAGACGCTGCATGTACCGAGCGACGGCAAGCCGCTGCCTGGTTATCAACAGGCGCTCGCCTCCTACAAGGCCCGCAAGGGCGCCGGCGCGCCGGCCATCGAACTGGCCAGCGCAAGCGGCGGTGGCAAAAAATCCCGCGGCTTCCTGGCAGCCTTCTTCGGCGGCGGCGACGACGAGGCGGACGACAGCGCCGATGTGGCGATGGCCGAGCCAGCGCCAAAGCCCCGTAACGTGAAGCCGGCGCCGTCCGCCAAGAGCAGCAACCTGCCTGGCATTGCCATCGTGGCGCCTCAGGACGCCAAGCGCGCCGAAATTCCGGAAGCCGCCGATGCTCCGGCGCCTGCGCCTGAACCGGAGAACGACACGCCGGAGACGATCATCGCGGCATTGCCGGCGCGCAGCATTCCGCTGCCGGATTTTGCTCCGCGTCCGAAGACCGAAGTCGGCGCCCAGCCGCCTGAAAACGTTCCGTTCGGCGTGGCGGATGCGGCTGGATCGACCGAACAGGCGGTGGCGACCGCGCAAGCGCCGGCAAGCATGGCGCCTGAAAACGTTCCGTTCGGCATGGCAGACCCGTCTGCTGCGGCCGGCCCGGTGCAGGTCGCGGCCAACACCATTCCCGTGCCGAGCTGGCGGCCCGATCATTCGCTGCCGGCCGATCTTTCGCAGGCGGGTCTTGCACCGCAGGACAAGCAAGTGTTGCTGGCGCTGGCGAGTGCGGCCGAGCGGAGCAACACCGCCACCGACGCATTCTCGGTATTGCCGTCGGCGCGGCCAGACAGCTCCCAGCCCGACGAGGTCAAGGCCGTTCTGGAACGGGTCAGCGCGACCGACGAATACAAGGTCGCGTCGCTTTCCGAGCAAGCATCGGTGTTCGAGGAACCGGCGAACGACGACGGGGCATCGAGCGACGGGGCATCGCCGCGCGAGGCCATCGTTGCCCGCCCGGCCGGCTCCGATCCGGCGGCCGTCATCGGTGCGGGCGTGAAGACCACACGCAAGGAGCCCAGGGCCACTGCCCGCGACCTGAAACCCGGCCCCAAGCCGGTGGTGGTCGCCGCCGCGCCGCAGGCTGCCCGCTGGGCGCTGCACAGCGGTGAGTATGTCGCAACCGTTTCAGATGCGACAACGGCGCCGCGCTACGCCTACGACTTCGTCCGTACGGCACCGAGCGAGGTCTATACCGTGGGCTTCCAGCCGGGCAACGAAATGGCCGACGCCAACCGCTTCACCGGCAAGGCCGTCAAGTTCATGTCGGTAGCCCGCTTCAAGACAGAGTAGGCCGCGCTGGGCATCCCGCGCGGCTGCCTCCACCGCCGGCACTGGCTTCCTTCGTCCCGGGATGCTAACCACTGGTCAGCATTCTCCCGCTTCGTCTAATGGTAGGACAGCGCCCTTTGAAGGCGTGAATCGTGGTTCGAGCCCATGAGCGGGAACCAGCCGGCGAACCAGATCGGCTGCAGGCCAGATCGGCAGCGGCTTTTCATACAGAAGGTGCTAGCGCCCGAGCTTGCTTGCGGCGCGCGCCAAGGCTTCGATCTCGTCCCATTTGCCGGCCTTGACCAGATCGTCCGGCGCCACCCAGGAACCGCCGACGCAGATGACGTTGGGCAGGCTGAGGTAGTCGGCGGCATTCTTGCCGGTGATACCGCCGGTCGGGCAGAATTTCACGTCGGCAAGCGGCGAGGCGAAAGCCTTGAGCGAGCCGATGCCGCCCGACTGTTCGGCCGGGAAGAATTTCAGAAAGCGCAGGCCGGCTTCGCGCGCGGCCATGACCTCTCCCGGCGTGATGGCGCCGGGCAGCAACGGCACGTCGCTGTCCCTGGCTGCCGCGAGAAGCTCGCGGGTGATGCCTGGGCTGACGATGAACTTCGAACCGGCGGCCGCCGCCTCGCCGAACTGGCGGGCGTCCAGGATGGTGCCGGCGCCGACGACGGCGTCTTCGACCTCGCCCGCCACCCGGCGGATCGCCTCCAGAGCGTCGGCGGTGCGCAGCGTGATTTCGATCGCCGCCAGGCCGCCGCGGGCCAGCGCCCGGGCCAGCGGCACCGCGTCGGCGGGATTGGCGATCTTCAGCACCGGTATGACCGGCTGGCCGTTGAGGAGCGACAGGAGCTTTTCGGTCGTGCTGGGCATTCGTCGTCTCTCCTCTGTTGATCAAGTCGACCGGTTAGCAGAAGGCGGTTTTTCTGTCCACGAAACGCGGCGTGTCGCGATGTCACGCGTGGTGTCGAAACGCACCCGCGGTAAGACCGCTCCCGGCTCTGCCTTGATCCGGCTGTCGTGAGCGTTTAGTGGCTTGGTGATGACACTGCCCAGCCAAGCCTTCCGCGTTGCCGCGCTTTACCGCTTCGCCCGGCTCGACACCTTCGAGGTGCTGCGAGCGCCGCTCGCCGCCTTCTGCTGCGCACGCGGCATCAAAGGCACGCTGCTGTTGGCGCGTGAGGGCATCAACGGCACGGTCGCCGGCAGTGAATCGGCAATCGCCGCGCTCATCGATCATCTCGAATCCATCGACGGTCTCGCCGGCCTCGAGATCAAATACAGCAACGCCGCAACGATGCCGTTCCACCGCATGAAGGTGCGGTTGAAGCGCGAGATCGTCACCATGGGCGTGGAGAATATCGATCCGGCGGCAGGTGCAGGCACCTATGTTGCGCCAGCTGACTGGAACGCACTGATCTCGGATACAGGCACCATCGTCATCGACACGCGTAACGCCTACGAGGTGTCGCTCGGCACCTTCAAGGGCGCTGTCGATCCCACCACCACCAGCTTCCGCGAATTCCCGGCCTGGGTCGAGCAGCATCGGCATGAGCTCGAGGGGCGCAAGGTCGCCATGTTCTGCACCGGCGGCATACGCTGCGAGAAGGCGACGGCCTACGTGAAGTCGCTCGGCTTCGAGGATGTGTTCCACCTCAAGGGCGGCATTCTGAAATATCTCGAGGACGTGCCCGCCGAACAGAGCCTCTGGCAAGGCGAATGCTTCGTCTTCGACGAGCGCGTTTCGGTGTCGCACGGGCTGCTCGAAGGCGAGGCCGAACTCTGCCGCGCCTGCCGGCATCCGCTGGCGGCAGAAGACCGGCTGTCGCCGAAATATGCCACCGGCGTTTCATGCCCGCATTGCTTCGATGCCCGCTCGGACGAAGATCGCTCCCGTTATGCCGAGCGCCAGCGCCAGGTCGAGCTGGCGCAAGCACGCGGCGACCGCCACATCGGAAGTTAGCTTCAAGCAACAGAGAAGCGATCGATGACCCACAGCCATGTCCCGTCGTTCCGCCGGCGCGCGACCTCGGTAGTGATCGTGCCGTCGGGAAGCCGGGTCGAGGTGAGCGCCAGGTCGCCACTGATGACAGCCGGACGCTGATCTCCGGATTGAAATTTTCGGCCGGTTGCGGTGATCTCCGCGAACAGCGTTCGGATGGCTTCGCGGCCGAACGTTAGTTGTTCGCCACCGCTGTCGATGACTGCATGCGGCTCAAAAAGCGCCGCCATGCCGTCAATGTCTCCGACCCACTGCCGCGAAATCAGCAGGCGCTCCAGCTCCTGGGGATCGCGTGCCGGCTGGCGGTCTGTCTCATCGGTCATGCCAGGCTCCTCTCAAGCGACATGCCGCGACATTAGTCGAAGTCGGGGGCGGTTTCGACACGTCCAATGTCCAGAGCGCCGCGTGTTTTTTTGGGCGCGGAAGGAGGCTGCAGCACTGTGATTTCCGCGTGAAATCCCAGCAGATGCCGGTGCGAGGTCATGCGTGGCAGCGGGCAAAAGGATGTACGCCGTCATTGTAATGTCAAACTGCGGGACCTAGGTCTTCGACGTGCAAACCTGCCCGCGCACCTTCGGCCGGGCCAATTCTGGAGGCATAGATGTTCGATCCCAAGAAGCTCCTCGACGATCTGCTCGGCTCGCAGGTTCCCGGTACCGGATCGACTGTCCGCGACAAGGCCGGGCAGGCGGTGCAGATGGCCAAGGACAATCCGCTTGCCGCCGGTGCGCTGGCCGCGGTGCTGCTCGGAACCGGCCCGGGCCGTCAGGTTACCGGTGCGGCGGTGAAGCTTGGTGGGTTGGCTGCGATCGGCGGCCTCGCCTACAAGGCCTACCAGAACTACAAGAACGGCAACGCGCCAGCCGAGACACAAGCTGCCGGCGAACCGGAATTGCTGCCGCCGCCGGCTGATACCGCCTTCCATCCGTCGCAAGCGCCGCAGGGCGAAGACGAATTCACGCTGACGCTGGTCAGGGCGATGATCTCGGCGGCGAAGGCCGACGGCCACGTCGATGACGAAGAGCGGCAGAAGATCGCCGGCAAGCTCAGCCTCGCCGGCGTCGGCGCCGAAGCGGAGAAATTCCTGATGTCGGAACTGGAGGCACCGCTCGATCTGGATGTGCTGATCGCCGGCGCCAAGACCGATGCGCAAAAGCTGGAACTCTACACCGCCTCGCGTCTTGCCATCGATCCGGACACGCGGGCCGAACGCGGCTATCTCGACCTGCTTGCCGGCCGTCTCGGCCTGCCGGACGCGCTGGTCGATCATGTCGAGGCGACGGTGACGGCGGCGAAGGTGCCGGCAGCGGGCAGCACGGCCAAGCCGGTCGCAGGCTCGCGCTGGTAGCTTGAAGGTTGGGCGGCGGAGACCCGGTGCGCCATTGGCGTTAGCTTCTCGTTAATCCGGTGAGCGCATGATTCAGGCAGTCGGATCGGCTTTCCTCCTCCCAAGCCCGGTTCGGATCAGGGGCGGTCGCCAATGGCCGCCCTTTTTGTGAGCACAGGCTTTGGGCCGGCTTGCCATGGTTCCCGTCATTTGCGATGGCTCATCCCTTTCAGGGAGTACAGCCATGACCGACTATAAAACCGCCATCGTCACCGGCGCCGGCACGGGCATCGGCAAGAGCGTCGCCACGGCGCTGCTCAAGACCGGCTGGAACACGGTCTTCTGCGGCCGCCGCAAGCCGGTGCTGGAGGAGGCGATTGCCGCCGCCGGGCCGACGCAGGCCAAGGCATTGGCCTTCGCCTGCGACATCAGCAAGGCCGATCAGGTCGACGATCTGTTCGAGACGGTGGCTGCGGCTTTCGGGCGCGTCGACCTGCTCTTCAACAATGCCGGCACGAGCTACAAATCGACATTGATCGACGATATCCCGGTCGAGGTGTGGAACGACATCGTCGGGGTCAATCTCACCGGCTCGTTTCTGTGTGCTCGCGCCGCCTTCGGCGCCATGCGCAGGCAGCAGCCGATGGGCGGCCGCATCATCAACAACGGCTCGGTATCGGCCTATGCGCCACGGCCGGGCTCGGTGCCCTATACGGCGACCAAGCACGCCATCATCGGACTGACCAAGACGCTGGCGCTGGACGGCAGGCCCTTCGACATTGCTTGCGGTCAGATCGACATCGGCAACGCACTGACCGACATGGCGCAAGCGATGACGGTCGGCGTGCCGCAAGCCAACGGCACCATTGCCGCCGAAGCGGTGATGGATGTCGAGCGCGTCGCCGACGCCGTCCTCCATATGGCCAGCCTGCCGCTCGACGCCAACGTGCTGTTCATGACCGTGATGGCGACCAAGATGCCGTTTGTCGGGCGAGGCTAAATTAGTCTCACCCGGTCCTAAATCAGGGTCGCGTGACCGGAAGCGGCACGCCGGGAAGATAGAGCGAAATCGGACGGATTTCGTAGACCGCGGTCGGATTGACGCGGCGAAGGTCGCGCGCAATGTCGACAGCGGCGTCACGGTTGGCGCAGTCGACGACATAGAGCCCCAGCAATTGTTCCTTGGTCTCGGCGAAGGGTCCGTCGACAACCATTCCGGTGCCTGGCCCGCGCAAGGTACAGGCGTCTTGTGTCGCGCCGAGCCGCGCCGCCGGCCCAAGGGTGCCTTGCCGGTACAGCCGATCGTTGATCTGGAGAAGATCGGTCATCAGCGCCGCATCCTGCTCCGGCGTCAGCGCCGTGATCGCTTCTTCCTCGTGATAGGCAAGAATGGCATAGAACATCTGGCGTCTCCTTGCGTCGGTCGTGCGTCCTCACTTCGCCAGGAACGCCTCGATCCGCTCCAGCGCGCGCAGGATGTTCTCCTCGGAATTGGCGTAGGACAGCCTGACATAGCCTTCGCCGAGAATGCCGAAATCGGGGCCGCCGATTAGCGCCACGCCGGCATCCTCGAGCAGCGCCGAGGCGAGCTTCTTGGCCTTCCAGCCGGTTTTTGAAACATTGGGGAAGGCATAGAAAGCACCTTTCGGCGTGATGCAGGAAACGCCGGGCAAGGCATTCAACCCCTCGACCACGACCTTCCTGCGGCGGTCGAAGGCGCGCATCATCCTGTCGACGTCGTCCTGCGGGCCGTCGATGGCGGCTATGCCGGCATACTGGCTCGGCGCGTTGACGCAGGACCAGCAATTGACCGCCAGCTTGCGCACCTTGTCGTAGAGATGCGCGCCCTTGTCGCCGTTCGGCCAGATCGACCAGCCCATGCGCCAGCCGGTCATCGCCCAGGTCTTCGACCAGCCGTTGAGGACGATCAGCCGGTCACGGATCTCGGGGAAGGCGAGCAGCGAACAATGTGTCTCGCCGTCATAGGTCATCACGTCGTAGATCTCGTCGGAGAGGATGGCCACGTCCGGGTGCGCTTCCAGCCCTTTGACCAGCTTCTCGATCTCGGTTCGCGGCGTGACGCCGCCGGTCGGATTGGCGGGCGAGTTGAGGATCAGCAGCCTGGTCCTCGGGGTGATCAGCGCCAAGGTCTCCGCAGCCGAAAAGGCAAAGCCGTTCTCCTCGCGCATCGGCACCGGGATGGGGGCAGCGCCAGTGAACTCGATCATCGAGCGGTAGATCGGAAAGCCGGGATCGGGATAGAGAATTTCAGCACCCGGCTCGCCGAACATCAGGATGGCCGCGAACATGGTCGGCTTGCCGCCGGGCAGGATCATCACCGCTTCGGGCGAGACTTCGACGCCGGTAGTGGCCAGCGTGCGGCGTACCACCGCTTCGCGCGTCGCCAGCAGGCCGTTGGCCGGCGTATAGCCGTGATGGCCGTCGCGTAGCGCCTTGATCGCGGCCTCGACGATATGCTGCGGCGTCTTGAAGTCGGGCTGGCCGATGCCGAGATTGACGATGTCGCGGCCCTGATGGGCAAGTGCAGTGGCACGCGCCAGCACCGCGAACGCATTTTCCTCGCCGAGGCGGTCGAAGGCCGAAATCGTGTGGAGCATTTTTCCCGTCCGTGTGGTTCTTTCAGCGAGCGTGCGTTTTTGTGAGCGTCCGCCCGCAAAAGTCAAACGGATTGGAGTTTTCGGTGTCGGAAAATCTCGAGAATTGGCAACCGCGCCCGCGGCCTGGACGCAAGGTGCTGGAAGGGCGCACTGTCAGGCTGGAGCCGCTCAACGCCGAAAAGCACGGCGACGGCCTGTTCGAGGCCTCGTCGGTGGCCGATGCCGGCGATCGCTTCGCCTGGCTGTTCGACTACCCGCCCCAGACCCGCGCCGATTTCCAGCCGTGGCTGGACAAGGTCGAAGCCAGCGAGGACCCGCTGTTCTTTACCGTCATTGACAAGGCCAGCGGCAAGGTCGCCGGGCGCCAGACGCTGATGCGCATCGACGCCACCTACGGCGTCATCGAGATCGGCAACATCTATTGGGGCCCGCTGATCTCGCGAAAGCCGGCGGCGACGGAAGCGCAGTTCCTGTTCATGAAGTACGTCTTCGACGAGCTTGGCTACCGCCGTTACGAATGGAAATGCAACAATCGCAACGAGCCGTCGAAGCGCGCGGCGGAACGTTTCGGCTTCAAGTTCGAGGGCATTTTCCGTCAACATCTTGTGGTCAAGGGCGAAAACCGCGATACCGCGTGGTATTCGATCATCGACAAGGAGTGGCCTGATCTGCGCAGAGCCTATGAGGCGTGGCTCGATCCGGCCAATTTCGACGGCGATGGCCAGCAGAGGCGGCGGCTCGAGGATATTCGCGCCGAGTTCGGCGCCTAGCAAGGGCTCATAGAATGGCGCATATCCACGACCACGCTTCGCAAGGGCATGACGACAGCCATGGCGCAGGTCATGTGCACGGCTCGACCGACAAGAAGCGCGTGCTGATCGCTGCTTGCCTGACCGCCGGCTTCATGGTTGCGGAGACGCTGGGCGCCATCTTCACCGGCTCACTGGCGCTGCTGGCGGATGCCGGCCATATGCTTGCCGATTGCGTCGCGCTCGGCCTTGCCTGGTATGCCTTTCATCTTGCGAGCCGGCCGGCGACCGTGCGCCTCACCTACGGCTTCGGCCGGGTCAAGACGCTGGTCGCCTACACCAACGGCATCGCCATCTTCGCAATCGCGCTGTGGATCGTCTACGAGGCTTGGGGCCGCTTGCAAGCGCCGGTTCCGGTGCTCGGCGGGCCGATGCTGGTCGTGGCGATCGCCGGCCTGCTGGTCAATCTCGGCTCGTTCTACGTGCTGCATGGCGGCGACCGCGGCAGCCTGAACATGCGCGGTGCCATGCTGCACGTACTCGGCGACCTGCTCGGCTCGGCGGCGGCGATCGTCGCGGCGCTGGTGATCCTGGCGACGGGCTGGACGCCCATCGATCCGATTCTGTCGATCCTGGTCTCGCTGCTGATCCTGTCCACGGCCTGGTCGCTGATGCGCGAGGCTGCCCACGTCCTGCTCGAGGGCGTGCCTGCGAGCCTCGACCGCGACCTGATCGCGAGGGACATCGAAGGCTCGGTCAAGGGCGTGCGCGAGGTGCATCACATGCATGTCTGGTCGCTCGACGGCTCCAGCAACATGGCGACATTGCATGCCTGCCTCAATGACGGCGTCGATGCGCATATGGCGGTCAGCGCGATCAAGAAGCGGCTTGCGGCGGAACATGGCATAGCCCATGCCACGGTCGAACCGGAATTCGGCCAATGTGCCGATAGCCATGAGCATGATGACGAGCACGAGCATGCGCATGATACGGCACAACACCGTGGCCACTATCACTGACTTCGGGAGTTCTGGGCATTGGCAACGATCGACATGAACTCCCGCTACTCTCGGGCCGCATAATGGACCGCGACACCCGCAATGCGGCGATCGGCGCCGCCTGGATTTTGCTGCTGTTCGGCATCGCTGCTTATTATCTTCCAACCGTGATGCTGGCTGTCGGCAAGGTCTCGACGGTGCTTGCCGGCGTCGTCGCCGCGATCTTCATGGTGGCAATCTTCGTCGTGTTCTGGCTGCGTAGCCGCAGCCAGCGCAAAAAGGGAAAGTGACATGCGCATTCTGATTACCGGCGCGGCAGGCATGGTCGGCCGCAAGCTCATCGCCAGGCTGGCCAAGGACGGGACGCTCGGCGGCCGCAAGATCGCCGCGCTCGACCTTCACGACATCGTGCCGCCGCAGGCGCCGGTCCTCGAAGGCGTCAGCATCAGCGTCCACACCAGCGACCTCGCAGCGCCCGGGGCGACGGCAAATCTGGTCGCGCCGCGCCCTGACGTGATCTTCCATCTCGCCGGCGTGGTGTCGGGTGAGGCGGAGGCCAATTTCGATCTCGGCTACCGCGTCAATCTCGACGGCACAAGGGCGCTGTTCGATGCCATCCGCTTAGCCGCCTATACGCCACGCGTCGTCTTCACCTCGTCGATCGCCGTGTTCGGAGCACCGTTTCCCGACATCATTCCGGACGAGTTCCACCCGACGCCCTTGACCTCATACGGCACGCAGAAGCTGATCGGCGAGGCGCTGCTTGCCGACTATACGCGCCGCGGTTTCTTCGACGGCATCGGCATCAGGCTGCCGACCATCTGCGTCAGGCCGGGAAAGCCGAACAAGGCGGCCTCAGGGTTCTTCTCCGGCATCATCCGCGAACCGCTGAGCGGCCATGAAGCCATCCTGCCGGTGCCGCGCTCGGTCGTCCACACACACGCCAGCCCGCGTTCGGCGGTGAATTTCCTGATCCATGCGGCTCAGATCGACGGTGCCGCCGTCGGCCCGCGCCGCAACCTGACGATGCCGGGCGTCGCCGTCAGTGTCGGCGAGCAGATCGAAGCGCTGGAACGCGTCGCCGGCGCCAAGGCGGTGAAACCGATCCGCGAGGCGCCCGACGAGACGATCTGGGCGATCGTCAAGGGCTGGCCGACACGCTTCGAGGCGCGGCGCTCGAGGGAGCTTGGCTTTGCCGCTGAAACGAGCTTCGACGACATCATCCGCGTCCATATCGAGGATGAGTTGGGTGGCAAGATCCCTAGTTAACGCGCCCTGATCGGACGCAACGAGGTCAGGCGCCAGTCAGGCTGGCCGAAAGCAGCAGCAGGCCGAACAGGAAGACGAAGGCGGCGCCGCCAATCTCGACGAAGGAGTGGATGCGGTTGCCCATGCGGCCGTCGCCGGCGAAATACACCGCCCAGTTCTTGGCGGTCACCGCAAGCGTCGCCAGGGCCGAGACGGTGATTGCGGTGCCGAGCGCCATGGCCAGCACCGACAGGATGCCGCCGAACCACAGCCCATTCAGCAAGGCGAAGCTCAGCACGATCAGTGCGCCGGAACAGGGGCGGATACCGACGGCAGCCACCGCCGACCAGGCCGTGCGCCAATCGAAGCGATCGCCGGAAAGCAGCGCCGGGTCGGGCGCGTGCGAATGCCCGCAGGTCTCGCAGACCTCGCCCGCGGCATGGCTGTGGTGACCGTGTGCGGCATGGGCGTGGTGGTGGTCGTGGGCATGAAGCGCATGGGAATGTGCCGCATGGGCATGCGCGGAATGTGAATGGCCGGCATGTGAATGGCCGGCGTGGGCAGCCGAGAGGCTGTAGCCGGGATTTGCCCCGAACAGGCGAAGGATTGCCGGGCCGGCCTTGCGCCACAGCAGCCAGGCGCCGAACAGAGTGACGAAGACATAGCTCATGATTTCGAGGAACCATGCCGCGTCGGTCATCGAGACAGAAGTGCCGCGCAGCACGAAATAGGCCACCAGCATCACCACGATCGCGGTCAGCGCCTGCAGCAGGGCCGAGACGAAGGACAACATGATACCGCGCCGGAGCGCCACTTCATTGGCCACCATGTAGGACGAGATCACCGCCTTGCCGTGACCGGGGCCGGCGGCGTGGAAAATGCCATAGGCAAAGGACAGGCCGATGAGCAGCCACAACTTGCTGCCGTCCTGGCGCATCGCCTTCATCGCGCCGGCAAGCGCATGATAGAATTCCTGCTGGCGCAGATTGATCCACATCAGGATGTGGGCGAACGGGCCGGTGGCGGTTGGAGCCATGCCGTCATTGGTGCCGATGCCGAGTGAGCTCTGGGCGTGGGCGGAGCCGAGAAAGTGCGTCATCACAAAGGCGACGGCCAGAAGACCGAATGCCAAACGCAGGGACGGTTTGGTCACTGGATCTATCCTTCCGGCTGACAGGTCAGTTCAAGCTTGGTGGCAAAGATCTTGCTCATGTCGGTGCCTGTCGGATCGTTGAAGAACGCGTCGGTCAGGGTCTTCTGGTTCTGGGCGATCGCCTCATCCGGATTCGGGCGGACAACCTTGCTGGTGCAGGTCGGCGGCAATCCATCGACCTGCAGATGGGCATCCTCGGTGAAATCGATGGCGGTGTAGAAGGTCGGGTCGTAGACGCCGATATCTATCTTGCCGCTCAGTTTGATCGGCACCTTCGGTTCGGATTCAAACAGGATGATCAACTGGTCATTGTCGAAATTGGCCATCAAATGCGGCGGCGGGGTCATTGCCACGTCCTTGCCGTCGACGGTGACGAGCTGGAAATAGTTGAATTCGGCAAGCGAGGCATGGACGGTGTCGGCAACATCCTTCAACTCCTTGTCGTCGAGTTTCAGGTCGGAATTCTTGTCGAACTCCATCATCACTGTGCTCGAAAACAAATCGTCGAAGCGCCAGACATGGCGCAATGCCTTCACAGTTTGGTGATCCGGGCTAAGGACCACTTCGAGGCGGGCCTCGGCAAAGACGTGGGGATGCACCTCAGCCGGTCCGACGGCGGCAAACGTCGCGGTCAAGGCCGAAGCCAGCATCATTGCTTGCTGTTTCAGGTGCATTCTCGGTCGCGATTCAATCGGCTTCGGTGAATTGCCGACAGTTACCAGAAAGCGGGCGAAAATGGGACCGCAACGCGGCTGAAAGCTCATGCGTTGTCCAGCGTCTTGAACCACTGCACCAGGAAGTCGACGAAAACGCGAACCTTTGCAGGCAGATAGCGCCGGTGCGGATAGACGGCGAAGATGCCGCCGCCGGGCAGGATGCGGTCATCCAGCGCAGTCACCAGCCTGCCGTTTTCAATGTCGGGCGCGGCGATGAAATCCGGCAGGATGGAAAATCCCAATCCAGCCACGGCAGCGGCCCTTGCCGCCATCGGGCTGTTGACCTCGATCGGGCCGGAAACCGAAACGCTCACCGTATCGCCGCTGTCGCCCTTGAACGGCCAGTTGGTGAGCCAGCGGCCATTGGTGTCGATGATGCAAGGCACGCGGGCAAGGTCTTGCGCCCTGACCGGCATGCCGTGCTTGGCGATCAGTTCGGGAGACGCGCAAAGCCGTACCGAAAATGGCGCCAGACGCCTGGCGATCAGCGAGGAATTTTCCAGCCGCGAAATGCGCACCGCCAGATCGAAACCCTCCTCGACCAGATCGACGAAACGGTCGTCGAGATGGATGTCGAGGACGATATCGGGGTGCTGCTTGGCGAAGTCGATCAGCGACTGGCCGATCGGCGCGTCGGCAAAGGTACGTGGCGCCGACAGCTTGATCCTGCCGCGCACGTCGCCGGAGGATTCACGCACGGCATCGGCCAGGCTGTCGACCTCGCGCACGATCTCCGAGGCGCGCCGGTAATAGGTGTGGCCGGCCTCGGTCAGGGAGAACTGCCTGGTCGTCCGATTGAGCAGCAGCGCGCCGAGCTCGTCCTCCAACTCGCGCACATATTTCGACAATAGCGCCTTCGAGCGGCCGATCTTGCGCGCCGCCGCCGAAAAGCCTTCGGCCTCGACCACGTCGATGAAGGCGCGCATGCGGGTCAGCGTATCCATGTCATGCGCCTCCTTGGTGGGCTGAAAGGATGCGGGCGGCCAGCGCAATCAACTGCCGGTCGCTGTTCTTCGGGCCGAGCAGCGAAAGACCGAACGGCGCCCCGCCGGTCTTGCCGAGCGGCAGCGTGATTTGCGGAAAACCGGACAGGCCGGAAAGGCATAGCAGTCTCAGCGCGCGCTCGCGATAGGTCTGCAAATCGTCGAATGATGCGGCCTTAAGCGGCGCGGCACCCGGAACAGTCGGAAGCACAAGAACGCCGTCATCGCCAAGCAGGCCGGCAAGCTCGAGTCGAAACGAAACGCGACGTTCCGTTTCGCGATGCGCGGTTGCCACGTCGATTGTCGCGCCGTGCTCGAAACGCTCCTTGACCCCGGGTCCCAGCATGCGGTCGCCGCCGGCGATCCAGGCGCCGTGATTTTGCCAGGCTTCATAGCCCTGCAGCTTGCGGAAGCACCAATAGAGATCGTCGGTCGAATGCGACAGCGGGCCGACGCTGCGCGGCGCGCCCAGCACCGACGAGACACTGCGGAGCATGGCGCGATATTCGTCGGCCTCGTGCGGGCCGAGCACAAGGCCGTCCAGCGCAGCGAGGGTGACGGGGCGTGCCAGTTCGTGGGAATGCGGATCATCGCCGAGCAGCACCGTGCCGACCTTTTCGTAGATGACGATGTCGCTTGCGAACCAGCCGAACGTGTCCAGCGAAGGGGCCAGCGGCATGGTGCCGTCGAGCGGGATGCGGCCATGCGTCGTCCTGAGGCCGACCAGGCCGCAGAAGCTTGCCGGCGCACGGATCGAGCCGCCGGTGTCGGAGCCGGTGGCGATATCGGCAAGCCCGCCGGCAACCGCCGCGGCAGAACCCGAGGATGAGCCGCCGGTGACCCGGTCGGGCGCCGCCGGATTGACCGGCGACGGGAAATGCGCGTTCAGCCCCAGCAGGGAAAACGCCAGCTCATCGGTCTGCGTCTTGCCGACGAAGCGCGCGCCCGAATCAAGCAGCGCCTGGACGGCCGGCGCGGTCGCCATGGCCGGCGAAGCCTCCCGGTATCTCTGCGGATTGCCGCAGCCGGTGCGGTAGCCGGCGACGTCGAAGATATCCTTGACGGCAAGCCGCAAGCCGGCAAGCGGGCCGGATTTCGTATCGGCTACAGGGGTTTGATCAAGGTCGAGCAAAGCGTTCAGCGGGCCACGAGTGCCTGTCATGCGTTCGATATCCGGATGTGCTTGCCGCAGCATTGTTCTTCTGGTTGCCGCAGCATTGTTCGATGCCACAAATTTTACAACCTGCCATACGATTTTTATTGATTGTGAAATCTTTCGATCTTATATCGCGCTTGCCCAAAGTCGCACGTGCCTGTGGGTGTCCGCCGATCCTCGAATGGTGAGGGCAATCGGTAAGGTAACTGGAGCCAACCCCTCCAGTCGGTTTAGCGGCCAACCGCCAACCGAGGACACCTTGAAGCAACGACGGTGCGGGCCTTTCTGGTGTTCTGCCGGTCGTCCAAAGACCGGGGTTACTGAAGAGGCACACCTTCATTGCCGGCAGTGCGGACGGGTCTCCCATCCAAGCCAAGGCAGACAAAGCGAACCGAGGCCGGGCAAGGCCAAGGTTCACCGCCGCGAGACGGCGCTTCATGGTTCCGGGGTCTCCACCGGCTGGTTCCATGGATTTCCGTCCCGCCTTTGTCCACCGCGTGTTCGCGAGGCCGAGAGCCCGCGTCCGCAAGCCTTTGTGCGCGCCGAAAGGCGCTGATGGAGAGACCCCGATGGCTACCCAGCGCATCCTTGACTTTCTCGCCACCCGACGTCCGAACGGCCCGTGCCTTGTCGTCGACCTCGATGTCGTGCGCGACAATTTCCGCGCCTTCGAGAAGGCGCTTCCCGATTCCAAGATCTACTATGCGGTGAAAGCAAACCCGGCGCCGGAAATCCTGCGCCTGCTTGCTGCGATGGGCTCGTCCTTCGACACCGCTTCCGTTGCCGAAGTCGAGATGGCGATGGACGCCGGTGCGCCAGCGGACCGCATCTCCTTCGGCAACACCATCAAGAAGGAGCGCGACATCCAGCGTGCCTACCAGCTCGGCATCAAGCTGTTTGCGGTGGACTGCGTCGAGGAGGTCGAGAAGATCGCCCGCGTCGCTCCCGGCGCTCGCGTGTTCTGCCGCGTCCTGACCGACGGCGAGGGCGCCGAATGGCCGCTGTCGCGCAAGTTCGGCTGTGTGCCGGCGATGGCGGTCGACGTGCTGCGCCATGCCAAGGCGCTCGGCCTCGACGCCTATGGCGTGTCGTTCCATGTCGGCTCGCAGCAGACCGACCTGACCGCCTGGGACCGCGCGCTCGCCGACGCCAAGAAGGTGTTCGCGACGCTGGCCGACGAAGGCATCGTGCTGAAGATGGTCAATATGGGCGGCGGCTTCCCGACCCGCTATCTCAGGGATGTGCCGGTGGCGCAGGCCTATGGCCAGGCGATCTTCTCGGCGCTCAGGAAGCATTTCGGCAACGCCATCCCCGAGACGATCATCGAGCCGGGCCGCGGCATGGTCGGCAATGCCGGCGTCATCAAGTCGGAGGTCGTGCTGATCTCGAAGAAGGCCGACAACGACAATGTGCGCTGGGTGTTCCTCGACATCGGCAAGTTCGGCGGTCTCGCCGAGACCATGGACGAGGCGATCCGCTATCCGATCGTCACCGCGCATGACGGCAGCGAGACCGCGCCTTGCGTACTCGCCGGCCCGACCTGCGATTCGGCCGACGTGATGTACGAAAAGACGCCGTATCCGCTGCCCTTGTCGCTGACCATCGGCGACGAGGTGCTGATCGAGGGCACCGGCGCCTACACGACGACCTACGCCTCGGTCGCCTTCAACGGCTTCGAGCCTCTCCGATCCTACGTGATCTGACGGTTCGAAAGAACCGGTCAGATCATCCGAGGTGGGCGCCTGTCGCCCGCCCGGGCTCGCCTGTGGAACAATCCGCTCGTGAAGGATCGCGGAAATGGACGTTTTGGATTTCATTGTTGAAGGCGCCGCGGGAATCTCCCCCCTCGAGGGGGAGATGGCCACGAAGTGGCCAGAGGGGGTCGCCGCGCGTGAAGCGCCGACGTTCTTGGCCTACGATAGGGTGTCGCGTCAGGACGTGCCGACCTCCTCTGTCGCCTGTGGCGACATCTCCCCCTCGAGGGGGGAGATTGCCGGCGCTTTTGTCATCACTGCCGAAACCGCCGCCGACGCCGGCGCGCGCGAGGCTTTGCTCGATCGCGCCATGGGGCCGAAGCGCCGGAAAAAGTCGTCGGAAAAGCTGCGGCGCGGCCGCCGGCCTTCGGAGGGCCTGGCCTTTGTCGCGCGCGATGCGTCGGGCACTGTTGCCGGCACCGTGCGGCTGTGGGACGTGGTGCTGGGCGAGGGCGGCAAGGCAGCGCTGCTGCTCGGCCCGCTTGCGGTCGACCCGGCGTTCAAGAATGCAGGCATCGGCTCGGCGCTTATGCGCCATGCGGTCACTGAGGCCGAGCGGCTTGGCCATGCGGCGATCCTGCTGGTCGGCGACGCGCCCTATTACGAGCGCTTCGGGTTTTCGGCCGCAAAGACCGGCTCGCTGGCCATGCCGGGGCCTTACGAGCGGCACCGTCTGCTGGTGCGGGAACTGGTTGTCGGCGCGCTCGACGGCGCGCAAGGCACGCTGAAGGCGGCCGGGCGCAAACTGAAGGCGCAGAGACTGCCGCTCGCTGCCTGATGGTTCGAAACAAGCCGCCGATCGCGGCGGCTTGTTTCGCCTTAACTGGATCAGCCGATCAACTGGCTGAGCGCCATGGCGACTGTCATGTCGCCTTCGACCTTTATCTTGCCGGACATGAAGGCCATGGTCGGGTTGAGATCGCCTGATATCAGCGAGTCCAAATCGTCGAGTGACAGCTTTATGGTGCAATCGGCCGGCGCATCGGTGGTCGAGACATCGGCGCCGTCGATGACGATGACGCCGTCGCTGCCGGTGTCGAATTTCACGGAGCGATCGAACCCGGCACTCGCCACGCGCGACCTGATGTTGTCGGCAATCTCCTGAACGCTCATGGCGGTTCTCCTCGTCTGGTTGCGTTTGTCGCGCGCCGGCGCTCCGACCTGGCCGAAGCCGCTTGCCTGGTTTTACAGCCACGGCCGCCGGCGCATATAGCTTCGGGTTGACGTTTACGTCAACGCAGTTCCCCGAGCCGAAGATGGGCTTTATCGCCGCAGCATCACGCGGGCATGACACCTCGGCGGCCGGCATTGTTGCCATGCGAAGCCGCCGGGCGTATCAGGCACCACTCCCCTTTGATGTCGGCGAGCCGCCCTGGTGCTTTCCAGAAACGAACCGCAAGTCTATGCCCGCCGGTTGCGCGCGGTGCTGATCCGATCGATCCCGCTGCTCGAGGCGCGCGGCATCGCCGTCGTCATTCTGGCGGCTTTGGTCGGGGTGATGGCGGGTGCGCTGGTCACCGGCATGAGCGGACTAGTGCAGGTCCTGCATGGGCTTATGTTCGGCGTTCAGCCCGGCGGTCGGCTTTCAGCGATGTTTTCGCTGCAAAGGCCGGAGCAGGCGCTGATACCGGCGATCGGCGGCATCCTGCTCGGGCTGACGGTGATCTGGCTGAGAAAGCGGAAGTTCCGCACGCCGGTCGATCCGATCGAAGCCAACGCGCTTTATGGCGGCCGCATGTCGCTCACCGACACCTTCATCATCGCCGGGCAGACGATGATCTCGAGCGGCTTCGGCGCTTCGGTCGGGCTCGAGGCCGGCTATACGCAGGTGGGTTCGGGCCTGGCGTCGCGGCTGGCGCGCTTGTTCAGGCTGCGCCGCAACGATGTCCGCATCCTCGTCGGCTGCGGTGCCGCCGGCGCGATCGCCGCCGCCTTCGACGCGCCGCTGACCGGCGCCTTCTACGGTTTCGAGCTGGTCATCGGCATCTATTCGGTCGCCAATGTCGCGCCGGTGATGGCCGCCGCGATCTCGGCCTCGCTGACCGCCGAGGTGTTTGGCGGCGTGCCGTTTCCGCTGGAGCTCGCCGGCCTGCCGCAGCTCACCGTCAGCCAGTATTTGCCGTTCATGCTGCTCGGGCTTCTGGGCGGTGGTGCTTCCATCGCCATCATGCATCTGGTGAGCCTGATCGAGCGCCTCTTTGCCAGGCTGTCGATCGACGCCTCGCTGCGCCCCGCCATCGGCGGCGTGATGGTCGGGCTGCTGGGGCTGGTCACGCCGCAAGTCCTGTCCAGCGGCCATGGCGCGCTGCACCGCGAATTCGCGATGAATTACGGGCTGGCCGTAGTGGCCAGCGTCTTCGTGCTGAAGCTGGCGGCGTCGGCGATCTCGCTCGGCTCCGGCTTCCGTGGCGGCCTGTTCTTTGCCTCGCTGTTCCTCGGCGCGCTGCTCGGCAAGATGTTTGCCGGCGCGATGGCATTCGTCTCGCCGGCGATCGGCATCGATCCCGCCGTCGCCGCCGTCGTCGGCATGACCTCGCTCGCCGTCGGCGTCGTCGGCGGCCCGTTGACGATGACCTTCCTGGCGCTGGAATCGACCCGCGACCTGACGCTGACCGGCGTGGTGCTGGCCGCCTCGCTCATGGCGGCGATCCTGGTGCGCGAAACGTTCGGCTATTCCTTCTCGACATGGCGCTTTCACCTGCGCGGCGAAACCATCCGCAGCGCCCATGACGTCGGCTGGATGCGCAGCCTGACTGTCGGCTCGATGATGCGAAAGGATGTCCGCACCATCGACGCCTCGACGACGCTTGCGGAATTCCGCAAGCAGGTGCCGCTCGGTGCCTCGCAGCGCGTCATCGCGGTCGACGCCGACCTGCATTATCTCGGCGTGCTGATCGTCGCCGAACTGCACAGCCATTTGTCGGATGACGAGATGCCGGTGCTGTCCTTCGCCAAATTCAGAGATGCGGTGCTGGTGCCGAGCATGAACGTGCAGTCGGCGGCCGAGACCTTCCAGCGCGCCGGCGCCGAGGAATTGGCGGTGGTCGAGGATTTCACCGACCGCAAGGTGGTCGGTTTGCTGACCGAAGGCCATCTGATGCGGCGCTATGCCGAAGAACTCGACAAGGCGCGGCGCGATCTGTCGGGCGAGGGGTAGCCGAGAGGGGATGGCGATCCCGCTGCATTTAGCTGGACACCGCCGGCGAATGATCGCTACCATCGCGGTGGCTTTGAACCAGATTTCATCTGGAGCCAGATTCCGCCTGGAGATGGCGTGCTCGAAGAACCGAACAGAAATCCCGGATCCCATCGCTATGGAAAGCCGAGCTTGTGGTGGCCACCACCGTTGGGTTGATGGCCTGCGGGCCTGATCCAACCTGAAAATCAAATTCTGTGTTCAGAGAGACATCATCATGAATACCCTGCTTTCCGTGGAGGCCCGGGAGACCGCGCTTGCCGTGACTTTCGTGTCGGGCGAAACAGTCTGCTATCCCTGGCTTTGGCTAAAGGACAATGCGCCATCGGCGTTTCACCCGCAGACCGAAGAACGAACTTTCGATCTGACCAGCGTAGACCCCTCGCTCAGACCCATCAGCGTGCGGAACAGGGGCAGCGCTGTGGGCATTGTCTGGCAGAACGACCAGGCTGAGGAGGAATTCCCGAGCCAGTTCTTTGAGTCCTACCGTCCCGGCAGAAAGCGGGACGATCCGGCCGACATCGCTCCGAAACTCTGGGACGCCTCGGTCGATCTTGAAACCATACCGCGTCACGCCGCCGGAGACATCTTGCAAAGCGATGACGATCTGCTCGCTTGGCTGAGGGCAACGGCTGCATACGGGCTCTCCATCGTCGATGGGCTTGACGATGATCCCGACGCGGGGCGGCGTGCGGCCGAGCGGATTGGTTTCCTGCGCCAGACAAATTTTGGCGCGATGTTCGAAGTCGTGTCGATGCCGAACCCGAACAATCTGGCCTATACGCCGGTCGCCTTGCCGCTACACACCGATCTCGCCAACCAGGAGGTGCCGCCCGGCTACCAGTTCCTGCATTGTATCGCAAACGACGCTGAGGGTGGTGGATCGATCTTGGCCGACGGGTTTGCGGTCGTCGCCGCGCTACAGGCGGAAGATCCGGAAGCCTACCGCCTGTTGTGCGAGGTCGAGATCCCCTATCGTTTTCACGATGAAAACTACGATTTGCGGGGCAGGTTTCCCGTGATTGTAACTCGACGCAACGGGGAAGTGACGGAGTTGCGGTTCAACGCCCATCTTGTCGATGTCATCGACCTTCCCTCCGAGCTATGCGCGCCCTTTTATGGGGCTTATCGCAAGCTGATGATGATGATCCGCGGGCCGCGTTTCCAGATAGCCTACCGCCTGAAGGCCGGCGAAATGGCGGTCTTCGACAATCGCCGGGTGTTGCATGGCCGCCAATCGTTCAACCCGAACACCGGGCGGCGACATCTGCGCGGATGCTATGTCGATCGTGGTGAGTTCCAGAGCCGGATTCGCGTCCTCTCGCGATAGCGGCATGCACCGAAAGAGCATCGACTTGCCGAAGATCGCATTCGGCAGGGTTCGTTAGTAGGTCAGTCAAGACATAGCCCTTATTAGCCGGAGGCACTTTGGCGCAATCGGCGGTGCTGTCGTTCGCCAATTTGAACGAATCGCTGCTGGTGCCGAACGTGCAATCGGCGGCAGAGACCTTCCAGTGCCGGCGCCGAGGGGATTCGCGGTGGTCGAGGATTTCACAGATCGCAAGGACGTCGGGCTGTTGACCGAAGGTCATCTGATGCGCCGCTATGCCGAAGAACTCGACAAGGCGCGGCGCGATCTGTCGGGCGAAGGGTAGGGCGGGGGAGAGCCAACGTTTGGATACGAGCCCGACGTTGACCTTCGCACACCGAATCCTGAATGGCTGCTTTGCGCCTCATTTCGGTCGTAGAGATCAGCTTCGCCGCGTCCTGAAAGCAGACATCGCAAGCGAGGACTCCGGAGGCCGCGGTTGTCGCGCAGATCGTGGCCGTTACGCGCCGCCGATTTTCTGGAGTGATAAGCCGCGCCCGACGCGGCGAATTCGTTACCCTACTCGGCGGCCGTCTCCGATGGCGCCTCTGCCGGCTCCGAAGGCTCGGCCTCGGCACGGGGCTTGCGCCGTGAAAACAGCGACCTGAGCGTGACGTAGAACACCGGCGTCAGGAACAGGCCGACGAAGGTGACGCCGAGCATGCCGGAGAACACCGCGGTGCCGAGCGACTGGCGCATTTCTGCGCCCGGGCCAGTTGCGATCACCAGCGGCACGACGCCGAGGATGAACGAGAAAGCGGTCATCAGGATCGGCCGCAGCCTGAGCCGGCAGGCTTCGACGGCAGCCTCGGCGGCCGACAGGCCGCGTTCCTGCGCCTGGCGCGCGAATTCGACGATCAGGATCGCGTTCTTGGCGGCAAGCCCGATCAGCACGATGAGGCCGATCTGCACGAGGATGTTGTTGTCCAGCCCTCGGAAAGACACGCCGAGCAACGCCGCGAGCACGCCGAGCGGCACCACCAGCACAATGGCGAACGGCAGCACCCAGCTTTCATATTGCGCCGCCAGCGCCAGGAACACGAACAGCACCGACAGTCCGAAGATATAGACAGCGGCATTGCCGGTGTTGCGCTCCTGATAGGCGAGCTCGGTCCATTCATAGGAGGTACCGGCCGGCAGCGTCTTTGTCGTGATCCCTTCCATCAATGCCAGCGCGTCGCCCGTGGAAACGCCGGGCGCGGCGTTGCCCTGCAGCGGCACCGAGACGTACATGTTGTAGCGCTGGACCAGCGCCGGGCCGGTGACGTCGCGGATCTCGATCAACGTGCCGAGCGGAACCAGCGCGCCGGTCGCCGAGCGCACCTTCAGTTTCAAGATGTCGGCGCGATCGAGGCGGAACGCCTGGTCGGCCTGCGCCCGCACCTGGTAGACGCGCCCGAAAGCGTTGAAGTCGTTGACGTAGGCGGTGCCCAAATTGATCGACAGCGTCTCGAAGATGTTGGGGATCGGCACGTTCAGGATGCGCGCCTTGTCGCGATCGATCGCCAGGAAGAATTGCGGGCTCGACGCGGAGAACGTGGTGAACACGCCCGTCAGCCCCGGCGTCTTGTTGGCCTTGCCGGCGATTTCGTTGGCAAGCGCCAGGATCTGCCGCATGTCGGCGCTGTTGCGCTCCTGGATCTGCAGCTTGAAGCCGCCGGCATTGCCGACGCCGCGGATCGGCGGCGGCGGCAGTGCGATAATGAAGGCTTCCTTGATGCTTTGCAGGCTGCCGAACAGATTGCCGATGACCTGGGTCGCCGACTGGCCGGCTTTCAGTCGCTCGTCAAAGGGCTTGAACCTGGCGAAGATCACGCCCGCGTTGCTGGCGTTGGTGAAGGTCGCGCCGGAGAAGCCGGCGAAGGCGACTGCGTAGTCGACGCCTGGCGTTTTCTGGATGATCTGCGACGCCTGCTGGATGACCGCATCGGTCCTCGACAGCGAGGCGCCGTCCGGCAACTGGACGACGACGATCGCATAGCCCTGGTCGAGCGACGGAATGAAACCGCGCGGCACCGCCTGCACCATGTAGACCGTGGCGTAGATGAGGGCCGCGAAAACGGCCAGCATGGCGGCGATCGTTATCCACGAGCCGACCAGCACGCGGATGATGCTCGAATACCAGTGGGCGACCCTGTCGAAGCCGCGATTGAAGCCGTCGGCGAGCGCGCGTCCGAACCGCGCCAGGAAAAAGCGCGGCGGCGCCGCCGCGGCGTGGTGCGGCTTGAACAGCAGTGCGGCCAGCGCCGGCGAAAGCGTCAGCGAATTGAATGCCGAGATCGCCGTCGACACCGCGATGGTGATCGCAAACTGCAGGTAGAACTGCCCAGAAATGCCGGGGATGAAGGCTGTCGGTACGAACACGGCTATCAGCACCAGCGAGATCGCGATGACCGCCGTTCCGACTTCGTCCATGGTCAGGTGCGACGCCGGATTGGGCGCCAGCCCTCTGGCGATATTGCGCTCGACGTTCTCGACCACGACGATCGCATCGTCGACGACGATGCCGATCGCCAGAACGAGGCCGAACAGCGTCAGCATGTTGAGCGAGAAGCCGGCGGCGTAAAGCACCGCCAGCGTGCCGATCAGCGACACGGGGATCGCCACGATCGGCACGATCGCCATGCGCCACGATTGCAGGAAGACGATGATGACGATGATGACCAGCAGCATCGCCTCGAGGATTGTCTTGTAGACCTCCTGGATCGACTCGGCGACGAACTCGGTCGGATTGTAGACGATGTCGTAGCTCAACCCCTTCGGGAAGTCGCGGGAAAGCTCCTTCATCTTGTCCTGAATCTCCGCGGCTGCGGCGAGCGCATTGGTGCCCGGCCGCTGGAAGATGGCGAGCGCCACCGCCGGTTTGCCGTTGAGATAGGAGTTGGTGACGTAATCCTTGGCGCCGAGCTCGATGCGCGCCACGTCCTGCAGCGAGATCAGGCGGCCGTCGTCGGTCGATTTGACGATCACGTATCGGAAGTCGCGTGCGTCGTTGAAGCGGCCTTGCGTGGTGACCGTGTACTGGAACGCCATGCCAGTGCTGGTCGGCGGCGCGCCGATCGAGCCACCCGACACCTGGACGTTTTGGTCGCGCAACGCCTGCACCACATCGCCCGAGGTCATCCCCAGGGCGGACAGTTTTTCCGGATCGAGCCAGATGCGCAGCGAATATTCGCGTTCGCCGAAGATGATGAGGTCGCCGACGCCGTCGAGTCTGAGCAGTATGTCGCGCACCCGCGAGCGGGCGTAGTTCGAGACGTAAAGCTGGTCGTAGGTATTGTCGGGCGACAGCATGTGCACGACCATCATCAGGTCGGGCGAGCTCTTGGTGGTGGTGATGCCGAGGCGGCGGACTTCTTCGGGCAGGCGCGGCTCGGCGACCGACACGCGGTTCTGCACCAGCACCTGCGCCTGGTCGAGATCGGTGCCCAGCTTGAAGGTGATGGTCAGCGCCATCGCCCCGTCGCCCGACGAATAGGACGACATGTAGAGCATCCCCTCGACGCCGTTGATCTCCTGCTCGATCGGCGTTGCCACCGTCGCTGCAACCGTCTCGGCGTCGGCGCCCGGATACTGCGCGCGAACGACGATGGTCGGCGGCGCGATCTCGGGATATTGCGCGACCGGCAGCTGGGTATAAGCAATCCCGCCGAGGACCAGCAGGACGATCGAAACGACCGATGCGAAGATCGGACGGTCGACGAAGAAATGTGCGAACCTCATTGCTGCAACTCGGCGGTCTCGGCCTTGGGCGGCAATGTCACCATCTCGACCTTCACCTTGGTGCCGGGCCTGGCGTGCATCAGCCCGTTGACGATGATCGTCTCGTCGCCGGTCAGGCCCCCGCGGATCACCCGGTAGCCGTCGAGAAGCGGGCCGGTGCGCACGGGCTTCGCCGACACCATCCCGGCCTCATCCACCAGGAACACGATGCGGCGATCCTGATCGGCGCCGATCGCCTCGTCGGGCACCAGCACGCCGCTATGCGGCAGCGACCCCGGCACGTTGATGCGCCCGAACATGCCTGGCTGGAGAATGCCGTCGGCGTTGGGAAACCTTGCACGCACCCGCATGGTGCCGGTCGCGTTGTCGATCCGGTTCTCGGCAAAATCGAGCTTGCCTTTGAATACCGCCTCCGCGCGGTCGGCGACGCGAACCACCACCTCGAGCCCGCCGGCGCCTTCCTGCATGCTGCCGCCACGCTCCTTCGCGTCGCGGGCGTAGCTGAAATACAGGCGCTCATCGACGTCGAAATAGAAGTCGATCGGATCGCGCGTAACGATGGTCGTCAGCAAGGTGGTATCCGGCTGCACGAGGTTGCCGACCGACACCAGCCGGCGGTCGATGCGGCCGGACAAGGGCGCCTTGATCTCGGTGAATTCCATGTTCAGGCTGGCCGTCGTCAGCGCAGCCGTCGCGCCCTGCATCTGCGCCTGCGCCGAAAGGTATTCCCGCCGGCGGTCGTCGACCGTCGCGGTTGAGATATTGCCGGTCTTGGCGAGTTCGTCGGCGCGATCCAGCTGCATCTTGGAGAATTCGAGCAGACTCTTGGCGACGTCCACTTGCGATTTGGCGGCATCATAAGCCGCCTGGTACGGACGCTGGTCAATGGTGAAGAGCAGGTCGCCCTTGTTGACCAGTGCGCCGTCCTGGAAGCTGACCTTGTCCAGATAGCCGCTGACGCGCGAACGGATGGCGACCTGGTCGACGGATTCGAAGCGCCCGACGAACTCGTCGTCTTCGACGATTTCACGGACCACCGGCTTGGCCGCCGTCACCTCGGGAAGCTGCTGGTCCTGCGCAAACACAGTGCTGCTGAAAGCCATGCCGAGCAGGAATGCCGCCGACATGGCGGCGCGGGCAAGCCAGCCGGCCGATCGACGGGGTCGCCCGCCCGCGTCGCGATGCAATTGCCCATTCTCTGGGGTGTCCATTTGCGTCCTCGCTCGCTGGACCGGAGGTCGGTTGATCCGCTTCTACGCTCAGGCTTCTCGTCGAGATCAGAGCATTGCAGTGTTGTGCATGGCAACATGATCATTTTCCATGTGGGCTGAAATGTCCACCCTGTGGCTGCCCTGCCACCGGGCTAAAGTCAGTCGCGAATTAAGGGATTCAGGATTCCTTTGATGGACGGCTTATGATTCATATTGCTCGAAGGAGACCGATATGGGCATTACCACGCCGGCCGGATTCAAATGGACTGCAACACTGCGGCATCGAGCAGTGCGTTGACATATCCCTCCCGCTGCAGCCGTTGTTCCGTCTCGCTCATTGAAGACGATACATCGACACAAAGAACCAGTTCGAGATCCACCGAGGAAACCTGCTCCGCCGTGGCCGACAGCGACGTTGTCAGGCTCACCGCCAGAGGGAATAGCACGCCTCGTGCCCGTTCGGGTTTTCTCCGACCAGCGAAGCGTGGAATGAAGGACATCATCTCGGCGCGTCCATCCGGTTGGTCAAACGGGAGGATGCTGCGGCGGCAATTGCACTCGGCGTCAGCCGCGAAACCGCGCGCACCCAGCTCAAAGAGGTATTCGCCAAAACCAACACATACCGTCAAGCGGAACTCGCCACGCTCGTCACCCGCCTTCGGCCACACGCATGATGACCGATTGGTAGGAGCGTATCACGGCCGGAAGCGTCAAGAGGCAGGTGCTGGCGCAAGGCGGCCAACGCGGCGCCGCAGTTGTTTTCAGGCAACGGCAAGTAACGTCGTTGCGGCCAAGATGGGGCGCCAGCGGAATGGCACCTTCTGGCTAGTTCGTCCCAGAACCGGACCGTTCGTTCCCGGCGGACTGAAGCACCGCAGCATTTTCCACTTTGAGGCGAAATAATTCTCAACTATGGTCCGCCAGGCTTTAGGCATGGGGGAATATTGCCGATGGTTTTATCACGCAGGGGTGTCGTGCTTGGCGGCCTGGCGCTGGTCGCGGTGGGTGCAACCAGCAATATTGCTCAAGCCGCGGCGGCAAAATCCTTTTTCGCCGGTACCGCCAGCGACAACAATTTTGTCTATCGCAAGACCAACTTCGCCAAGATCGACAAGAGATGGCATCGCCAGATCGTCAAGTATTTCAGCAGCGAGCCGGTCGGCACCGTCGTGGTCGATACGCGCCACCACTTCCTCTACGTCAT
Organism: Mesorhizobium sp. M0991; assembly: GCF_040318915.1. Lineage (NCBI taxonomy): Bacteria > Pseudomonadati > Pseudomonadota > Alphaproteobacteria > Hyphomicrobiales > Phyllobacteriaceae > Mesorhizobium > Mesorhizobium sp. M0991. Next base: position 280,564 of record NZ_JAMYNE010000004.1, read on the forward strand.
CATGGAAAACAAGACCGCCATCCGCTACGGCGTCGGCGTCGGCAAGGAGGGCTTCAAATGGTACGGCCGCGCGACGATCGACCGCCGCGCGCTGTGGCCGGATTGGGTCCCGCCCCCCGAAATGCGTAAGCGCAGGCCGGAACTACCGCCCATGATCGCAGGCGGCGCGTCCAACAATCCGCTCGGGCCGCGCGCGCTCTATCTGCACCGCGACGGCGCCGACACCGGCTACCGCCTGCATGGCACGCTGGAGCCATGGAGCATCGGCACCGACGCTTCCAGCGGCTGCATCCGCATGTTCCCGGAAGACATCATCGACCTCTACCAGCGCTGCCCGATCGGCACCGCGGTGCAGGTCCTGCCGCACATCGCCGACCAGGCGCCCGCTTCCACCACTGTCGAATGATTGGCGCCTCATGAACCGCATGATTGAAAACACGCGCCGGCTGCTCGCCGCCGGCCTGCTGGTGTTGGTCGCATCCTGCTCGACCAGCAACACGCTGGCCCCTTCCACGCCCGACGTCACCAACACCGAGGTTGCCGGCTTCCAGAACGTGCAGCCGGGCAGCGAGGAGGATTTTATCCTCAATGTCGGCCGCCGCACCTATTTCACGCAAGGTTCGGCCGCGCTCGATTCTGTCGCCAAGGCCACCCTCGACACCCAGATCGCCTGGTTAGCAAAGCATCCGCGCTGGCTGCTCAAGCTGCAGGGTTTCGCCGACGATCCCGGCGCAAGTGAAACGGCGCTGTCGCAGCAGCGCGCCGATGCGGTGATGGACTACCTCGCCGCCGGCGGCATAGACCGCAACCGCATGTGGGCCAAGGGCTACGGCAAGGACAGGCTCGTCCGCGAGTGCCCCGACACCGCCTGCAGGTCGCAGAACCGCCGCGTTGTGTCTAATTTGCGCGATGTGCGGGACGAGCCGTAGGGGGCCGCTGTTTTGCTTGTCACCAAATCAGAGTCTCGCACCCGACGGCGGCATGGCTGCTTTGCGTCTCATCTCGGACATTGAGACCAGCATCGCTGTGCGCTCAGAACGGACCCTCGCGATGGAAGAGTTCGATGCGCTGTGCGAGCGCCTGTTCCGAGACCGAAGCAACGTCGCGCGATACCACACGATGTTCGTGATCCGAACGGCCAAAGAAGTGACCGCAATTCCACTGTGGTGTTCGGGTTGCGATAGACCTGCTAGGCCGATTACGCATGCGCCGACTACTTCGCAACGAGACGCTGGAAGTTCGGTTTCAAATGCCCTCGATGCGGAGGCAATCGCGCCTCGCGCCTGGCCAAGCCTCGCTCCGGAAGTTGTCGAAAGGGGCTTCCTTCGCCACGTTCCAATCGGCTCAAAGCTGACCGGAAGCCGTCGGAAAACATCCGAAGTTAACTAGCAGGATCAAGGCGTTCAAACATACTGTCGTCCGGGATGCGCCAGCATCCGTCATTGACCGTCAAGCATCACAGCCATGCATATGGCGTCGACATAGCGACCATCAATGCAAACGCTACGCCTGAGGACACCTTCCGTAACGAAACTAGTTTTTTCATACAGCGTTATGGCCCGGCTGTTATCGGCGTGCACCGAGAGTTCAATGCGAACGAAGTTTTCTTGCCGAGCTTTTTCTAATGCGGCGGTGATGAGGCGACGGCCCAATCCCTGTCCACGAAAACCGGGTATGATTCCCATCGCTAAACTTCCGCGATGAGCGTGGGATGGAAAGAAATGGCGGGTGATGTCGCACCATCCCACAACACGGTTTCCTTCCGTCGCCGCGATATGCGGGTTTCGCTGCTTAATCATATTCAAGACGAAATCGCGTGTCTCGGGAAGCGGGAACGCTTGAAGCATGGTCAGGTATTTTCTCTCCCGCGCGACAACGTCGAGAGCCGCATGGAAACTCTCAATGTGCTCTACGGCTGTATTGACAATCTCAGCCACATTTCCTCCCGAGGTTCTCCAGTATTCCAAAGTCTTTGCCGAAGATTGCCTGATCCGCCAGCGCCCGCAGCTTGGAGGCAACGCCTCGCGCACGCGAGGACGATCGCCGGCGCCGAATGTCGGAACTGGGCGCCAGCTCGGCGCATTTCGTGGCGCCTCCCTCACGCCCAGGCATGAAGCTGTCCTTGTTGACTCAAGGAGTATTTGCATGCGTGGTCATTGCTTATGTGGCGCTATTGCTTTTGAAGTCGATGGCCCGGCACAGGCCTGCGTGGTCTGTCATTGTGAAAGTTGTCGGCGGCAATGTTCTGCGCCGATGACCTCCTATATTGGCGTCTTGAACGGTCAATGGCGATGGCTGGGCAAGCTACCGAAGGTATTCAACTCTTCTCCCGGTGTGGAAAGAACATTTTGCGATCACTGTGGCACGCCGCTGTCCTTCCGCTCAAAGAACATGTCTGATGTCATGCATTTTTTTGCGGCAGCGATGGAGGAGCCAGAAAAATTTGCACCTACGCTGCATGTCGCTTTTGAGGAGAAGCTCCCTTGGTTGAAACTCGCCGACAACCTGCCGACCCGTTTTGGGCCTGACTATACGAAAGACTAGGATCTGCTCGCATCGAGACAAACGGTGGAAGCTGCGGACAGCATGCGGAAGCGAGATGATGACCCCTCCGTTCCAACGGTGATCGAACATTATCGATCGCGGCTGCTCTCGACCTGCTTGAGCGGCAGCAGGTAGGCGATGATCTTCTGATCGCCGAGAGCTGGATCAAAACCAATAATGTCGGATGCAAAAAGGTCGTGGGCGGGGCGTCTCTCGAAGCCAAGGCTCTCATACAGCTTGCATGCAGACGTCATGAACAAGGCGGTGTGAAGCGCAAGGCCGCCTGAGCCCTGCAGACGCGCTTGCAAGACGCACCATTCGCAAAGCGCGCGGCCATATCCGCGGCCCCGTGCCGAGGGAGCAACCGCGAGGGTCCTGAGGCCTGCCAGCCCGGGCGGCCAGCCCATGCCGTCAAAGGCGGCATCGGCGTAGTAGGTGACCGTCCCGACGAGCCGTCCCTCGGCTTCGAGCACCGCGACGCTAGCCTTCGTCCATCGCCCCGCGACATCCCGTGCATCGTTCACGTAGGGCTCGAAGATGTGTGGCGCCAGAACGGGCCGTAACGATGCGAAAGCGTCGGAGACGAGCCCGCCAATTTCATCCAGTTCCTGACGGCTTGCCAGGCGGACGCGTGGCTTGGATGCGATCTGCATGCAGGCCCTCACTGCACCATTTATCTGGACCATATGTAGGGCATTGCATGTCCCTTCGGTTGGCCGGAGTCGCCCGGCTTCGTCCGTCGGCCGCAACCGGAACAGTCGGCTGCCACAATAGCGAAAAATTGCTGCCAAGCCAGCTACGGGCGGGCTCGAGGTTGGCTGCACGAGGCCGTTTCGCGGCTTGAGGTCGAGCCCAAATTATCCCCCGGCAAGACGCGGCAGCAGGAATATCTCCGCCCCTTCCGGCAATTCCTTCGACCAGGTGTCGCGATAGATCGTCCCATCGATGGCGACGGCGATGCCGCGATCGATGTAGGGCTCGAGGCCGGGATACTGTTCAGCCAGTTTCCTGAACAGCTCCCGAATATCCTTCGCCTCGATCTCGACCTTGCTCTTGCCTCCGGCGATCGCGGCGAGCGATCCCCAGAGCGTTACTTCGACCATCAGCCTTCCCGTTCTGCCTCGAGCGCCGCCAGGATGCGCGGCGGCGACATCGGGATGTGCGTCATGCGCACTCCGACCGCGTTCGACACCGCATTGGCGATCGCCGCCAGCGGCGGCACGATCGAGGTCTCGCCGACACCGCGCACCCCGTAGGGATGGTTAGGGTTGGGGATCTCGAGGATCTGTGTGTCGATCATCGGCAGGTCCGAGCAGACCGGGATCCGGTAGTCCAGGAAGCCGGGGTTCTGCAACCGCCCGTCCTTGCCGTAGATATACTCCTCGTTGAGCGCCCAGCCGATGCCTTGCGCGGCACCCCCCTGATACTGCCCCTCGACATAGGTCGGATGCACCGCCTTGCCGGCGTCCTGAACGACGGTGTAGCGCAGCACCCTGGTGGAGCCGGTCTCGGGATCCACCTCGATATCGCAGATATGGGTGGCGAAGGAGACGCCGGCGCCGTCGGCGACGAGCTCACTGTGGCCTGCGATGGGTCCGCCCGTCTTTCCGGAAGCGGCCGCGATCTCCTTCAGCGACAGCGGCGAAAGGTTGCCGTGCGTCGCGCCTTTGGCAATCGCGTGACCCTCTTCCCAGACCACATCGTCGACGGGTATGTCCCACATCTGCGCGGCGCGCTGCCTGAGGACCTTGATGGCGTTGCGTGCCGCCGAGATCGTCGCCATCGAAGACGAGAAGGTGCCGCGGCTGCCGTCCGTCATGTCGTTGTAGCCGAGGCTGGACGTATCGGCGACCACCGCCTTGACTTGCTCATAGGGGATACCGAGCTCCTCCGCCGCGACCAGCGAAAGCGAGGCGCGCGAACCACCCACATCCACGGTTCCGACGGCGAGCGAGACCGAACCGTCCATGCCGATGTTGAGGTCCGTGCAGGTCTGGCCACCGAAATTGAACCAGAAGCCGCAGGCCATTCCGCGGCCCTGATTCTTGCCGAGCGGCGCCTTCATGTGCGGGTGGTTCTTCACCGCCTCCAGAGTCGGGCCGATGCCGATCGGGCCATATACCGGGCCGTAGGATGATCTGGTGCCTTCCTGCGCCGCGTTCCTGATCCGGAATTCGACCGGGTCCATGCCGATTTCCTTGGCCAGTTCGTCGACCGCGCTTTCCACCGCAAACGCCGCCATCGGAGCCGACGGCGCGCGATAGGCCGCGGTCTTGGGCCGGTTGACCAGCACTTCGTAGCCGACCGTCTTGACGTTCTCGAGCTTGTAGCAGGCAAAGGCGGTCATGGCGCCGATCTCGGCCCACATGCCGGCATAGGGGCCGCAGCTATAGCGCAGCGTCGCCTCGGCCGCCGTGATCGTGCCGTCCTTGCGGGCGCCGATCCTGACATCGATCGAGGTGGCGCTGGTCGGGCCGGAGGCGCGGAACACCTCGTCGCGCGTCATGACCAGCTTGACCGGCCGCCCGGCCTTGCGTGACAGCGCCAGTGCCACCGGCTCGGCCCAGACATGGGTCTTGCCGCCGAAACCGCCGCCGATCTCCGACGAGGTGACGCGCAGCTTCGAGGCTTCCATGCCAAGCAGTTGGGCGCAGTGTTGGCGGTAGACAAAATGGCCTTGCGTGCAGACCCACAGGTCGGCGGTGCCGTCCGAGCTGACATTGGCCACGCAGGCATGCGGCTCGATGTAACCCTGGTGTGTCTGCTCGGTCTTGAAGGAGCGTTCGACGACGAAATCGGCCTGGCCGAAACCTTCATGGATGTCGCCATGGCCATACTGGGTGCGCTTGGTGACATTGGAAGGCTTGACGGGCTTCTCCTCGAGGCCCTCGGTGAAGATGGCGTCGTTGACCAGGGGTGCGGAGTGCTTCATCGCCTCGTCGACGTCGGTGACATGCGGCAGCACCTCGTAGTCGACCTCGATCAGCTTCAGTGCCTGTCTCGCCGTGCGGGCATCGACCGCCGCGACCGCGGCCACGGCATGGCCGTCATAGAGCGCTTTCTTGCGCGCCATGCAGTTGTCGAGGATGTCGTACATGGCGGCATCGCCGTCGGTGAGGTCGGGCAGGTCGGCCGCGGTGATCACGGCCTTGACGCCGGCGAGCTTCTCCGCCTTCGACGTGTCGATCTTCCTGATCGTGGCATGCGCATGAGGGCTTCTGAGAACGCGCCCGACCAGTTGCCCGGCCATGTTGAAGTCGGCGCCATAGCGTGCGCGGCCCGTCACCTTGTCGACGCCGTCGGGACGGATAGGACGCGTGCCGACAGAGGTGAAATTGCGTCCGGAGTAACGCGGATCGAAATTCATCGTCAGGCTCCCTTCATCACGCTGGCGGCGTCCTGAACGGCACGCACGATCTTGTCATAGCCGGTGCAGCGGCAGAGGTTCCCGGCAAGGCCGAAGCGGATCTCCTCCTCGGTCGGATCGGGGTTCTTGGCCAAAAGGTCCTTGGCCGCCATGAGGAAGCCCGGCGTGCAGATGCCGCATTGAAGTGCGGCGTGCTCCAGGAATTTCTGCTGCAGCGGATGCAGCCTGTCGCCACGCGCCATGCCCTCGATGGTCTCGACGTGCCGACCCTCGGCCTCCGCGCCGAGCACCAGGCACGAGCACACCAGCCGATCGTCGAGGATGATGCTGCAGGCGCCGCAGTCGCCGGTGCCGCAGCCTTCCTTAGCACCCGTCAGCCCCAGGCGATCGCGCAGCACATCAAGCAGCGTTTCGTCCGGCTGGCAAAGGAACTCGACATTGTCGCCGTTGATTGTCGTTGATACTGCCACACCAGCCATCATTTGCCTCCTGCGCGCGCATAGGCGGTCGTGGCGGCCCGCTTGGCCAGCACACCCGCAACTTTCCGTCTGAATTCGATAGTGCCCCGCTTGTCGTCGATCGGACGGCAGGCCCCCGAGCAGACCTTGGCGAGCCTCTCCAGCGTGGCTTCGTCCAGCTTGGAGCCGATGAGAACCTCGGCGGCCTCCTCGACCAGAATCACCGTCGGCGCCACGGCGCCTAGCGCCAGGCGGGCGGATTTGACGCGACCTTGCTCGTCGAGCGTCAGGTTCACGCCGGCGCTTACCACCGCGATGTCCATCTCCGTGCGCGGAATGAAACGCAGATAGGCATCGCCCGAACGCGGCAGACGTTTGTCGAGCAGGATTGCCTCGATGATCTCGCCCTTGGCCAGCGACGTCTTGCCCGGCCCAGTCGGTACCGCTTCCACGGCAATCGTGCGCCTGGTTCCCGGGCCGACGACCACCGCCTTGGCGCCAGCGGCCACCAGCGCCGGCACGCTGTCCGCGGCCGGCGAGGCGTTGCACAGATTGCCGACGATGGTGCAGCGTCCCTGCACCTGCTTCGAGCCGATCAGGTTCGCAGCTTCGACGACGCCGGGCCATGCGTTCTTCAGGGCCTTGCTCTCGCCCAGCACTGCGCAGGGGACCGCCGCGCCGATGCTGAAGCCCTCGGCTGTTTCCCTGATCTCGCCAAGCCCGTCGATCGCCTTGATGTCGACGATCAGGTCGGGTTCGATAAAGCCGCCTTTCATTCTCACCAAGAGGTCGCTGCCTCCGGCGAGGATGGCGGCCGTGCCGGCTGAACCGGCCAACAGCCCGGCGGCGTCTTCAATTGAAAGCGGACGTATGTAACGCATCGTCTCCCCTTAGTGGTCATAGTCACATCAACTGATATAAACCGTCTCTACGCAATGGCCATCCCGTTCGTGCATTCGCGGATTGGGCCAGGCGGCGCAATTTCATTTGCTCGACCAACTGGACGTCCCGCTGGCCACTAATGCTCGATCGGTCCTTTCGGCATCACCAGCGCCGTGCCTGCTGTCGTCGGGCGCTCGATCATACGGCGGACGCGGGGTGGCTCGTTGCCGCTGTGCAGCGCCCTTATGCGCTCGCCGATGACGGCGTCGGCGTAGGTGGCGCGCCTGTTGTGGCGGATGTATTCGACCCAGGTCGGCGTGTGGTAGTGCTCGATCCATATCGACGGATTTTCGAGATCGCGCGCCAAGGTCCAGTTGCGGGCGCCGTCACGCCGGCGAACGCGGCCGCGCTCGGCCATGGTGGCGAGGAATTCCGGCACGTCCTCGTTACGGATGACATATTCGATCATGATGGCGATGGGGCCGCTGCGTGGCTTGAGATCAAGCGCCAGATGCGGTTCCTGGAAACGGTTAAGCGGATCGAGGTTAAGCACCGCCTGCTGCGGCAGCGGCAGCAGCAGGCCGATGGCGCCTCCCGCCAGCATCGCGACGCTGGCCGCCATCAGGGCGACTTCGGCGCCATGCGCGTCGGCAACGACACCCCAGACCCAGCTGCCGAGCGCGATGCCGCCGAAGGTCGCGGTCTGGTAGACCGACAACACGCGGCCGACCACCCAGCGCGGCGTCGACATCTGCACGGTGACGTTGAAATGCGACAGCGCAGTCACCCAGCAGGCGCCGCCGACCAGCAGGCCGAGCGACGTCTGCCAGGCATGATTGCTGACGGCGGCGTTGAAGGCGCAGACGGCGAAACCGGCAAAAGCCATGCGCACCATGGTTTCGCTGGACAGCAGCTGCCGCAGCCTGACGCTGGTCAGCGCGCCGCCGACGGCGCCGATGCCGAAGGCGCCGAGCATGATGCCGTAGCTCAAGGCATCGCCCTTGACGACGTCACGCGCGACCAGGGGAAGCAGCGCCAGGACCGCGCCGGCGCTGAAGCCGAAAGCCGAGCTCCTGACCAGCACCTTGCCGATATTGGGCGACATGGCGACGTAGCGCAGGCCGGCGCCCATTGCGGCGCCCAGCGTCTCGCGCGGCAAGGTCGATGCCGGCAGTTCCGGCCTCCAGCGGGCCAGCACGACGATGAGGCCGACATAGCTCAGCGTGTTGACGGCAAAGGCCGCGGCGGCGCCTGCGGCGGCAACGATGATGCCGCCGATCGCCGGGCCGACGCTGCGTGTCAGGTTGAACCCCATCGAGTTGAGAGCGATCGCCGCCGGCACCTTGGTGCGAGGCACCATGTCGCCGACCGAAGCCTGCCAGGACGGACTGTTGAGCGCGGTGCCGCTGTCGATCAGAAAGGTGAAGGCGAGCAGCGTCCACGGCGTCATCAGGTCGAGATAGGTGAAGACGGTCAGAAGTGCCGAGACGGCGAGCATGAAGATCTGCGCGATCAGCATGATTTTGCGACGGTTGAAGCTGTCGGCGATGGCGCCGGCCAGCAGCGCGAAGAGCATGATCGGCAAGGTGGTCGAGGCCTGGACCAATGCGACCTGGTAGGACGAGGTGGCGATCGTCGTCATCATCCAGGCGGCGCCGACGCCCTGGATCAGGCCACCGAAATTGGAGACGAGGCTGGCGGACCACACCGCCCGGAAGATGCCGTGCCGGAACGGCGCCAGCGCCGAGGCGCTTTCGCTTTCCGGTATGTCGTCGTTCATAAATGCTTTCCCGGGCTCAAACGCGTTTGTTCTTCCGATGAATCGGCCCCTCAAGCCATGGATTCAAAAAATAGAACATCATGTCGCAAAGGGCGAACGCATTCTGGAAAAACATCATGGTCCAACAACAAGATAGCGGACCGGCCAGCGCGTGCCGCTGCAGGCGGAGCGGTCGGTCAGGCCGGCGGCACCGCTTGCCGAGCGCTGCCATGTAATTGGCAGGCACCGGCAGCACTTCTAGCGGTCCTCGAAGCCGGTCAGCACGCCGACGGCGTTGATGCCGATCTCCTCGACGGCGTAGCCGCCTTCCATGACGAACAGCGTCGGCAGGCCGAGCCTGGCGATGCGGCGGCCGATCCTGGGATAGTCGCCCGTTTTCAGCTTGAACTGGCTGATCGGATCCTTCTCGAACGTGTCGACGCCGAGTGAAACCACGACGACGTCAGGAGCATAAGCCGAAAGCCTCGTGCAAGCGTCCTCAAGTGAGGCGTTCCACACGTCCCAGCCGGTGCCGAAGGGCATCGGGTAATTGTCGTTGAAGCCTTCGCCGTCGCCCTCGCCGCGTTCGTCGGCATGGCCGAGGAAGAACGGATATTCGGTCATCGGATCGCCATGCAGGTTCAGCACCTGAACGTCGCCGCGGCGGTAGAAGATCTCCTGGGTACCGTTGCCGTGGTGATAATCGACGTCGAGGATCGAAACGCGCCCGGCGCCATGGTCGCGGAACCATTGCGCGGCGACGGCGGCGTTGTTGATGAAGCAATAGCCGCCCATGAAAGCTGCACCGGCATGGTGCCCCGGCGGGCGGCAGAGCGCGAAGGCGGACGGCTCACCGGCCTTGACCAGCGCGGCGGCGGTCAGCGCGACGTCATAGGACGACTTGATCGCGTCCCATGTGCCTTTGACGAACGTCGCGCCGCCGTCGAAGGAGTAGAAGCCGAGCAGCGCGTCGATGCCTTTCGGGCGCACGTCGCCGCGCAGGCCGCGCGTCGGCCAGGTGAAGGGAATGGCCGAACCGCTGCGGCCCGACGCTTCCCAGAGCGGCCACACGGTCGGCAGGAAATCGATGTAGTCGCTGGCATGCACCTTCCTGGCGGCGGCGAGGTCGTGGATTTCCGGCGGCAGGATCGGACCGAGCTTCTCGCTCTCCACCCGCGCCCTGATGAACTCGGCGCGCGAAGGTTTTTCAAATGCCGGCACGATGGCGCCGGCGATCAATTCGACATTGCCGGAATGGCCGGCATGGAGAGGCGAAAAAACAGTCTTCATGAAATTGTTCCGTGGTGAGACGCGGCGACCCTAACCGTCCTGCACTGCCTTTCACAAGGCGCTGGGCCAACCAGCCATGGCTTGCTGGCACGGTAGCCGGTCGTCTAGCCTGCCGGCAGCGCAACCGAACCGCGGGTAATCATGAGTTCAAATGCCGACCTAATCGTCACCAATGCCCGTGTGCTGACCATGGACGAAGGCAATCCGACGGCCGAGGCGGTGGCGGTAAAGGACGGCAACATCCTGGCGGTTGGCGATCGTCGGACGATCGAGGCGCTGAAAGGGCCGGCCACGAAGATTATCGATGCGCAAGGCGGTTCGGTGGTGCCGGGCTTCATCGAAGCGCATATGCATCTTTTCGGCGGCGCGGCCGAGCTCGACAATCTGCACCTTCAGGGCGTGCATGGCTTCGATGCGCTGAGCGACGCGATCCGCGCCTATGCGGCAGCACGGCCGAACGCCAAATTGCTGCTTGGGGCCGGCGTCGACTACACCATCCTTTCGAAGGAAGAGCCGGTCACCCGCCATCATCTCGATCGCATCATCGCCGACCGGCCGTTCGCGATGTCGGCTTCCGATCACCACACGATGTGGGCCAACACCAAGGCGCTTGAGCTGGCTGGCATCCTGCACGGCAAGCAACTCGGCCCCGGCAATGAGATCGTCATGGGCGCCGACGGGCTCGCGGCGGGCGAATTGCGCGAGGGCGAGGCGTTCGGGCCGATCCTCGAGCTTTCCGGGCAGAACCGCGTGCGGCTCGGCCTTGCGACAGGCGGCGAGCCCGAGCCGTACCCTTCCGCCGCCGAAGTCGCGGCCGATCGTGACCTGATGCATCGCGGGTTGGAATGGTGCGCCCGCCACGGCATCACCTCGATCCAGAACATGGACGGCAATCTTTACCAGCTCGAGCTGCTAGCCGGGCTGGAACAGGAAGGGCGGCTGCTCTGCCGCACCAAGATACCTTTTCATTTCAAGAACTTCATGACGCTCGACAGGCTGGAAAAGGCATCGAGCATGGCCAACTCCTACCAATCGGAATGGCTGTCGTCCGGCATGGTCAAGATGTTTTACGACGGCGTGCTGGAAGGCTGGACCGCGGTCATGGTCGACGACTATGCCGACCGGCCGGGCTGGCGCGGTGAGCCGCTGTTTACGCCGGAGCATCTCGCCGAGGTGGCGGTGGAGGCCGACCGGCGCGGGCTGCAGGTCGCGGTGCATTCGATCGGCGACGGCGCGGTGCGCGCGGTCCTCGATGGGTACGAGGCGGCGCAGCGGAAGAACGGCAAACGCGACAGCCGGCACCGGGTCGAGCACATCGAGGTCACCACTGCCGCCGACGTGCCGCGCTTCGCCGAACTCGGCGTCATCGCCTCGATGCAGCCGCCGCACCCGCCCGGCGCCATGGACTTCCCGTTGGAGCCGACGCTTTCGCGCATCGGTCGCAAAAGATGGCCGCTGAGCTATGCCTGGCGGACGCTGAAGCAGGCGGGCGCGCATGTCGTCTTCGCTTCCGACTGGCCGGTGTCGCGGATCGACCCGATCCTGGGCATTCAGGCGGCGATGCTGCGCAAACCTTGGGCAGACGGCATTCCCGACCAGAGCTTCTCGCTGTTGGAAGCGCTTGCGGGCTATACGGTCGAAGGCGCTTATGCCGAATTCATGGAGCACCGCAAGGGCCGGCTGAAACCAGGCTATCTGGCCGATCTGGTGGTGCTGTCGGCCGATATCGAGGCAGCTGAACCGGGTTTGTTACACAAGGTGCATCCGGTCAGCACCATTTGCGGCGGCAAGACCACTTATCAGGTTTAATGGTGGCGCTGACTATGGCACGGGGCTTGCGTTCTGAACCGAGATTCAGATGCATGGTTGCCAAGCCGACCGGCATATGCTGACAATCGAATGGGAACTGGATCCGCCAACAAGAGCGGACATAACAATGGGGAAGTGCGTGCCGGATCAGCCGGGTAAGAGTGCAATCGAAGTCCGCGGCGTCCGCAAGGTATTCGGTACCGGGGATGTACAAGTCGCAGCTCTCGACACGGTTTCGGTGTCGATCCGCGAGAACGAGTTCTTCACGCTGCTGGGGCCGTCCGGTTGCGGAAAGACGACGCTGCTTCGGCTGATTGCCGGCTTCGATTTCCCCAGCGAAGGCGAAATCCTGCTGCACGGCCAGGACATCGCGCCGCTGCCGCCGTTCAAGCGGCCAGTCAACACCGTCTTCCAGTCCTATGCGCTGTTCCCGCACATGACGGTGGCCGAGAATATCGGCTTCGGCCTGGAGATGCTGGGCAAACCGAAAGCCGAAATCAAGGCACGCGTTGCCGAGATGCTGAAGCTGGTCAAGATGGAGGCGCTGAGTGCCCGCCGCACCAGCCAGATCTCCGGCGGCCAGCAGCAGCGCGTGGCACTGGCGCGCGCGCTGGCGCCACAGCCGAAAGTGCTGTTGCTCGACGAGCCGCTGTCGGCGCTCGACTACAAGCTGCGCAAGGAAATGCAGATCGAACTGAAACGGCTGCAGCACCAGACCGGCATCACCTTCATCTTCGTCACCCATGACCAGGAAGAAGCGCTGACCATGTCCGACCGCATCGCCGTGATGTCGGCCGGCAAGATCCTGCAGGTCGGCACGCCGCGCGATATTTACGACCGGCCGGCCGAGCGCTTCGTCGCCGACTTCATTGGCGAAACCAATTTCCTCAAGGGCACTGTCGTGTCGAAGAAATCCGGCATCGCAATGGTGAAGATCGCGTCCGAAGCTACGGTGGCGGCGGGATTTCCGGAAAACTTCGACCCTTCCGGGGCGGTGACTGTGGTGGTGCGGCCGGAACATGCTGATCTCGTCGCCGATGCCGCCAAGGGCATGGTCTCGGGAACCCTGGCAAATGTCGTCTATTTCGGCACCGACACCCACTATCACGTGAAGCTCGAAGGCGGCGACGATTTCATCGTGCGCCACCAGAACAGCCGCTCGGGCGCCGTCTCATTCGAGCCGGGCGCCAAGGTCGGTGTCGTGTTCGAGGACGATGGCGCGCGCATTTTGAGGGATTGATGGCAATCACCTTTTCCAAGGCGGCGGTATTCGAAGCGGAGGCGGAGAAAGCCACTGCAAGGCGCCACCGCCTGCTTTCGTTGCCGGCTTTGGTCATCATCGGCGTCTTCGGCGTGCTGCCGCTTCTCATCATCCTCATCTATTCATTTCTCGCCGCAGCACCCTATGGCGGTGTGCAGTGGAAGTTCTCGACAGACGCCTATCTGAACTTCCTGTTCCAGCGCGATATTTTCGACGACACGCTGCAGTTCACGCCGGATTTCCTGATCATCTATTTGCGCTCGTTTCTGTTTGCCGTGGTGACGACGATCATCTGCCTGCTGCTCGGCTTTCCGACCGCCTATTTCATGGCGACGCGACCGCCGGCGCAGCGCAACTGGTGGGTGCTGTTGATGACCATCCCATTCTGGTCGAACCTTCTGGTGCGCACACTCGCCATTATGTTCATCATCCGCGACGAGGGCCTCATCAACAACGCGCTGATGGCACTTGGGGTGATCGAGAAGCCGATCACCATGCTCTACACCAACTTCGCCATCCAGCTCGGCCTGCTCTATTCGTTCCTGCCGTTCATGGTGCTGCCGCTCTATTCCAGCCTGGAGAAGCTGGATTTCCGCCTGGTCGAGGCGGCCTACGACCTCTATGCGACCCGTCGGCAGGTGCTGTGGCGCGTGATCATCCCGCTGTCGCGGCCCGGCATCATCGCCGGTTGCCTGCTGGTCTTCATTCCAGCCCTCGGCGCCTATGTGACGCCGCTGATCCTGGGCGGCGGCATCCATCTGATGATCGGCGATCTCATCGCCCAGCAATTCGGTTCCGGGCGCAACTGGCCGCTCGGTTGCGCACAGGCGCTGATCCTGATGGCCGCGGTGCTGGTGGCGCTCTATTTCTATGTCCGCACCACGTCGGGGAAGATGCGGCATGGCTGACCCCCGCAGTGCCGATATCAAGGACCAGCCGGGGTTCCGCTCGATCGCCATCATCTGCCTCTGCGTGCTTTACGCGCCAATCCTGATCCTGATGATCTTTTCGCTGAACACCGGTTCGCTGGTGACGCGTTGGGAAGGCATCGGATTCGGTTGGTATGGCAGTGCGCTGCTCAACCAGGAATTCCACAACGCCGCCAAGAACACACTGATCATCTCTGTCACCGCCACGATCATTTCGACGATCGCCGCGACGCTGGCGGCAATCGGCATGACCCGGGTGAAGCCGTGGCGCGGGCTGTCGGCCGCCTTCATGATCATCAATCTGCCGCTGATGGTTCCGGAAATTATCACAGCGGTGGCGACGCTCTCGTTCTTTGCGCTGATCGCGGGCACGCTCGGGCTCAATTTCGGCATCGGCAATCTGATCCTCGCCCACACCGTCTTTTGCATTCCATTCGCCTATATGCCGATCCGGGCGCGGCTCGAGGACATGGACCTGACGCTCGAAGCTGCGGCGGCCGACCTCTATGCCACGCCGTGGCATGCTTTCAGGCGCATAACGCTGCCATTGCTGGTTCCCGGCGTTCTGTCGGGTGGGGCGCTCGCCTTCATCGTCTCCTTCGACGATTTCACCATCACGCAGCTGGTCGCCGGCCCCGGGCAGACGACGCTGCCCCTCTACATCTGGAACCAGATCAGGCGGCCGATGACGCCGGAGATCAACGCCATCTCCACCATCCTGCTGCTGGTCTCGATCCTGTTCGTCTCGATATCGTTCCTGATCGCGCGCCGCCGCGCCAAGTGACTCAAGGCCAAGTGAATCAATGGGAAGGCAAAGGAGAGTGTGATGTCTAGGAAACTGATGGCTGCCGTGTCGACGGCGGCGCTTTTATGGGCGGTGCCTGCGCTCGCTGACGGCGAGCTGCACATCTACAATTGGGGTGACTACACCAACCCCAAGCTGATCGAAAAATTCGAAAAACAATACAACGTCAAGGTGACGCTGGACGACTACGATTCGAATGAGACCATGCTGTCGAAGGTACGCGCCGGCAATTCCGGCTACGACATCGTCGTCCCTTCCGACTACACCGTGAAGATCATGATCGACGAGGGCCTGCTCGAAAAGACCGAGCCCAATGCGATGCCAAACGGCAAGAACCTCGACCCGCGCTTCGTCGACATCTACTGGGACAATGGCCGCCACTACACCGTGCCGTGGCAGTTCGGCACCACGACCTTCGAAGTCAACACCGACAAATACAAGGGGGACATCGACACGCTGGCGATCCTGTTCGACCCGCCGGACGAGTTGAAGGGCCAGATCAACATGCTCGACGATGTCAACACTGTGATGCATGCGGCCGAGCGCTACGCCGGCGTACCGCGTTGCGGCGCCGATAAGGCCAATCTGAAGAAGGTCAACGACATACTGATGGCCGCCAAGCCGTCATGGAAGACCTTCAGCTACGACACCATCACCAAGATCACCTCCGGCGACGTGATCGTTACCGAGGCTTGGAATGGCGCGACCTATCGTGCGCGCCAGAAAATCCCGGCGATCAAATATGCCTATCCCAAGGAAGGCATCGAAGGCTGGATGGACAATGTCGCCGTGTTGAAGGGCGCCAAGAATCTCGAAAATGCCAAGCTGTTCCAGGACTTTGTCATGGCTCCCGAAAACGCGGCGCTGATTTCGGAATTCGCCGGCTACGATAACGGCATCACCGGCAGCCACAAGTTCCTGCCGCCCGATTTCGCCAGCGCGCCGGAAATCAATCCGCCGGCCGGTGCACCGGCGGCGGAATTCGTACCGCCTTGCCCACCGGAAGTGGTCGAGATCTACAACAAGATCTGGACCAATTTGCGCAAGTAGCCTTGCTCTAGGATCAGACCGAAGGGAGGCTTCGGCCTCCCTTCCTTGTGCAAGGGGATTGGATGAATTCTTACCGCAACAGCGAACCGGCGCCGCCGATCATGCAGGGTTCGCCGCCGCAGATGGTTCCGCCGAAGCTCGACTGGGACCGGCCGCCATGGAATCGATGGGCGTTCCAGCATATCCGCGAAATTCTGCCGACCGTCGAAGTCTGGCGCGGCAATGGCCATCGCCACAGGCTGGAGCGCGCCGAGGTCAACCTCGACCCGCTGCCGGTGGACGACAGCATGGGGCAGCCGACGACGCTGGCCGGGCTGCTCGACGAGACCTATACCGATGGGTTTCTCGTGCTCAAGGACGGCAAGATCGTCTATGAGCGCTACTTCAACGGCATGACCGAGCGCACGCTGCATCTGTCGCAGTCGATGGCGAAGTCGGTCACCGCCTCGGTGTTCGGCATACTGGTCGGGCGCGGGCTGATCGATCCGGCGTCGCCGGTGACGACCTATCTGCCGGAGCTGGAAGCGACCGGCTGGGCAGGCGCCAGCGTGCAGCATGTGCTCGACATGACGAGCGGGGTGCGCTTTTCCGAGGAATACACCGATCCCTATTCGGACATCGGCCAGGTCGACGTCGCCACCGGCTGGAAGCCGGTGCCGCCGGGCAGCGATCCGGCCTTCCGCTGGCCGTCGCACATATTCGAATTGATCCTGGGCCTCAAGGAAAAGAGCCGGCCACACGGCGCTGCCTTCGAATACCGCTCGATCGAGACCGACGTGCTCGCCTTCATAATGGAACGCGTGAGCGGCAAACGGCTGGCGCAGCTGGTCTCGGAAGAGCTCTGGCAAAAACTCGGTGCGGATGAAAGCGCCTGCTTCACCGTCGACAGCGCCGGCTATGCAGTTGCCGATGGCGGCTTCAACGCCACGCTGCGCGACTATGGCCGCTTCGGCCAGCTGATCCTCGACAATGGCGGTGGCGTCGTGCCGGCCGACTGGATCGAGGCGACGCGCAATGGCAGGCATGGACCGGATTTCAGTCCCAGCCTGCCGGAAGGCAGCTACCGGAACCAGTTCTGGATCGAGGACCCGCGCTCGCGGGCGCTGATGTGCCGGGGCGTGTTCGGGCAGCTGATCCATATCGACTGGGACACGAAAATGGTCGTGGTGAAGCTTTCGAGCTATCCGAATTTTACCAACGTCGCCTATTCGGTGGCGACACTGAAAACCGTGCACGCCATCGCCGCGGCGCTCGCCTAGAACGCCAAAGACCGAAGGAAGCGCCAATGGCCGGCAAGACCGCGTTCGAAACCAGATATGGCTTTGCCCGCAAGGAGGTGCTGCTCGGCAATTGGCGGGAAAGCCCGTTCAGCCGGTGGTCGTTCCAGAATGTCGGTGAACTGGTGCCGAGCGCTGCCGTGGCGGCAAAGCCGGGCAGCAGCGAGGCGCCGGCGCAGGATTTCGGCGGGCTACTTGGTGAAAAGGTCGCTCTTGCAGGCGGCGCGCAGACCGTCGCAGCTTTTCTCAAGCGCTCCGATACCGACGCGCTGACGATCATTAAGGGCGGCAAATTCGTCGGCGACTGGTTCGCGCCGCATATGGAGTCCGGTGCACGCCACATCATCTTTTCGATTAGCAAGTCGCTGACCGCGATTGTCGCCGGCATATTGGAAGGGGAGGGGATTTTCGATCCGCAGGCTCCGGTGACCCATTATATCCCGGAAACCGCAGGCTCGGCCTATGGCGACGCGAGTGTGCGGCACGTGCTCGACATGAGTGTCAGCCTCGACTTCGAAGAGGCCTATCTCGATCCGGAAAGCGCCTTCGCCCGCTATCGCCGCGCCATGCTGTGGAATCCAGGCGGGGGCACCGAGAGCCTGGCCACTTTCCTCATGACGCTGCAGGGCCTGTCCGAGCCGCATGGCCGGACGTTCCGCTACCGTTCGCCCAATTCCGACCTGCTCGGCATCCTGCTCGAACGTGCGTCGGGCCGGCGCTTCGCCGATCTGATGCGCGAGAAATTATGGGAGCCGCTCGGCGCTGTCAGCGAAGCTTTGGTAACCGCGGACATGGAAGGCACGGCGCGTACGGCCGGCGGCATTTCGGTGACGCCGCGCGACCTCGCCCGGGTCGGCGAGATGATGCGGCAAGGCGGCATGGCCAATGGCTGCCGTATCGTGCCGGAGAGCTGGGTGCGCGACACGACCGAAACTGGCGGTGACGCCGAGGCTTGGCAACGCGGCACGATGGCGTTCCTGTTTCCGCGTGGCCGCTATCGCAACAAATGGTACCAGACGGGCGCGGCAAGCGGCGCCTTCTGCGGCATCGGCATCCACGGCCAGTGGCTTTACGTCAATCCGAAGGCCGAAATGGTAATCGCAAAGATGTCGTCGCAGCCGGTACCGGTCGACGATCCGCTCGATCTGGATATGATTTCTTTCTTCGAGGCGCTGAGCCGGATGGTCTGATCCGATCCAGACAGCCGCGCCTTTCCTGTGGACCTCTCGCCGGGTTGAAAATGGCGCAGTTGGCGCAGCAGTGCTCTGCGCCTATGGTCGCTGCTCTTTTCGACCAACGACAGGTACGACATGGCATCCGACATCAAGCGCATCGCAACCATCATAGCCGCCGAGATCGGCGCGCGGCCCGAACAGGCTGCGGCGGCGATCGGCTTGCTCGACGACGGCGCGACGGTGCCGTTCGTGGCGCGCTACCGCAAGGAGGTCACCGGCGGCCTCGACGACACGCAGCTGCGCGACCTTGCCGAGCGGCTCGCCTATCTGCGCGAGCTCGACGCGCGCCGCGACACCATCCTCGGTTCGATCCGCGAGCAGGGCAAGCTGACCGAAGAGCTCGAGGCAAAGATCGCTGCGGCCGCTACCAAGGCCGAACTCGAAGACATCTACCTGCCTTACAAGCCGAAGCGCCGGACCAAGGCCGAGATCGCACGCGAGCGCGGGCTGGGCCCGCTGGCGGAAGCCATTCTCGCCGACCGTACGGCCGTACCCGCCGAGCTGGCGCTGGCCTACATCAGCGAAGACGTCGTCGATACCAAGGCGGCGCTCGAGGGAGCGCGCGATATCCTGTCCGAACAGTTCGCCGAGAATGCCGACCTAGTCGGCAAGTTGCGGACCTATATGAAGGAACGCGCCTTCCTGCGCTCGCGCGTCGTCGATGGCAAGCAGGAGGCGGGCGCGAAATTTTCCGACTATTTCGACCATGTCGAGCGCTGGGCCAACGTGCCCAGCCATCGCGCGCTGGCCATGCTGCGCGGCCGCAACGAGGAGGTGCTGTCGCTCGAGATCGAGGTCGATGCGGACGATGTGTCACCGGTGAAACCGGTCGAGCGGATGATCGCCGATACCTACGCCATCGGCCGCCAGTTGCCGGGAGACCGCTGGCTGATGGAAGTAGCCGGCTGGACCTGGCGCATAAAGCTGTCGCTTCACCTGACGCTCGATCTGATGCGCGATCTGCGCGAGCGGGCCGAGGAGGAGGCAATCCACGTCTTCGCCCGCAATCTCAAGGATTTGCTGCTTGCCGCGCCTGCCGGCTCGCGGCCGACGATGGGGCTCGATCCGGGCATTCGCACCGGCGTCAAGGTCGCGGTGGTGGACGGCACCGGCAAGGTTCTGGCGACGACAACCGTCTATCCGTTTCCGCCGAAGAACGATGTCCGCGGCACGCAGGCCGAACTGGCCAAGCTCATCCGGCTGCACAACGTCGAGCTGATTTCGATCGGCAACGGCACTGGCAGCCGCGAGACCGAAAGGCTGGTGGCCGACATGCTGGGTGACATGCCTGCCGGGTCCGGACCGAAGCCGCTCAAGGTGATCGTCAGCGAGGCCGGCGCCTCGGTCTATTCCGCCTCGGCAACGGCGGCGGCGGAATTTCCCGGCCTCGACGTGTCGCTGCGCGGGGCGGTGTCGATCGCCCGGCGCCTGCAGGATCCGCTCGCCGAACTTGTCAAGATCGAGCCGAAATCGATAGGCGTCGGCCAGTACCAGCACGATGTCGATCAGTACCGCCTCGGCCGCTCGCTGGAAGCGGTGGTCGAGGATGCGGTCAATGCCGTCGGCGTCGATCTCAACACGGCGTCGGCGCCGCTTCTGGCGCGGGTTTCGGGTCTCGGCGCATCGCTGGCCGAGGCGATCGTTGCGCATCGCGACGCCTCCGGCCCGTTCGCCAGCCGCCGCGAACTGTTGAAGGTCTCCCGCCTTGGACCCCGCGCGTTCGAGCAATGCGCCGGCTTCCTGCGCATTCCGAACGGCAGCGAACCCCTCGACGCCTCGGCCGTGCATCCGGAAGCCTATGGCGTGGCCAAGAAGATCGTTGCGGCCTGCGGGCGCGACGTTCGCTCGCTGATGGGCGACAGCGCCGCACTCAAGGCGCTCGATCCGCGCGTCTTCGTCGACGAGCGCTTCGGCCTGCCGACGGTGCGCGACATCCTGGCGGAGCTGGAAAAGCCCGGCCGCGATCCGCGCCCCGGCTTCAAGACCGCGACCTTTGCCGACGGCGTCGACGATATCAAGGATCTGAAGCCCGGCATGCGGCTTGAAGGCACCGTCACCAATGTCGCGGCCTTCGGCGCCTTCGTCGATATTGGCGTGCACCAGGACGGATTGGTGCACGTCTCGCAACTGGCCGACCGTTTCATCAAGGACGCGCACGAGGTGGTCAAGGCCGGCGACGTGGTCAAGGTGCGTGTCGTCGACGTCGATTTCAAGCGCAAGCGCATTGGCCTGTCGATGCGCAAGGACGGTGACGGTGGCGCACCGAAGCCGCGCGACAATGGCAGCAGGCCGGTGCCGCGTGTGCCGGCGCCCCAACGCCAGCCGGAGCGGCCGGCGCAGCAGGGCGCTTTCGGCGCCGCTTTGGCCGATGCGTTGAAGCGGAAGTAATTTCGCGAGCCGGGCTGCGCCAGGTCAGACGGCGGCGCTCGATATTGATGATCCATCACCAATGCTCATGCATCGGCGAAGCTATTTCGTTTGATTTTTTCAGGACGGGAGCCGATAAGCCGCGCGTTTCAAGATTTCTGTTTCGATGCATGTCGTTATCTCCAAGCTGCCAAACACCGTCGGGTCAGGCCCGCGGGCAAGCTTTGGGCCACATGCATGAGTTTGGGAGACCGAGAGCCATGGCCGCCGATAAGAACGCATTCGTCTGGGATGATCCTTTCCTGATCGAGGACCAGCTTTCGGAGGACGAGCGCATGGTGCGCGATGGCGCCGCGGCGTTTGCCGCCGACAAGCTCGCTCCGAAGATCGAGGAAGCCTATCTCGAAGAGAAGACCGACGCCGGCATCTTCCGCGAGATGGGCGAGGCCGGTCTGCTCGGCATCACCATCCCCGAGGAATATGGCGGGCTCGGCGCCAACTACGTCACCTACGGGCTGGTCGCGCGCGAGGTCGAACGCGTCGATTCCGGCTATCGCTCGATGATGAGCGTGCAGTCGTCGCTGGTAATGTATCCGATCCATGCCTATGGCTCGGAAGAGCAGCGCAAAAAATACCTGCCGAAGCTGGCGTCGGGCGAATGGATCGGCTGCTTTGGCCTGACCGAGCCGGATGCCGGTTCCGACCCGGGCGGCATGAAGACGCGGGCCGAAAAGACTGCGAACGGCTACAGGATCTCCGGTTCGAAGATGTGGATTTCCAACGCGCCGATCGCCGACGTGTTCGTCGTCTGGGCAAAGTCGGCCGCGCATGACAACGAGATTCGCGGCTTTGTCCTGGAAAAGGGCATGAACGGGCTGTCGGCGCCGAAGATCGGCGGCAAGCTGTCGCTGCGAGCCTCGATCACCGGCGAAGTGGTAATGGAAGGCGTCGAGGTCGGCGAGGACGCGCTGCTGCCCAACGTCTCGGGCCTGAAAGGACCGTTCGGCTGCCTCAACCGGGCGCGCTACGGCATTTCGTGGGGAGCGATGGGCGCGGCTGAGGATTGCTGGCACCGCGCCCGCCAATATGGCCTCGACCGCAAGCAGTTCGGCAAGCCGCTGGCCGGCACGCAGCTTTTCCAGAAGAAGCTCGCCGACATGCAGACCGAGATCGCGCTGGGCTTGCAGGGCAGCCTGCGCGTCGGGCGGCTGATGGATGAAGGCAAGATGGCGCCGGAGATGATCTCGCTCGTCAAGCGCAACAATTGCGGCAAGGCGCTCGACATCGCCCGCCAGGCCCGCGACATGCATGGCGGCAATGGCATCCAGATCGGTTATCACGTCATGCGCCACGCCCAGAACCTGGAGACCGTCAACACCTACGAGGGCACGCATGATGTGCATGCGCTGATCCTCGGACGGGCGCAGACCGGGTTGCAGGCGTTCTTTTAGCATTGGCAGGTCTCCTCCGCTTCCAGGGCGCCACTGCTTGGCATCTCCCTTCGCAAAGCGGGAGATCGCAACTTTTGCCGCGGTGCCACATTTTGTTCTTGCTTTGTGCCGGCAGCTATGCTACTAATCTCACTATGGTGCTAATTAGCGCCAACGACCCGCCCACCGAGGCGGGTTTTTCTTTTCAGCTTCTTTTCGACCAAGCATCGCGCGTGCTGCCGATACCGCCACGCTGCGGAATCCCAGGGTCGGCGCTCCGTTTCGTGAAGCTGTGAAAGCTGCTTAATTTAGGTGCAGCGCAACATCTCTGCTTGGAGAATGGTCAGCATTCGTGTCAGGGTTCAGCGAACTCCTTTTGAAACGCCGACTTCAGGGGCACCATGGCAATTCTGGCAGCCGTCTATCACCTGACCCACTACAAATACGACCGGCCGGTCGTATTGGGCCCGCAAGTCATAAGGTTGCAGCCTGCGCCGCATTCCCGCACGAAAGTGCTCAGCCATTCGCTGAAGGTCGGGCCGGCAAATCACTTCGTCAATTTGCAGCAGGACCCCTACGGCAATTTCCTTGCCCGCTTCGTCTTCCCCGAACCGGTGACGGAACTGAAGATCGAGGTCGATCTCGTTGCCGACATGACGGTCTACAATCCGTTCGATTTCTTCGTCGAGCCCTCGGCCGAGACGTTTCCGTTCGAATACCCCGAAGAGATCAGGGACGATCTGACCATCTACCGAACGCCGGAACCGGCGGGGCCGCTGTTGGAGGCATTCCTGAAAACCCTCGACCGCAGCCCGACCAATACCGTCAATTTTGTCGTCGACCTCAATGCGCGGCTGCAGCGCGAGATCGCCTATATCGTGCGCATGGAAACCGGCGTCTTCTCGCCCGAGGAAACGCTGGCCGCGGGCAAGGGGTCGTGCCGCGATTCGAGCTGGCTCCTGGTGCAGATATTGAGGAACCTCGGCATCGCCGCGCGTTTCGTCTCCGGTTATCTGATCCAGCTCAAACCCGACCTCGTCGCGCTCGACGGGCCGCCTGGCACGGCGACCGATTTCACCGATCTTCATGCCTGGTGCGAGGTGTATCTGCCGGGCGCCGGCTGGATCGGCTTCGACCCGACCTCCGGCCTGCTCACCGGCGAAAGCCATGTGCCGCTCGCGGCAACGCCGCATTTCCGCAATGCCGCGCCGATCTCCGGCATGGCGAGCTTCGCCAATGTCGAATTCGGCTTCGACATGCGGGTCGATCGCATCGCCGAACATCCGCGCATCACCAAGCCGTTCTCCGACGAGAGCTGGCAGGCGCTCGATGCGCTCGGCAACCAAGTCGATGCCGCGCTCCAGGCCGGCGACGTGCGGCTGACCATGGGCGGCGAGCCGACATTCGTCTCGATCGACGATTTCGAGGCTGCCGAGTGGAACACCGCGGCCGTCGGGCCGACCAAGCGGGAAAAGGCCGATGCGCTGATCCGCCGGCTGCGCGAACGCTTCGCGCCGGGCGGCTTCCTACATTACGGGCAGGGCAAATGGTACCCCGGCGAAAGCCTGCCGCGCTGGACGTTCTCGCTCTACTGGCGCACCGATGGCGAGCCGGTGTGGAGCGACCCGTCGCTGATCGCGCATGAAAAGAGCGAGGCGGATGTCGGACCAAAGCAGGCCGAGAGCCTGCTGACCGCGATTGCCGACGAACTCGGCATCGACAAGATGATGGTCAGCGAAGCCTATGAGGATCCGGCCGAATGGCTGCTCAAGGAAGGCAAGCTGCCGGACAACGTCGATCCTTCCAATTCGAAGCTGGAGGACCCGGAGGAGCGCAGCCGCATGGCGCGGGTGTTCGAACGCGGGCTGACCAAGCCGTCGGGCTATGTGCTGCCGGTCCAGCGCTGGAACAGCCAGGCTTCCGGACCGCGCTGGCGCTCGGAGAAATGGAAGACGCGCCGCGGCAGGCTGTTCCTGGTGCCCGGCGATTCGCCGGTCGGCTACCGCCTGCCGCTCGGCACGCTGCCTTATGTGCCGCCGGCGCAGTTCCCCTATATCGTGCCGGTCGATCCATCGCTGCCGCGCGGACCATTGCCGGCGCGTGAGGCGATCTTGCCCGGTGCTGCTTCTTCGCCTGCTCCGGCCGAACTGGAAGGCGCCGACGAGATGGCGCGCCGCCAGCAGGCGGTATCCTTCACGGCCGTTACAGGCCAGCAAGACCGCGTCGAACAGGAGATCACCGAGATCGGCGGCGCCGTGCGCACGGCACTTTCGGTCGAGCCGCGCGACGGACGGCTTTGTGTGTTCATGCCGCCGGTCGAGGCGCTGGAGGATTATCTCGAACTGGTCGCGGCGGCGGAGAATGCGGCAAGGGCGATCGGACTGCCGGTGCACATCGAGGGCTACGGCCCGCCGCACGATCCGCGCCTCAATGTCATCCGTGTCGCACCCGATCCCGGCGTCATCGAGGTCAATATCCACCCCGCCGCGAATTGGCAGGATTGCGTGGCGACGACCACGGCGATCTACGAAGAGGCGCGGCAGACGCGGCTTGGCGCCGACAAGTTCATGATCGACGGCCGCCACACCGGCACCGGCGGCGGCAACCACGTCGTCGTCGGCGGTGCCACGCCCAATGATAGCCCGTTCCTGCGCCGCCCCGACCTGTTGAAAAGCCTGGTGCTGCAATGGCAGCGGCATCCGTCGCTGTCCTATCTGTTCTCCGGCCTGTTCATCGGCCCGACCAGCCAGGCGCCGCGCTTCGACGAGGCGCGCCATGATTCGCTCTTCGAACTCGAGATCGCGATGGCGCAGGTGCCGCATCCGGATAAGGGCGCGGTACCCCTGCCGTGGCTGGTCGACCGTCTGTTCCGCAACCTTCTGACCGACGTGACGGGCAATACGCATCGCTCGGAAATCTGCATCGACAAATTGTTTTCGCCGGACGGGCCGACCGGCCGGCTGGGGCTGGTCGAATTCCGCGGCTTCGAGATGCCGCCCAATGCGCGCATGAGCCTGGCGCAGCAATTGCTTGTCCGCGCCATCATTGCCCGGGCCTGGAAGAACCCGCTCGACGGCCGTTTCGTGCGGTGGGGCACCTCGCTGCACGACCGTTTCATGCTGCCGCATTATGTCTGGGCGGATTTTCTCGATGTGCTGGACGACCTCAAGCTGAACGGCTTTGCATTCCGTCCGGAATGGTTCGACGCGCAGCTCGAATTCCGCTTCCCGTTCTGCGGCGAGGTCCAGCATGCCGGTATCAAGCTGGAGCTCAGGCAGGCGCTGGAGCCGTGGCATGTGATGGGCGAGCAAGGCGCGATCGGCGGCACCGTGCGCTTTGTCGATTCCTCCGTCGAGCGGCTGCAGGTGAAGACCGAGGGACTCAACCCGGAGCGTCACGCCGTCGTCTGCAACGGCCGCCTGGTGCCGATGAAGGTGACCGACAACCGCGAGATCGCTGTGGCCGGCGTGCGCTTCAAGGCCTGGCAGCCGGCGTCGGGCCTACATCCGGCGCTACCGGTCAACACGCCGCTGGTCTTCGATATCTATGACCGCTGGTCGGGCCGCGCGGTCGGCGGCTGCGTATACCATGTGGCACACCCCGGCGGGCGCAGCTACGACACGTTCCCGGTCAACGGCAATGAAGCGGAGGCGCGGCGGCTCGCCCGCTTCGAGCCGCGTGGCCATACGCCGTCCAGCTATGTGCTGCGCAACGAAGAAGCCTCTGAAGATTTCCCGATGACCCTTGACCTTCGGCGGCCGCAAAGACTCTGATCAACAATGGCGAAGGGGAATCACAAAAGGCTGCGCAGCAAGCCGCAAACCCACAGTCTGCTGGAGCACTACCAGCCGATCGACGGCGTCGTCGACGAGATGGTCGATGCGTCGGGCAATCCGCGGCCGGCCTGGCGGCACTTCATCGAGGCACTGGAGGACCTGGGGCCGGAAAAACTTGCCCAGCGCTTTGCCCGCGCCGACCAGTACCTGCGCGATGCCGGCGTCTATTACCGCGTCTATGACAAGGCCGGCGCCAATGAGCGAGAATGGCCGCTGGCGCATGTGCCGCTGCTGATCGAGGAGCAGGAATGGGCTGACATCAGCGCCGGCCTGGTCCAGCGTGCCGATCTGTTCGAAGAGACCATCGCCGACATTTATGGACCGAACCGGCTGGTCGAGAAAGGCATTCTGCCGGCCGGATTGATCGCGGCCAGTCCCGAATATTTGCGGCCGGTCGTCGGAACCAGGCCGGCCAGCGGCCATTTCCTGCACTTCTGCGCCTTCGAGCTCGGCCGTGGCCCGGATGGCCGCTGGTGGGTGCTTGGCGACCGCACACAAGCGCCGTCGGGCGCCGGCTTTGCGCTGGAAAACCGCGTCGCCACCACAAGGGCGCTGTCCGACATTTACGGCGAGATGCATGTGCACCGCCTGGCCGGTTTCTTCCGCCGTTTCCGCGATGCGCTGATCGGCATGGCCAAGCAAGCCGGCGGCCGTGTCGCCATCCTGACGCCGGGACCGCTGAACGAAACCTATTACGAACATGCCTACATCGCCCGTTATCTCGGCATCATGCTGCTCGAGGGCGAGGACCTGACCGTCTCCGGCGGCAGGCTGATGGTGCGCACGGTTTCGGGGCTGATGCCGGTCAGCGTCTTGTGGCGACGACTCGACGCCGCCTTCGCCGATCCGCTCGAACTGCGGCCGGACTCGCAGATCGGCACGCCGGGGCTGGTCGAAGCGGTCCGGCAAGGGGCGGTTTCGGCCGTCAATGCACTGGGCTCCGGCCTGATGGAGACCCGCGCGCTGCTCGCCTTCCTGCCGAAGATTTCGCGCGCCCTGCGCAATGAGGAGCTGCTGCTGCCGACCGTCGCGACATGGTGGTGTGGGCAGGAGACGGAGCGCGAGCATGTGCTCGCCAATATCGACCGCATGGTGATCGGCCCGGCATTGTCGACACGGCTTGCCTTCGAGGACGACGGCTCGACCAAGCTCGGGTCAGCGCTGTCGGTCGAGGAACGGGCCGCGCTCGTCGCCCGGATCGAACAGGACGGCGGCGACTTCGTCGGCCAGGAAGCGGTGACGCTATCGACCACCCCGGTCTATGTCGGCGGCTGGCTGGAGCCGCGGCCGGCAAGCCTGCGCGTCTATCTGGCGCGGACGCCGGAAGGCTGGACGGTGATGCCGGGCGGTTTTGCTCGTGTCGGCTTTTCGCTCGACCCGACGGCCATCGCCATGCAGCGCGGCGGCCAGGCGGCGGATGTGTGGGTGGTCAGCGACAGGCCGGTCGAGCGCGAGACGCTGCTGCCGCAGGAGCACGACAGCTTCACCCGAACCTTGCCGGGCAGCCTGCCCAGCCGCGCGGCTGAGAACCTGACATGGCTCGGCCGCTATATCGAGCGGTCGGAAGACACGGTGCGCATCCTGCGCGCCTACCATGTGCGGCTGGCCGAGACATCCGATCCCGAGATGCCGCTGCTCGCCGATATCAGGGACTATCTCGCGCCGTTCGGCATCGACGTCGAGACGGCAATCCCATTGGGGCTCATCGGCACCCTGGACAGCGCCGTCTACAGTGCCGGACAGATCCGCGACCGCTTCTCGCCCGATGGCTGGCTGGCATTGAAAGATCTGTCGAAGACCATCCATCAATTTGCCGCGACAGTGGCGCCGGGCGACGACGCGACAAGGGCAATGACGGTCATCCTGCGCAAGCTGGCCGGGTTTTCCGGCCTGCTGCACGAGAACATGTACCGCTTTGCCGGCTGGCGTTTCCTGGAAATCGGCCGCAGGCTCGAACGCGGCATCCAGATCGCCCGCACGCTCGCCCGGCTGACCAGAGCCCAGGCGCCGGAAGGCGCGCTCGACATGATGCTGGAGATCGGCGACAGCGTCATGACCCACCGTCGGCAATATCCGGTGCAGGCGGGACGGCGCACGGTGGTCGACCTTCTGGCGCTCGATCCGCTCAACCCGCGCTCAATCCTTTTTCAGCTCGAACGGCTGAAGGCCGAAATCGCGCTGCTGCCCGCTGTCGGCGCTGAAGGCCATATGTCGCCCGCGGCCAAGGAAATCCTGCAGCTCAACACGTCGATTGCCATCAAGGAGCCTTCGGACATGACTGCCAAGGCCCTCGGCGATCTCGCCAATGAAATCGGCGGGCTCTACAACAGCCTCTCCAAAGCCTATTTCGGGTAGAGACGGCATGCTCTACGACATCAGGCTTCACCTGCGTTACGACTATGATGCGGCGGCCGGCGGCGGCCGCCATCAGGTCCGCGTGCTGCCGCCGACCATCCCTGGCGTGCAGCGCGTCATCGCCGCTTCTCTGTCGTTTGTGCCGGCGCCCAGCGAACGCTCCGACTTTTCCGACTTTTTCGGCAACAGTGTCACCTCGATCGCCTTTCGTGACGCGCATGATGCGCTCGACATCAGGATGAGCGCGCGTGTTTCAGTGTCGCGGCCGGAGCCCGGGCTCGACGTATCGCCGGACATACGCCGGCTGAGGGAAGAACTCGGCGCAGTGCACTCGCTGGCGCCGGCTTCGCCGCATCACTTTCTGGCCGCCAGCGATCATGCCGGCATCGATGCGGCAATCACTGCCTATGCGAAAGGCAGTGCCGGCAGTTCGACAGTCGGCACGGCCATGGCTCTGTGCAACCGCATTCACCGCGATTTCACCTATGACGGCGAGGCGACCACCGTGCAGACGCGGGCCAGCGACGCCTTCGGCCTGAAGCGCGGCGTCTGCCAGGATTTTTCCCACATCATGATCGCCGGCCTGCGCGGCCTCGGCATCCCTGCAGGCTATGTCAGCGGGTTCCTGCGCACCATTCCGCCGCGCGGGAAGCCGCGGCTCGAAGGCGCCGACGCCATGCACGCCTGGGTCAAGGTGTGGTGCGGGCGCGATGCCGGCTGGCAGGAATTCGATCCGACCAATGGCATGCGGGCAAGCAACGACCATATCACGGTAGGCTATGGCCGCGACTACTCCGATGTGGCGCCGATCGTCGGCGTGCTGAAAACCACTGGTGGACAGGTCGGCGAGCAAGCGGTCGACGTCATTCCGGTCGTGCTCGAAAAGGCGTGAGAATGCACCTCTTCATTGCACGGCGGTGTCGATAGGCTGTCCTGGAACCAAGAGATCAAGAGGCGGTGGAACCCGCAGCCGGCAAGCGGCTTATCTACGGAAATTCCGTGGAGAGGACATGCTGGACAAATCCGGGTCGTCGTCTGGCCGATCGGCTGTGAGGAAAGCTGCACCAAAGAACGGGGTGCCGCAGAACGGAGCGCTGGAGAACGGCGCGCAAGCCTCGGCCGTTCGGGCCTCGCTCAACTATGTCACCGACACTGAACCCGGTATTCGCCGGCTGCGTTCGGGCAAGGGGTTCTCGTACAAAGGACCCGACGGGCCGATTGTCGACGGGGAGGCGCTGGCACGCATCAAGGCGCTTGCCATTCCACCGGCCTGGACGGATGTGTGGATCTCGCCGGATGCCGACGGTCACATCCAGGCGACCGGTCGGGACCAGCGCGGCCGCAAACAATACCGCTATCATCCGCAATGGGCAGAGGAGCGCGACGGGGTCAAATATTCGAGCCTCATCGCCTTCGCCGAAAGCCTGCCCGAATTGCGACGGAAGATCGACGCCGATCTGCGTCGTCACGGCCTGCCGCTGGAGCGCGTCGTGGCGGCCATCGTCTGGCTGCTCGACAACACAATGATCCGTGTCGGCAATGCCGCCTATGCCCGCGACAACAAGAGTTTTGGACTGACCACGCTGCGTGACCGCCATGTCGACATCAAGGGCTCGAGCCTGCGTTTCGCCTTCACCGGCAAATCCGGCAAGGAATGGAGATTGAAGCTTGTCGATCGCCGGATCGCCAAGATCGTGCGTGGAGCGCAGGACCTGCCGGGACAGAAGTTGTTCCAGTATCTCGACGAGGATGGAAACAGGCGTCCGGTGCGCTCAGACGACGTCAACCGCTATATCAGGGATAACGCCGGGGCGGAGTTCAGCTCCAAGCACTTCCGAACCTGGGGCGGCACCATTCATGCGGCGTCGCTGTTTGCGCAAACCGAACGTCCGGAAAGCCAGGCGCAGCAAAAGCGGGTGATGAACAATGTCATCGACAAGGTTGCCGAGCGGCTTGGCAACACACGCGCGGTTTGTCGCCAATGCTACATCCATCCGGAAGTCTTCCGCGCCTGGTCCGAAGGACGGCTGCTCGACGAAATGGCGGATGCCAACAAAGGGAAACGGTCGATCGCCGGGCTCGACGACGAGGAAGCCTTGGTCTTGAGATGGCTGAAGGCGAGGGAATGACGCCGGACCGGAGCGTATTTTTTTGTCGACGCCATGTCGGCATCGGTCCTAGTGTTTCGTCCTTTGATAAAGAAAAGGACGACCCATGCTCTACGCGATCCTCTGCTATGCCTCTGAAGATGTCGTTTGCTCCTGGAGCAAGGAGCAGGACGATGCCGTCATGGAAAAGCTTATCGGCGTGCAGGAAAAATATGCCCAGGCCGGCCGGCTTGGCCCGGTGGCGCGGCTCTTGCCGACGACCGCGGCGACGACGCTGAGGAAGGTCAAGGGCGAATCGATCGTCATCGACGGGCCGTTTGCCGAAACCAAGGAACAGTTCCTCGGCTTCTACACGCTCGAATGCGCCGACCTCGATGAGGCCGTCGACTTCGCGCGCGAGCTTTCCGAGGTCAACCCGAGCGGCGGCTCCTACGAAATCCGGCCGGTCTCGCTCTTCAATCCCGCCAAGGTTTCCGCATGACCGAACTCGCCTGGATCAGCACGGCAATCAGCACCGCTCGCCCGCAGGCGATGGGGGCATTGCTGCGCTACTTCCGCGACCTCGACGCGGCGGAGGAAGCATTCCAGGACGCCTGCCTGAGGGCACTGAACAACTGGCCGAAAAACGGTCCTCCGCGCGATCCGGCAGCCTGGCTGATCTTCGTCGGCCGCAACAGCGGCATCGATGCGGTGCGCAAGCGCGCCAAGCAGGCGCCGCTGCCGGAAGAGGATCAGATCTCCGATCTGGAAGATGCCGAGAGCGACGTCGCCGAGCGGCTGGACGGGGCGCATTACCGCGACGATATTTTGCGGCTGCTGTTTATCTGCTGCCATCCCGACCTGCCGGCGACACAGCAGATCGCGGTGGCGTTGCGCATCGTCTCCGGCCTGGCGGTCAAGCAGATCGCCCGCGCCTTCCTCGTCGGTGAAAGCGCCATGGAGCAACGTATCACGCGCGCCAAGGCGCGTATCGCCGACGCCGGGGTGCCGTTCGAGACGCCGGGAGCGGTCGAGCGCTCCGAACGGCTCGCCGCCGTCGCCGCCATGGTCTACTTGATCTTCAACGAAGGCTATTCCAGCAACAGCGGCGAGGCTTCGGCGCGTGCGCCGCTTTGCGAAGAGGCGATCCGGCTGGCCCGCCTGCTGCTCAGGCTATTCCAGACCGAGCCGGAGATCATGGGGCTGACCGCGCTGTTGCTGCTGCAGCATGCACGCTCGCCGGCTCGCTTCGACGAGAACGGCGAGATCGTGCTGCTCGAAGACCAGGACCGCAGCCTGTGGAGCCGCAAGATGATCGATGAAGGCCTGGCGCTGGTCGATAAGGCGTTGCGCCATCGCAAGCCCGGTCCCTACCAGGTGCAAGCGGCGATCGCCGCACTGCATGCGCGGGCGGAAAAGCCCGAGGATACGGACTGGAACGAGATCGACCTGCTCTACGGCCTGCTCGAGCAGATGCAGCCGTCGCCGGTGGTGACGCTCAACCGCGCCGTCGCGGTCTCCAAGGTGCGTGGACCGGAAGCCGCACTCGCCATGATCGAGCCGCTGGAGGGAAGGCTTTCCGGCTATTTCCATTTCTTCGGCCTCAAGGGCGGACTGCTGATGCAGCTTGGCCGCGGCGAGGAGGCACGCGTCGCTTTCGACCGCGCCATCGCGCTTGCCAATACGGCCGCAGAGGCAGCGCATATCCGCATGCATATCGACCGGCTGATGAAAGAAGGCGCTAAGCAAACGGCGCATTGATCCGACGCCTCCGCCTGGTTCAACGGTCTGACCTTTGCTTAGACCATGCCGGGGTGGCGATTTTTCCCTGAAACGCGTAATGCCACGCCATGACAGCGCCTGGTGTGCCGACCGGCAGGGAGCGGGTATGGCGCAAGGCTTGGACCGACGCCATATGAGCGACGGGATCTGGAAAGGGATGAAAATGACGATTGCGAAGGAAACGGCCGGGCTTCTGGCGAAACTGGGCGTTGCCGAGGGCGCGCTTACGGGCGGCGACCTCATCGTGCGCAGCCCGGTGACCGGCGAGCAGATCGCCGCGCTGAAGACCATCTCGCCGGCTGATGCGGCAACGACCATCGACAATGCCCACAAGGCTTTCCTGGCGTGGCGGCAGGTGCCAGCTCCCAAGCGTGGAGAGCTGGTGCGGCTGCTCGGCGAGGAATTGCGCACACACAAGACCGAGCTTGGCCGGTTGGTGTCGATCGAAGTCGGCAAGATCCCGTCCGAGGGTCTAGGCGAAGTGCAGGAGATGATCGACATCTGCGATTTCGCCGTCGGTCTTTCCCGGCAATTGTACGGCCTGACCATCGCCACCGAGCGTCCCGGCCATCGCATGATGGAAACCTGGCATCCGCTCGGCGTCGTCGGCGTGATCTCGGCCTTCAACTTTCCGGTGGCGGTATGGTCGTGGAACGCGGCACTTGCGCTGGTCTGCGGCGACGCGGTGGTGTGGAAGCCGTCCGAGAAGACACCGCTGACGGCGCTCGCCTGCGAAGCGATCTTCAAGCGCGCAGCAGAACGTTTCGGCGATGCGCCGAAGGGGCTGGCGCCGGTTCTGATCGGCGATCGCGCCGTCGGCGAGATCCTGGTCGATCATCCCAGGGTGCCGCTGGTATCGGCCACCGGCTCGACGTGCATGGGCAGGGACGTCGGCCCACGGCTGGCGAAGCGCTTTGCCCGTGCCGTGCTGGAGCTCGGCGGCAACAATGCCGGCATCGTCTGCCCGACGGCCGACCTCGCCATGGCGCTCCGCGCCATTGCCTTCGGCGCCATGGGCACGGCCGGCCAGCGCTGCACGACGCTAAGGCGCCTTTTCGTGCATGAGAGTGTCTACGACCAGCTCGTTCCGCGCCTGAAGAAAGCTTATGAAAGCGTCTCGGTCGGCAATCCGCTGGAGACAAGCGCTCTGGTCGGCCCGCTGATCGATAAGGCTGCCTACGGGAATATGCAGAAGGCGCTGGAGGAGGCGGCTTCGCATGGTGGTAAGATAACCGGCGGAATACGGGTCGAGAACGGCCATCCCGAGGCCTACTATGTGCGTCCGGCGCTGGTCGAAATGCCGCGGCAGGTTTCGCCAGTGACGGAGGAGACCTTCGCGCCGATCCTCTATGTGATGAAATATTCGGACTTCGACGCCGTGCTTGACGAGCACAATGCGGTGGGAGCGGGGCTGTCGTCGTCGATCTTTACCCGCGACCTGCAGGAATCCGAGCGCTTCCTCGGCGTCGACGGGTCGGACTGCGGTATCGCCAATGTCAATATAGGCACGTCGGGGGCAGAGATCGGTGGTGCCTTCGGGGGCGAGAAGGAGACCGGCGGCGGCCGCGAGAGCGGCTCCGACGCTTGGAAGGCCTATATGCGGCGCGCCACCAATACGGTGAATTATTCCAAGGCGCTGCCGCTTGCGCAGGGCGTGTCGTTCGACATCGATTGAAATGCCAGACCTCCGTCGCGGCGGCGCCAAGGCTGCCACGACGGCGTTCGGCTCGCGGTTCAGCTGCCGTCGGAAGCTACAACACAATTGTCGAAGGCTGTATCGATGATGGCGAGCTTGACCGCCTGGGCGGTCATGTATTCCTGATAGAACTCGCTCGACACCCACATGACCGAATGACCGCGCTGGCCCAGCCAGCCGATGCTGCCGAGTTCCTCGGCATCGCGCAATTTGCGTGACAGGTGGGTCCGGGAGAGCTTGAGCCAGTTCGCGAAATCTCCGATTGAGACGACACCGGTCGGAATTCGGTCCAGGTCGGCATGATCGGGATCGACGCCGGACATCAGCCAATCCATGACGATGCCGCCATTGTCGAGCCAGGTGAACAAGGAAAAAGTCTGTCTTGGCTCGCGCACGGCATGCGACGAAAGCAGTCCGTCGGCCACCAGTGGCTGCAGTTTGGCGAGTACGTCCGGTTGTGCGACGAATGCAGCCAGTCGAGATCCACCGTCCAGGCTGTCCAGCGTTTTCAGATGGGCCATGACCCAGCCGGCAACCGTCTCCAGAGTGCCCGCGGTCGGCTCAAAGGGGCGGATGCGC
Organism: Mesorhizobium sp. M0991; assembly: GCF_040318915.1. Taxonomy (NCBI): domain Bacteria; kingdom Pseudomonadati; phylum Pseudomonadota; class Alphaproteobacteria; order Hyphomicrobiales; family Phyllobacteriaceae; genus Mesorhizobium; species Mesorhizobium sp. M0991. The sequence continues at coordinate 315,362 of NZ_JAMYNE010000004.1, forward strand.
CCATATTTAATCGGCAGATGCCGGATGAAACCGTAATGCAGCATCTCCTTCAGGAAGGCATCGGCGGTGTTGCGGCTGGCCACCGAATGCCGGCAGATGCCGTCCATGAACCGTGTAGACGTAAGTCCCTTGCGATGATCGTCCGGCTCTCGATCGAAATACAAGGCAAGGCCGATATGGGCCATCAGCCAGCGTTGTTGCGTGGCGAATACGGAAGCCAGCCGCGGGTTCGCTTCATAGGTCTGGAGCAGCGTCCGCGACTGAGCCTGGACATGGCGACGCAATGCCGGATGGCCGGCAATGTCTTCAGAAACCAGCGCCATCCCCGCCGAGCCCAACCAAATTTGCAACTGGAAATGCCGGTAACAATTTCAGCCTTCGCGGGCCGTGTCCAGAGCCGGCGCATCAGGATACGAGCTGAATCCCGCCGGCTAGTAGCTGAATTCCGTGACTTGGTCGCCGAGGACCCTGATCTCGCGAGCGCTGATCTTGCCGCACGAGGCTAGCCTGCTCGAACCCACAAATGGTGGCTTCGCCTGGCCAGCCCGTGCTACCGTCGATGGCGATGCGGAACCAACACAAGTTTTGCTCGTTGAAGAACGCTGATTGGACTGAGACAGTAAGGAACTACAAATGGAGAATGGCCTTCTTGCCACGCCGCCTGCAGCTTTCCGGCAAACAGAGTCGGTCTGGCCACGAGCGCTCAAGTGGCTGTTGCGCCGGGTGCGCAGTGCCTCCGACAGCTCGGGAACCATGTTGAAGCCAATCCTTTCCGAACCCGGGGACGATAGCGGGCCTACTTCGCCTCGACGCGCTTGAGGCTGACCGCGCTGCTATCTTGACGTCAAAAATGACCGCTCACATATCTCTTTATGGCTGCCGCCGCAGCCGACAGCCATGACCGCTTCGAAGGCCTGTCACGGCGGCGTGTCCGCCTGATGCAGCAGGCGAGAGCGGCCGTGGCACGCAGCGGCGGGAACCATCGGGCGTGCTTGGCTATTAGATACAGGCGGCTGCTGGTCTGCCGGGCCAGGAGCCATTGCTATGATCATCAATCCCCCACCGGAAAGCGCCATCCCGGCATCCGTTCCGTCGGTCGATCCAAAAGCCGCCCCGACGCTTCGCAATGCCGAAGCGGAGGTCTTTTATATCGAAGCGATCCGCGAACTTGTCGCGACCGGCATCCCCTTTCTTGTCGCCGGCACCTATGCCGTAAGCGCCTATACCGGGATCATCCGCCTGACCAAGGATCTCGACATTTTCTGCAAGGCCGGCGACTGCCCGCGCATCCTCGCCCATTTCAAGCGGATCGGCTACGCCGTCGTGGTCGAGGACGACCGGTGGCTGGGCAAAGTGTTCAAGGGGACGCATTTTTTCGACGTCATTTTCGCCTCAATGAACGGCACAATGCCGGTCGACGACCAGTGGCTGGAGCACGCCCGTCAGGGCGAATTGCTGGGCAGCCAGGTGCGGATCATCGGTCCCACCGAGCTTGTCTGGTCCAAATGTTTCATCCAGGACCGCGGCCGCCACGATGGCGCCGACGTTTCGCACACCATCCTCAAGACGCACGACCAGATCGACTGGCAAAGGCTGCTTTCCTACATGGAAGTTCATTGGGAAGTTCTGCTGATGCATCTCTTGAACTTCCGATGGATCTATCCGTCGGAGCGGGGCCGCGTACCCGCTTGGCTGCTCGACGAGCTGCTTGACCGGCTGGCCAAGCAGCGCGAATTGCCACCTTCCCGGATGAAAATCTGCCGTGGGCGCATGCTTTCACGAACCGACTATGAGATCGACGTCAAGGACTGGGGCTTTGCCGACGTCGGCGGTGAAGGAGAACATAGCAATGGCTGACGAGCTCGAAACTGCTCCGGCAAAGGCGGAAAGCGGCAGCGCACTCAAAGTCGCCGCCATTGGCGATCTGCATGTCGGCAAGGAAGACCAGGCCTCGTACCGCGATCTTTTCGGCGAGATGTCGCGTGAAGCCCAGGTTCTCGTGCTGACGGGCGACCTTACCAATCTCGGCAAGCCTCGGGAGGCCGAAATCCTTGCCGAGGAACTGCGTGCTTGCACGATCCCGGTCGTCGCCGTACTTGGCAACCACGACTATGAGTCAGGCGCCGTCGCCCAGGTCACCGACATTCTGCGCCAGGCGGGCGTTCACCTGCTCGACGGCGAGGCGACAGAGATTCACGAGGTCGGGTTCGTTGGGGTCAAGGGTTTCGTTGGCGGTTTTGGATCGCGCATGCTCGGCTCCTTCGGCGAACCAGCGATCAAGTCAATGGTGGCGGAAAGCGTGAACGAAGCGATGCGGCTTGAAAACGCAATGCGGCAGGTCCGCGCCAAACGCACGCTTGTCGTTCTGCACTACGCGCCTGTCATCGAGACGGTCGAAGGCGAGCCGCTGGAGATATTCCCGTTTCTCGGTTCGTCACGCCTGGCCGAGACAATAGACCGGTTCCAGGTCAGCGCGGTGGTGCATGGTCATGCGCATCGCGGCGCCTATGAGGGCCGCACGCCGGGCGGGGCGCCGGTCTATAACGTTGCCATGCATGTCGCCAAGCCGACCGGCCGCCCCTACGCCATGCTCGAAATCTAATAGGTGTTGAACGCCCGCTTTGGCGGAATATCGTTTTCATCCGGATTGGGAATGGGGTCCTCGTCGGGAAGCCTGTCGGGGTCCGGCTCACGCACGGGCTTGGGATCTGGGATGGGAGGCGGTGGCACCGGGGTCGGTGTCGGCTCGGGTGTGGGAACAGTGGCCATCGTAATCATCTCCTCTTGGCGCAGAACAACGCAACGGGTCGGCTGGTTCCCGGCTTGCCCGTTTTTGGAAAACCACACCGTCGCACTTGCCGGTCAGCCCATTTCGGGATTCGGCTGGCTGCCGCCCGACTTGCTTGACCGGAGCAGCAGCGCCAGCGGAACAAGCAGGGCGGTTGCCATCGCGCAGTAGCGGAAGACATCGACATAGGCGAGCAACGTGGCTTGGCGGGCGATCAACTGGCCGAGCCAGCCGATCGCTTGTTGCTTCGCCTCGACCAGCGGCGAACCATGGGCGACGAAATGCTCGGTCGCCTGCCGAAGCACCTGCTGATAGGCGGGCGACGATTGCACGGTGCGGCCGACCAGGTTCGATTGATGGATCTGGGAGCTTTGCGCAATGACGGTGTTGGACAGCGAGACGCCGATGCTGCCGCCGATATTGCGTGCAACGTTGATCAGCGCCGATGCCTGGTTGGTCTTCTGCGGGGCAGGCCGACATAGGCCGCGGTTGAAATGGGAATGAACAAGAACGGCAGCCCGACCATCAGGAAGGCACGGGCAAAGGCAAAGAAGCGGAAGCTGGCGTCCGGGGTGAGCGAGGTCATGTGCCAAAGGGCCACTGCGACCACCGACATGCCCATCATGATCAGGTATTTGGGTTGCACGATGCTGCCTACAAATCCGGACACCGGCATCAAGATCAGCATGGCGATGCCGCCCGGCATCATCGAAAGGCCCGAGAGCGTCGCGGTGTAGGCAAATGTCGTCTGCTGCAGCTGCGGAACGATCTGGGTGGTGCTGAACAGGATAGCACCGACCGCCATCATGACCAGGAAGGCCGTACCGAACTGGCGCGTGAACAACAGGCGCATGTCGACGACCGGATCGCTGCGACTGATTTCCCATGGGATGAGCAGCAGGAACGCGATCGCGGAAATCACTGCGAAAGTGGTGATGGAATTCGAGGCGAACCAATCGTAGCGCTGGCCCCGGTCGAGGAAGATCTCCAGGCATCCCAAGGCTATCGCCACCAGGACGAACCCGACCCCGTCTATCTTCAGGCCGCCTTTCAGCCGTTCCTTGCGTTCGCGTTCGAGTACGTCCGGTTCGACCAACAGCCATTGCACCAGCGCCAGCGACAGGATGCCGAACGGCACGTTGATGAAGAAGATCCAGTGCCAGGAGAAATGGTCCGTCAGCCAGCCGCCGATCGTCGGCCCGACCGTCGGTGCGACGATGACGGCAATGCCGTAAAGTGCGAAGGCTTGCGAGCGCTTTTCAGGCGGAAAGGTGTCGGCAAGGATCGATTGTTCGCTTGGCGCCATGCCGCCGCCACCGAGGCCCTGAAGGACCCTGAACAGGATGAGCAGTTCCAGGTTGGGCGCCAGTCCGCATAGCAGCGACGCGACGGTGAAGGTCGCCACGCAGAGCATGTAGTAGCGCTTGCGGCCGATGACGCTTGCCAGCCAGCCGCTGACCGGGATGATCACCGAGTTGGCGACGAGATAGGTGGTAATCACCCAGGTGCTTTCGTCCATTCCGGCAGCCAGGCTGCCGGCGATGTTGCGCAGGGCGACATTGGCGATCGAGGTGTCCAGCACCAGCATGAAAGTGGCGATGGAGACGACGACGGCGATGAGCCAGGGATTGTGTGTCCCGGCGGCGGATCGGCTTTCGCCCTGATTTCTGGCGCTTTCGCCGCTCATCGCACCTTGACCGTCGGCACCACCGACAGGCCTGGACCGAGAAGCACATCCGGCGGCTTGTCGAAGACGATCTTCACCGGCACGCGCTGCACCACCTTGACGTAATTGCCGGTGGCATTTTCGGCCGGCAGCAGGCTGAAGGCAGTGCCGCTGCCAGCTTGGATGCTGTCGACCCGGCCATGGAAGGACTTGTCCGGGTAGGCGTCGATGTCGATGTCGACCGGCTGTCCCTGCCGCATCAGGTCGAGCTGCGTCTCCTTGAAATTGGCCTTCACCCAGACCTCGTCGGGAACGAACATCATCAATACCTGGCCGGGTTGGGCGTAGGTGCCGTCAGCGGCCGAAATGCTTGTTGCCCGCCCGGCTGCGGGTGCCGTGATGGTCGTGCGTGACAGCGTCGTGCGGGCCTGCTCCTGGCTGGCCTTGGCCTGCTCGAGCTGCGCCTCGGCGCTCCTGGCCTGCGCCTGCAAGACCGAAACCTGGCTTTTTGCCGAGGCGACATTGGCCTCGGCGCTGTCCAGCGCGGCCTGATCCTGACGCAGCGTCGATGCTGCCTGCTGCGCTTGCTGCTGCGTTGCTGTGCCCCTGGCCAGGAGTTCGCGATTGCGTTGATCCTCAGCCTTGGCGAAATCCAGCGCTGCCTTGGCCTGTCCAACCTGCCTCTGGGCAGCGTTCACCTTTGCGTTTTGAGCCTCGATCTGGGCGGTGACATTGACGATTTCGGCCTCGGCCGCGGCGACGCCGGCATCGGCCTGCTTCAGATTCGCCTGATAATCGCTGTCGTCGATATGCAGGAGGACATCGCCCGCCTGTACATGCTGATTGTCGGTAACCGCCAGCTCGGTGATACGGCCGGCGATTTGGGCGCCGATCGTCACCGTTCGGGCGTCAATGAAGGCGTCGTCGGTCGATTCGTACTGGCGGGCGTTCAGCCACCAGATCGCGACGCCTGCCGCGACGAGCAACAGCGCAAGCGCGATGGCTGCGGCCGCATAGGGATGGCGCCTGGGAAAGCCGAGCAGACCTGCCTTTCGTTGCGAGGCATTCCCGTCAGGCTTTTCCTGCCGGGGCCCTGCCGATCGCTCACGAGATTCTCTAACCGGGGTCGGTTGCTCCCGGGTTTCATTTACAGGCTCGACGTCGTGTTCGACGCTTTGAGGCTTCGTGTCCAACGGAATTGCTTTCAAGATTGATATTGCAGCCGCCGAAACGGACGCAAAGCCAAACGGCAAGCTTCCGCAAAAGTTCCTGTCCGGAACGGGTTCGGTTAACGAGTCGACATCGGACCCACCGGCGCGGGCGCGTTGGAATACGAGTGCCGCTTCACCGGGCTGGTGATCCGTACGCTTCATGTTGCGGCGGTCCGGCCTTGTCAGCGCTCCACGGCGCGATAATTGCTCATATAGGCGTGGGCAAATTCACCTGTCGACAGGAGCCGACCATGAAACATCAAACACTCGACCAACTGCATGCCGTCGCGGAAGTTGAGTCCTTCGCGGCGTATCCGGCGATGACTCGAAACCAGCGGATTGAACGTTGGGCAGAACTTCTCGAACAAAACCCGACGCGATGCCTTGGGGCGCTTCCAGGCACCGAATATATGAACAGGGAAGCGCGTGACAGATCGCGTGGGGCTGGGACGCCGCTCACTGTCGCGTTCGAGGATCCGGTTCTGCGTGCCATGGGCCTCAACGACGATACCTATGGTGAGGCAAAGCGCTTCTTCGAACTGAGCGACCGGCAGTTGCACCAAATCGTCTGCCATTGCCATGTTGGCGCTACGATGCAAGCGAGATGGGCCGCTGCCAGGGTGCGCGGGATAGTTCGCGGCAACAGATTTGTTGCCTGGATGAAGGGCTTGATCGTGCATTGACGCGGTACGAGGAACGGCGGAACACGCGTTCTTTCCGCGCCGTGGAGAGCGCTTCCGAACTTGGAAGGGCTCGTGGCCCGTCAGGCCGCGCAGATTGTGAAACTCCTCGACGCTTGGCTGCGCCTTGTCGCGGCCATGCGTCCGTCTTTGATGTGAGAATTTGAGTTGGCCCGCCGCAAGTGAGAGCCTTCGTCCACTGGCGTTCGCGCGCCGTCCAGGCCTGCCTGCGCGGTCTGCTGAGGACGAATGATCCTGCGATCGGGGAAGATCCTGCGACCTGGCTAAACTAGCGATCGATTTCTCCGAACACGATGTCGAGCGAGCCGATGATCGCGGCAACATCGGCGATCATATGGCCTCGGGACAGGAAATCCATCGCTTGCAGGTGGGCGAAGGAAGGTGCGCGGATCTTGCATCGGTAGGGAATGTTGCCTCCGTCCGATACGAGGTAGACGCCGAACTCGCCCTTCGGCGCTTCGACGGCGGCATAGACTTCACCGCTCGGCACGCGAATGCCTTCGGTATAAAGTTTGAAGTGTTGGATCGTCGCTTCCATCGAGCGCTTCATTGTAGCACGCGGCGGCGGCGTGATCTTGCGGTTCGGGATCGCGAACGGCCCCTGGCCTTCGGGCGAGCGCAACTTTTCCAGGCATTGCCGCATGATCCGGACCGACTGGCGCATTTCCTCCATGCGTACGAGATAGCGGTCGTAGCAGTCGCCATGCTTTCCGACCGGGATATCGAAATCCATCTCCGAATAGCATTCGTATGGCTGCGCCTTGCGCAGATCCCATGAGGCGCCCGATCCGCGCACCATCACGCCGGAAAAGCCCCAGGCCCAGGCATCATCGAGGCCGATCACGCCGACATCGACATTGCGCTGCTTGAAAATGCGGTTCTCGGTCAACAGCCCTTCGAGATTGTCGCAGACCTTGAGGAACGGATCGCAGAAATTCCAGATGTCGTCGAGGAGTTCCGGCGGCAGATCCTGATGCACGCCGCCGACCCTGAAATAGTTCGCGTGCATGCGGGCACCGGACGCGCGCTCATAAAAGACCATCAGCTTCTCGCGTTCGGCGAAACCCCAGAGCGGTGGCGTCAGCGCGCCGATGTCCATGGCTTGCGTGGTGACGTTGAGGAGGTGCGATAACAGCCGGCCGATTTCGCAGAAAAGCACGCGGATGAGCTGCCCGCGTTTCGGAATTGATATTTCGAGGAGCTTCTCGGCGGCGAGACAGAATGCATGCTCCTGGTTCATCGGCGCGACGTAGTCGAGCCGGTCGAAATAGGGCAAGGCCTGCAGGTAGTTCTTGTACTCGATGAGCTTCTCGGTGCCACGATGCAGCAGGCCGATGTGGGGATCGGCGCGTTCCACGATCTCGCCGTCGAGTTCGAGCACCAGCCGCAGGACGCCGTGAGCGGAGGGATGTTGTGGCCCGAAATTGATGGTGAAGTTGCGAACTGCAGCCTCGGCCATGACAGTCCTCCGCGATCAGGCGGACTTCGGTTCCGTGCCGGAACCGGCTTGTCCGCTTTCAGCCGCTCACGTCGTCGTCTGGATGATCAGCGTCAGCGTGCCGTCGCCGTCGATATTGGCCGCCACGACCTGAGTGGAATTAAGTCCGTTCGCCGCCAGTGCCGATGCCGCCTGCGGCGATGCGTCGATCGAACTTTGCAGGATGCGCAAATCCTCGGCGCTGGTCTGGGTGACGACGGCCTCCGCCTGTGCCTTGATTTCAGGAGGCAGATCCTCCATCGCCACGATTGTCACAGCGGTGAAATTCTGGGCGGAGAAGGCTTGGTCAGGTGTAGCCTGGTCGGGAGTGGCCCCTTCTGGCGTGGCTTGCTCTGGCAGGGTTTGCGGCGCCGTTGGCGGGACAGGGGCAAGCTCTGGTCCCACGGATTGCGCATAGACCGGCGAGGCAAGGGCCAGTGCCGAAAGTGTGACAATTGTCGTCGATAGGCGCATGGCCGTTCCTTCCGTTTTGCTCAGCGGACGATCAATTCGGTCCCGACAAAACCATCGTGTCGAAATATGGTTCCGTTACGGAGGTTGCTGTCTTGCCGAAAGCGGTGATTGTCGCGGAAAGCAGGGCGCGAAATCCGGCGTTGCCCTGTCTCAGGCAGCGGCGTGGCTGCGATCGGGCTGCGGCCAGCGCTGCAATGCTTCACGGCCCTGAGCGGTCAGTTCGTAGACCCCGCGATCGGTGCGCGCGAACCAGCGATACACGTTGTGCAGCAGGATCTTGGGTGCGTTCGGCAGGTTGGGCTTCAAGTCACGTGGCCGCTTTGGACCATCGGCGAGCGCTGCGGCGCATGCCAGTGCCTGCTGGCGATAAGCGGTCATGATCGGCGCACGCGAGCCGCCGCCGGCGACGGGATCGCCCTGCCGACGCCGATGTTCGTCGATTAGTTTCGAGCGGCGACGGGGATCCCGACGCGGGGCCAATGCCGCCGGGCTGAGCAGCACCTGAACCTCGCCGTTCGCCCGCACGCCAAGCAGGCCAAAGCCGAGGCGACGGCAGAGATTGCGGTATCTCACATCGCTCTCACGGCCTTTGCCACGGGCCGACACGCATGCCGCGAGCCAGACCTCATCGCTCGCCGCCATACGGTCGACGCCCTGGAGGACCAGCTCGAGATTGAACTTCAGCTTCAGCTCGCAGATGACGACGATCGGTGGAGAGTCGGCACTCAGCGCCAGCAGATCGCAGCCGCCGATCTCGCCCTTGACCATAAATCCCAGGCCTTCGAGGAAGGTCTTGACCGGGCTGTAGAGTGACGTTTCGAGCATGGGCCTTTGTTGGCTGCGAATCATCCCGCCGATCGGCGGTTCAGCGCGATGATCGCTCTTTGCCGTTGAACAGGAGGTAAACGACGGCCAAACAATTGGTCAGAGCCGTGCCACGCCGCTTGCCAATTTGGTATGCTGGTATAATGTGTACCTGATATAGCATGCTCCGCCTAGCGGCGCTGTGCTGGACGGTGCCCACGACATCGTCCAGGGGAACGTCATTTAAGCGGCGGCTTTCCGCCTTTTCTAATCCGCCAGCCGGCGGCAATGTGCATACAAGTCAATGGAACGATCGGCAGGGCCGTCGTTGGTAATCAGGAGTAACGGACACATGACAACGATTGCGCTGTTTGGTGCAGGCGGCAAAATGGGTTACCGCCTGTCGACCAATTTTCGCGGATCTCCCTACACGATACGCCATGTCGAGGTCAGCGACGCCGGCCGCGAGCGGCTTAAGTCGGGCCTCAACATCGATGCCGTCAGCGCCGATGAGGCGCTTGATGGCGCCGATGTGGTGATCCTGGCGGTGCCGGACACGCATATCGGCAAGGTCGCGGCGAGCATCGAGAGCAAGCTTGCATCAGGCACGATGGTTGTCGTGCTCGACGCCGCGGCACCTTTCGCCGGGCATTTGCCGAAGCGACCGGACCTGACCTATTTCGTCACCCACCCGTGCCATCCGCCGATCTTCAACGACGAGACCGACATGGCGGCCAAGAAGGATTATTTCGGCGGCGTCAAGGCCAAGCAGCACATGGTCAGCGCCTTGATGCAGGGACCGGAGGGAGATTTCGCCAAGGGTGAGGCGATCGCAAAGATCATCTGGGCGCCGGTTATGCGCTCGCATCGCGTCACTGTCGATCAGATGGCGCTGCTCGAGCCCGGCCTTTCGGAAACGGTATGCGCCTCGCTGCTCGTCGTCATGAAAGAGGCGGTCGACGAGGTGGTGGCGCGCGGGGTCGACAAGCAGGCGGCGCTCGATTTCCTGCTTGGCCATATGAACGTGCTTGGCGCCGTCATCTTCGGCGAGACCAAAGGCGTGTTCTCCGACGCCTGCAACAAGGCGATAGAGTTCGGCAAGCCGGTGCTGATGCGCGACGACTGGAAGCGGGTGTTCGAGCCGGAGGAGATTGCCGCGAGCATTCAGCGCATCACCTGAGGGCGCGACGCGTCTTCCGGAACATATCACCTGAAATTGTCATTGACTCATTATACCAGTTGGCTTAGCTGTTCAATGGATCGGACCGTCAAGCTTCGCAACAGGCTCAGGGGCTGGATGAGTGGAGGGATAGGGGGAGCGATCCGTCGAGTTGAAGCCGGCAAAGGCTTGTGAATCTGACGCGACCCGCCGCCTACGGCCGGCTAACGAAATCGAATGCATATAGCCTTGGGACAAGGCGCGGATTTTCAACGGGAGGAATACATGAAACTGACACGCAGAATGACGCTTGCGGCTTTTGCCGGCATACTGGCGCTTGGCACCGCCGCACCCGCCTATGCGGCGGATTTGATCGCCATCATCACGCCCTCGCATGATAATCCGTTCTTCAAGGCGGAAGCTGTCGGCGCGGAGGCCAAGGCTAAGGAACTCGGCTACGAGGCGTTGGTGCTCGTCCATGACGACGACGCCAACAAGCAGTCCGAATTGATCGACACGGCGATCGGCCGCGGCGCCAAGGCGATCATCCTCGACAATGCCGGCGCCGACGCCACCGTCGCCGCGGTGCAGAAAGCCAAGGACGCAGGCGTTCCTTCCTTCCTGATCGATCGCGAGATCAATGCCACTGGTGTCGCCGTCGCGCAGATCGTCTCCAACAATTATCAGGGCGCCCAACTCGGCGCGCAGGAATTCGTCAAGCTGATGGGCGAGAAGGGTAATTTCGTCGAGCTCGTCGGCAAGGAATCCGACACCAATGCCGGCATCCGCTCCAAGGGTTACCACGACGTCATCGACGACTATCCGGACCTGAAGATGGTGGCGCAGCAGTCGGCCAACTGGAGCCAGACCGAGGCCTATTCAAAGATGGAATCGATCCTTCAGGCCAATCCCGATATCAAGGGCGTGATCTCCGGCAATGATACGATGGCGATGGGCGCCTATGCGGCACTTGCCGCTGCCGGCCGCAAGGACGTCATCGTCGTCGGCTTCGACGGGTCGAACGATGTGCGCGACTCGATCACCTCCGGCGGCATCAAGGCGACAGTCCTGCAGCCGGCCTTCGCGCAGGCGCAGATGGCGGTCGAGCAGGCCAACGACTTCATCAAGAACAAGAAGTCTCCCGCCGAAGAAAAGCAGCTGATGGACTGCGTCCTGGTCAATGGCGACAATGCCGCCAAGCTGGAGACGTTCGCGCTCACCAACTGAGCCGGCGTAACATCAAGCAGCAAGGGACGAGCCTCCGGTTCGTCCCTTGCTTCCATTTCGCCCTTGCTTCCATTTCTCTGGGTGCTCCTGACCGCCATGCCGAACGAGCCGACATGTTCAACACGCTGATCCGGCCGATCCTTGTCGCGTTGTTCCTCGCAGCAATAGGCAGCCTGACCGCCTGCAAGATCCTGCCGACGCCGTCAGCGGAAAACGGCGGCACTGGCTCCGCGTTCAATCCCGACAAGATGGTCGAGGACATCTGGGCGACGAAAGTGATACCCTATCTACAGCAGAAGGCCGGGCCGTTTGCCGAGGTTCATGCCTTGGCCAAGATCGACCCCGCCGCTGCCGGCGCCAAATACGGCAATCCGAAGAAGCAGGCGAATTCGCCATGGACCTTCGCCGTTCGGCTCGAGGGCAAGATCGTTGCAGCCAACACACAGTCACGGGCGGCGACGATGGACGTCGATGCCGATGGCGACGGCAAGGCGGACGCGCGGGTGCAGATCGGCCCCGCCATGCGCGGAACCGCGCTGCGCGACAGCCTCGACTTCATCCAGTTCAATGATTTCACCAACCAGATCGACTTCGCCCAGTTCGGCAAGGCTTTCAACGCCTATGCCGACAAGACCGTGCTTTCCAAGCTGCCGCGCGAGGCACTCGAGGGCCGCAGCGTCAAGGTCCTTGGCGCCTATACGCCGGGCAGTGGCCAGGACCTGCCGCTGGTGACGCCGGCGGAGGCAGAGATCGGGCCGAAGCCATGAGCGGCGATCAAGATGTCATCCTGAAGCTGGAGGATGTCTCGAAAGTCTATTCCGGCACCGTCGCAGTCAAGCGGGCGAATTTCGAGGTGCGCAAGGGCGCGGTCAACGTGCTTGTCGGCGAAAACGGAGCCGGCAAATCGACGCTGATGAAGATCATCGCCGGTGTCGAGCAACCGACGCTCGGGCGCATCCTGCTGGACGGCGAGGAGGTTTCCTTCTCGTCATCCGGGGATGCGGTGAATCGCGGCATCGGCATGGTGTTCCAGGAGCTGAACCTGTTCGGCAATCTGACGGTCGCCGAAAATATTTTCGCCACCCGCGAGATCACCAATCGTTTCCGCAAGATCGACCGCAAAGAGCAGGAGCGCCGCGCGGCGGAATTCCTTGAACGCCTGGAGGCCGGCATCCGGCCGGACATGCTGGTCGAGGATCTGCGCATCGGCCAGCAGCAGCTGGTCGAGATCGCCAAGGCGGTTTCGCTCGATGCGCGCATTCTCATCATGGATGAACCGACCTCGGCGCTGAGCGCGGCAGAAGTCGAGATACTGTTCAAGGTGATTGCCGATCTCAAGGCGCGCGGCGTGGCGATCGTCTACATCTCGCACCGGCTCGAGGAACTGATCCGCATCGGCGACACCATCACCGTGCTGCGCGATGGGCGCATCACCGGCCAGGCGGAGATGAAAGACGTCGACACCCAGTGGATCGTGCGGCAGATGATCGGCTCGGACGCCAAGGACTTCGCCAAGGCCGACGGCCATGTGCCGGGCGAAGAGATATTCCGCGCCGAGGACATCTGCCTGCCGCGCGTCACCGGCGGGCTTGCGGTCGATCACGTCTCGCTGTCGCTGCGCGCCGGCGAAATCCTCGGCATCTACGGTTTGATGGGCGCCGGACGCAGCGAGCTGTTCGACTGCATCATGGGCCGCCACGGCCATTCGACCGGCACGATATTCATTGCCGGCAAAAAGGTGCACGAGCGGGACACGACGCGGCGCATCCGGCGCGGGCTGGCGCTGATCCCCGAAGACCGCCAGCGCGAAGGGCTGGTGTCGATCCTCTCCGTCGCCAGCAATCTGACGCTGGCCAGCCTGTCGCGGTTCGTGCGCCTGTTCCACATTCGTGGTGCCGCCGAACGACAGGCGGTGACCCAGACGGTGCGCGAACTGGCCATCAAGGTCGCCGATCCGGCGCAGGAAGTCTCGTCGCTGTCGGGCGGCAACCAGCAGAAGGTGGTGATCGGCAAAGCGCTGCTCACTGGACCGAAGGTGCTGCTGATGGACGAGCCCAGCCGCGGCATCGACGTCGGCGCCAAGGCCGACGTGTTCCGCACCATGCGCAAGCTGTCGCGCGACGGCCTGGGGATCCTGTTTGCCACCTCGGATCTCGATGAGGTGATGGCGTTGTCCGACCGCATCGCAGTGATGAGCAATGGAAAATTGACCGGTATGTTCGATCGCGCAGAGGCGACGGAGGCCGCACTTGTCGCTGCCTCGGCCTTCGGCCACGGACCGGTCCCGCACGGAGAGCAAGGCGCATGACTGACATTCCAGCCAAGGCGGCGGTCAACTCCATTTCGAGCGGCTCGGTCCTGCTGACGCTGATGAAGGCGAGGACGTTCATCGCGCTGATCGCCGTGCTGTTGTTCTTCTCGATAGCTGCCCCCAATTTCCTCTCGGCCGCCAATCTTATCCTGATGTCGAAGCACGTGGCGCTGAACGCATTCCTCGCAATGGGCATGACCTTCGTCATCATCACCGGCGGCATCGACCTGTCGGTCGGCTCGATCGTCGGCCTGTGCGGCATGGTGGCCGGCTATCTCGTGCTCAACGGCGTCGACCTGCAGGTCGGCTATACCATCTATTTCAACGTCTTCGAGATCGCGCTGATCACGCTTGCCGTCGGCATATTGATCGGCGCCGTCAACGGCTTGCTGATCACCAGGCTTAACGTTGCGCCGTTCATCGCCACGCTCGGCGTGCTCTATGTCGCGCGCGGCCTGGCGCTGCTGTCGTCCGACGGGCGCACCTTCCCCAATCTCGTCGGCAAGCCGGAGCTCGGCACCACCGGGTTCGGCTTTCTTGGCGCCGGCCGGCTGCTTGGCCTGCCGGTCGCGCTGTGGATTTTGCTCGTTGTTGCGCTAGGGGCGGCCTATCTCGCCAAATACACCCCGCTCGGCCGCCACATCTTTGCCGTTGGCGGCAATGAGCGGGCGGCGCGGATTTCAGGCGTCCGCGTCAACATGGTGAAGATGTTCGTCTACATGTTCTCCGGCTTCTGCGCGGCGATCGTCGGGCTGATCATCTCGTCCGAACTAATGGCCTCGCATCCGGCGACCGGAGAGAGCTTCGAACTCAACGCCATTGCCGCGGCAGTGCTCGGCGGCACCTCGATGTCGGGCGGACGCGGTACCATCGGCGGCACCATTGTCGGCGCCTTCGTCATCGGCATCCTTTCGGACGGGCTGGTGATGATGGGGGTGAGCTCGTTCTGGCAGATGGTGATCAAGGGCCTCGTCATCATCGTCGCCGTCGTCGTCGACCAGGCACAGCGCCGGCTGCAGAGCCGTGTCACGCTGATGCAGATGGCAAAGGCCGGCTGACATGGCGGAGCTGCGTGGAGCGCTGATCGGCTGCGGCTTCTTTGCCGTCAACCAGATGCATGCCTGGCGCGACGTGGAGGGCGCCTCGATCGTGGCTATCTGCGACCGCGATCCGGACCGGCTGCGGGTCGTCGGCGACCAGTTCGGGATTGCGCGGCGCTATACCGATGCGGCCGCTTTGTTTGCCGGCGAAAGGCTGGATTTCGTCGACATCGCCACCACCGCACCAAGCCACAGAACGCTCGTCGAGATGGCGGCGCAGCACGGCGTTCCGGCAATTTGCCAAAAACCGTTTGCGCCGACGCTTGCCGATGCCAAGGCGATGGTGAAGGCCTGTGCCGACGCCGGCGTGCCGTTGATGGTGCATGAAAATTTTCGCTGGCACTCGCCGATCCAGGCGGTGCGCGCCGTACTCGACAGCGGTGAGGTCGGCACGCCCTTCTTCGGACGGATCTCGTTCCGCTCTGCCTATGACGTGTTTTCCGGCCAGCCCTATCTTGCGACCGGCAAGCGCTTCATTATCGAGGATCTCGGCATCCATATCCTCGACATCGCCCGCTTTCTGCTGGGCGACGTCTCGACGGTCACCGCCCGAACGGCGCGCGTCAACCCTGCCATTGCCGGCGAGGACGTTGCGACGATGCTGATGGACCATACGAGCGGCGCCACTTCCGTGGTCGATTGCAGCTATGCAAGCAAGCTCGCGACAGAGCCGTTTCCCGAGACGCTGATCGAGCTCGACGGCAAGGACGGCACGATCCGGCTGGCGCAGGGCTACCGCCTCACCGTCACCGGCAGGAGCGGGACGGCCGTCAGCGACGTCTCGCCGCCGCTGCTGCCTTGGGCATCGCGGCCGTGGCACAACATCCAGGAAAGCGTCGTCGCCATTCAAAAGCATTGGGTCGATTGCCTGACCAATGGAACCGAGCCCGCGACCTCGGGCGCGGACAACCTGAAGACATTAGCGCTGGTCGAGGCAGCGTACGCCGGCGCCGCAAGCCGCGAACCGGTGCAACTCGACGCCTTGCTGAAATGACAGCCGACGCCTTCCTCCTCTACGGTACACGTGCCGTTGAAGCCGAACCGGTCAGGCTGCGCGCCGGCGCGCTGACGGCGGACTTCGTCAACGGCAATCTGCGCACCATCCGGCACGGCGACACCGAAGTTTTGCGCGCCATCGCCTACATCGTCAGGGATCGCGACTGGGGCACCTACGAGCCGGGGCTCACCAACCTTGTTATCGAGCAGGATGCCGAGGCTTTTTCCGTCAGCTATTCGGCAAATTGCCGGGCACCGGACGGCAGCCGGCTCGACTTCCGCGCGACCATCAAGGGCTCCGCCGATGGCCAATTGGTCTTCGACGTGAGCGCTCTTCCCGACAGCGATTTCGAAACCAATCGCTGTGGTTTCTGCATCCTGCATCCGATCGCCGGCCTGGCCGGCAGCCCGGTCACGGTCGAGCATACCGATGGCAGCGTGGTCGCGACCAGGCTTCCAGAGCTGATCGATCCCTGGCAGCCGTTCAAGGATCTGCGGGCGATCACCCACCAGGTCCGGCCGGGCGTCACCGCCGAATGCCGGATGGAAGGCGATACCTTCGAGATGGAGGACCAGCGCAACTGGTCGGATGCCTCCTACAAGACCTATGTCCGGCCGCTCGCGCTGCCATGGCCATACGTGCTGCCGGCCGGCGAGACCTTCCGCCAAACCATCAGCTTGCGGGTGGCGGGTCGCGGGAAAGTGCCGGCCGCCGCGGCAAGTGCCGAACCGATTCGTGTCAGGCTCGGCCAAGCCGGACCGGTGCTGCCGGATATCGGCGTTATCATCTACCCGGATGAGGTCGAGGCGGCGCTGGGCAAGCTGTCGGTGCTGTCCGGGCTTGGCCCGCAGCAATTGATGTTCCACTATGACCCGACGCGCGGCCACGGGCTCGCCGCCTTGCGGTCCTATGCCAGGCTCGCCGCCGCCTATCCGGTCCGGACAACGCTCGAATGTGTCATTGCCGGCGACGGCGATCTCGACGCCGAGCTTTCAGGCGTCGCCGACAGGGTGCGCCAGGCCGGGCTCAAGCTTTCGGCCATTGCCGTCTCGCCCTCGGTCGACCGGCAGTCGACGCCACCGGGCAGCGCGTGGCCGCAATGCCCGCCGCTCGAAGACGTCTATGCCGCGGCGCGGCGCGCCTTTCCCGACACCCGCCTCGGCGGCGGCATGTTCAGCTATTTCACCGAACTCAACCGCAAGCGTGTGCCGGCCGATCCGCTCGATTTCGTCACGCATTGCACCTCCCCGATCGTGCATGCCGCCGACGATCTCAGCGTCATGCAATCGCTGGAGGCACTGCCTTTCATAACGGCGTCTGTACGGGCGATCTTTGGAACAAAACCTTACCGGATCGGGCCGTCGACCATTGCCATGCGCCAGAACCCTTACGGCGGCGCGACCAAGGCCAATCCCGACAATCAGCGCATCGCCATGGCCGACCGCGACCCGCGCCATGTCGGGCTGTTCGGGGCCGCATGGACGATCGGCTATGCCGCACATGTTGCGCCGGCCGGGCTCGAAATGCTCACGCTCTGCAGCTTCACCGGACCATTCGGCGTACTGGCCTCGTCGGGCGAACCTGTCGAAGAAGGTACACCCCGGCCGATTTTCCACGCGGTGAAAGGACTTTGCGAGCTGGCCGGCCATGCGCATGTGGCGGCGACAACGACTGATGAGACGCGGGTGCTGGCGCTGGCCGGCCGCTCCCAGACAGGCAAGATCATCGTCTGGCTGGCGAATCTTACCCCGGACGACGTTCCGGTCGACGTTTCCGGGCTCGGCTCCGATCAGGGCCCTCTCAAGATTTGGGATGGACGAATGTCACGCCAGATTCAGCAAGACGCGTCGGGCCGAGACCGTCTTGTGATGACGCCCTACGCAATCGTGCGGGTCGGCTGAAGTCATTTGCCGAGGTTCATGGGTAGCCGCCTTCCGCAGCGGTTGCCCGCAGCCGCAGCACTTCCGTTGCCGACTTGTCACCGGATTTGCTTTCGAAACTCGCCTGGCGCCATTCCAGTTGTCTTGGAAAAAAGACGGCTGAACGAGGCGACGTCTTGATATCCCACCCGATAGCAAATTTCTGACACGCTCAGTTTCGTTTCCTCAAGCATGGATTTTGCCAACTCCAGCCGCCGTTCCTGGATCCATTTTCCCGGCGTTGTCTGGAGTTCGTCGAAAAATCTGCGAGACAGGGTTCGCGAAGACATGCCCAATTCGGTTGCGAGAAATTTCAGATCGATTTCCGACATCTTGTCTTTCGAGAGCTCGCGCAGCTTGTTCTCGAATGGGCTGGCCTCGTTCGAAATTTCGTCGAGAGGAAATTCGTAGGGACTCTGGAATTTGCGCGGCGGAGGAAGAACCAGAAGTTTTCGAATGATTCGCTCCTCCTTCGAGAAGCCCAGATCGATCAGCAAAGCCCTGGCGAGTTCGAGCCCGGAAAACCCGCCTCCGCATGTGTAAAGGCGGTCCTGGCGAATGAGCAAGCGGGAAGCGTCCCATCGCACTTGCGGAAACCGGCGGCTTGCCTCGGCTTTCAGCCACCAGGATATCGTTGCGCGTTTGCCGTCCAATAATCCTGAATTGGCGAGCAGATAACATGCACCGCAATGTGCTGCGATGATTGCGCCCTGCTGTTGTGCGAGCGCGATCAGCGGTTTTGAATGTTCACTCTCCTCGTCGAGCGAGCGCAGAAGCTCGGGAATCTCGACACCCGGCATCGCAATGAGAATCAGGACATCCATTTTCCGGGATGGTTGAGCCTTTGTCGGGAAGGAAATTCCGGTGCTTGATGTCGACGGCGCGCCCCTTGAAACGAACTCACATGAAAGAACCTGTGAACGGCAGACGTCATTCACAAGCTGAAACATTTCCACGAGCGTCGAGACAACGGCCGAATAGAAATTCGACGGCAGCCAGATCACAACGTGGAGGCTCCTGACAGCCATTGCGGTACTCCAGTGTCGTTCTCGTCGACTGGCAAGTTTAGCATAGTCTTTGTCAAAATTGCCAATTCCAGAGCAACCGCGGCGCCTCCAGGATGGCCGCATGCGGGCTGCCGACGACGCCGCCCGCGGAAATCCATGGCTGGGAACTACAAATGCTGAAATCGCTGAATGAAAACACGCGGCAAATACATCGGATTCAGACGGCAATAGAAAACTGCGTCGGTCCGGGCTCAGGCTGATCTGTGGTCAGTCAGTAGGCCGAGAGCACGGTGCCGGCCGCTACGCCGGTCGGGACCTTGCTCTAGATTTTCAGTTTCCGGAGTTCATCACGTAGAGCGCACGCGAGCGTTCGAGGTGCTTGATCATCGCCTTCTCGGCGCCATCCACATCCTTGGCTTCGATGCGTCCGATGATCTCTTCGTGCTCGGTCAGCGTGAACTTTTCCTTGCCGGTCCAGATCAGCATTTCGGTGTGGTATTCCTTTAGCCAGCCAAGCATTGCCTCGCTGACGGCGACATAGATCGGGTTGCCGGATATTGCCGCGATCTGGGTGTGGAATTTCATGTCGGCGGATATGAAGGCTTCCGAGTCGCCACGATGGCTGCGCTGCTCGGCGACCGTTGCCCGCAGCCGCTGCACGTCCTCGGCTGTGGCCTTTTCTGCAGCTTCCTTGACCATGCCGCGCTCGAAGAAGATGCGCGCGTTCTTGAGGTGCTCGAGCGTGTCCTTCGATGACGACAGGATGATCTTGGCTGCGCCGTCGACCTGCTTGATGATCGACTTGGCGGTCAGCTGCAGCACCTTGGCCCGCTCGCCATGCGAGATCGCGACCAGTCCCATATTGCTCAACGCCTGCATCGCCTCGCGGATCGCCGGCCTGCCGACCTCGAAGCGCTCCATCAATTCGCGCTCCGATGGCATGTCGTCACCCGGCAGCAATTCGCCGCTGGTGATCAGGCGCTTCAGTCTCAAGAATACTTCGTCGGAAAGCTTGCGCCGGACGATCGGCTCCGAACGGTTCATCGTCGCGAATCACTCCTTTGACCGGCCTATACCTAGCATTTCCGCCGTGAATCCCGGAACGCCTGTTGCCGGCTCGCCCTTACCTGCCAAGCCGGATAGGGCTTGCAATGCTTATGTACTCATTATACCAGATTTCGAGGGCCAAGGAACCTTTTTCGAACCACCCTGACAGGCCGCGCAAATATGATTGTTCTCACCTATCGCATCGAAACGCCCGGCAATATCGAGGCGCTGGCGGCCAAGATCGCAAGCGACCAGTCGACCGGAACCTTCGTCGCGCTGGCCGGCGAGACCGAAGAACTCAAGGCCAGGGTCGCGGCGCGGGTCCTGGCGATACGGCATCTGCCGGATGCGGATCGGCCGTCTCTTCCCGAAACCTGCCCCGAAGCCAGCAACGGCCCGGTCAAGCGCGCCGACGTCGACATCGCGTTTCCGCTGGACGCCATCGGCACCGACCTGTCGGCGCTGATGACTATCGCCATCGGCGGCACGTTTTCGATCAAGGGCCTGTCCGGCATTCGTGTGGTCGACATGAAGCTACCCGAGGAGTACCGGGGCACGCATCCGGGTCCGCAATTCGGCGTCGCAGGCAGCCGCACGCTGACCGGCGTCGCGGGTCGTCCGATCATCGGGACCATCGTCAAGCCGGCGCTGGGGCTCCGCCCGCACGAGACGGCCGCGATGGTGCAAGAATTGATTGCCGCCGGCGTCGATTTCATCAAGGATGACGAGAAGCTGATGAGCCCGGCCTATTCACCGCTGTCGGAGCGGGTGAGGGCAATCATGCCGCTGATCGTCGACCACGAGCAGAAGACCGGCAAGAAGGTCATGTATGCCTTCGGCATCTCACATGCCGATCCCGACGAGATGATGCGAAACCACGACCTGGTGGCAAAGGCCGGCGGCAATTGCGCGGTGGTCAACATCAATTCGATCGGTTTCGGCGGTATGGCTTACCTCCGAAAACGCTCCAGCCTGGTGCTCCATGCCCACCGCAATGGCTGGGACATTCTCACCCGTCATCCCGGCCTCGGTATGGATTTCAAGGTCTGGCAGCAGTTCTGGCGGCTGCTCGGCGTCGACCAGTTCCAGATCAACGGCATCGCCTCGAAATACTGGGAACCCGACTGGTCCTTTGTCGAATCCTTCAAGGCGGTGACCACGCCGATCTTTTCGCCGGCCGATTGCGCATTGCCGGTCGCCGGCTCCGGCCAGTGGGGCGGGCAGGCGCCTGAAACCTTCCAGCGAACCGGCCGGACGGTCGATCTTCTCTATCTCTGCGGCGGTGGCATCGTCAGCCACCCGGACGGGCCGGGCGCCGGCGTCCGCGCCGTGCAGCAAGCCTGGCAAGCAGCGGTCCAAGACATTCCGTTGGCGGATTATGCCTTGGGCCATGTCGAGCTGGCGCGGTCGATCGAGAAGTTCGGCGGCGGCGAGGCGGCCTGACGCCATGCAAAACCTGCTTCTGAGTTACTATGGCGACGACCTGACCGGCTCCACCGACGTCATGGAGGCGCTCGAGCTCGGCGGCGTGCCGACCGTGCTGTTCATGCGCCGGCCGGACGAGGCGCTGCTTTCGCAATTCGCGCATTGCCGCGCCCTCGGGCTGGCCGGCACCAGCCGCAGTGAGACACCGCTGTGGATGGACACGCATCTGCGAGATGCCTTCGCCTGGCTGAAGACCGTCAACGCCGAGATCTGCCACTACAAGGTCTGCTCGACCTTCGATTCCAGCCCGGCGATCGGCAGCATCGGCCGGGCGATCGAGATCGGCCGCTCGGTTTTCCGGCAAGGCAGCGTGCCGCTGGTGGTCGGCGCGCCGCAGCTGAAGCGCTACACCGCCTTCGGTCATCTCTTCGCTGCCTATCGCGAAAAATATTTCCGCATCGACCGCCATCCCGTGATGAGCCGCCATCCGACCACGCCGATGGACGAATCCGACCTGCTGATCCATCTGTCGCGCCAGACCGACCTCAGGTCTGGGCTGGTCGACCTGGCGACGCTGCAGTCTGCGTCGCGGTCGGAAGCATTCGACCGGCTTGTGGAGAATGGCACAGGTATCGTGCTTGTCGATGTCGATAGCCCGGAAACCCAGGCGCTTGCCGGCAAGGAGATTTGGCGCGCTCGCAAGCCGGGCGGTTATTTCGTCGTCGGCTCTTCGGGCATCGAATATGCCTTGCTGGCCGAATGGGCATCGAACCGGATCGTGGATGCCAAACCCGCCTTTTCGCCGCCGGGCGCTGCCGGCAGGATCGCCGTGGTCTCGGGGAGCTGCTCGCCGACGACGGAACGACAGATCCGGCATGCTCTGGCCGAAGGCTTCGACGGGATCGAGCTCGACCCGGTCGAACTGGTTTCCGAGGCTTCGAACGACGCTATTGCGCGCGCGGTTGCAACCGGCCGCTCCAGCCTACGGGCCGGGCGGAGCGTCATCCTCTACACCGCGCTCGGACCTGCGGCCGACCGCGGTGCTGAAATCGACCTCCGGGAAGGCGCCCGCCATAAGCTCGGCCGCGGCCTTGGCGAGCTTCTCCGCGAACTGACGCTTCAAGAGAAGCTACTGCGCGTGGTCATCGCCGGCGGCGACACGTCGAGCCATGCACTGGGCCAGATGGGCGTCGACGCGCTGACGGTGCGAATGCCGCTGCCGGCATCGCCGGGTTCGCCGCTTTGTGTGGCGCACTCGCGCATCAAGGCGATCGACGGGCTGGAAATTGCCCTCAAGGGCGGGCAGGTCGGAACCGACCGCTATTTCTCCGCTATTCGCGATGGGGTCGGCGGTTGAGAGCGGGGAATATCAGGTCAAATCGGTGATGCTCAATCGAGATCTAGGATAATCATTAGTCGGCAAACCAGAAAACTTCAGGCGTTCAGATCAGCGGCAATGCCACTCATCCCGCTATCTTGTACGGCCTATTGCCCTGCTTGGATGATACTGACGGGCATAGGCGACACAGGCGTCCACCGTGCTGACACAGAGCGCATCGCGGTTGTTCGGCAGGTTGTTGTCGCCGGCGTAGGCAACCTCGGCAACATGACCGTCAACCATTCGAATTTGTGTGTTGCAATAGCCGCCGGGGGCGACGTTGACGGAACCTCCGAGCGCCGGAACGGGGCCAATGGCCACCGTCGGAACCACAATGTTGAGATTGCCACGTTGAACGACGCGCTGATAGGTCCAGATCTGGCCGGATTTGCCGACAGCGGCAGTGGCGGTCGGAAAGCCGGCGCACATTCGAACGTCCGCCTCGCTAAGGCCGACCATCTCCTTGCGGGCTGCCGCCGCCGTGGCGTCCTCCTTCGCAGTGCTCGACGTGTCGTCTGGCATGACGCAGGAAGACAGGATGAAGGCGCTTGCCGATAGAAGGAGAAGGGCAAGCTTTCGGGTGTGGAAAGATGTCATACCAACTTCGGATTGGACGGGAGCCCCGAATGCCAACTTAGGAAGTGGGCCAATCGAGTCAACCGGCACAAAATTCACGAAGTCGTTTGGTCCGCCATTCCGCCGCACGCATCCGCTGCAAGAGGTTGAGGCTGCCGCCGTGACCCTCGCGCCCTATCTTCCGCCTGGGCATCGGATTTCCAAACCCGACCCCTTCTTGTCAGATGTACTGACGCACGGTGCTGTGACTTTGGTTCGGCCGACGGTGTGCTAGTTTCCAGCCAATTGTTCCGGAGACGTCATGCCTATCAAGCTGCAAGAAATCGCCCTCGCTCTTCTGCTGTTGGCTGCCGGCGCCGGGGTCGGTCATGCGGAGACGGCCCAGCGGCCGCCGCCCACGGGCGGGGTTCTCTCGCTCCTGCCACCGCCGCAGACTTCCGATCATTCGATCTCCATTGCCGGACGCACGCTCGATTACGAGGCCAAGGCCGGCACGCTGTCATTGCCGTCCGGCAAAGGCGATATCACCGCCGAGATTTTCTATGTCGCCTATGCTCTGCACCCCGGGAAAGACATGGGACCGGATCCGCGGCGCCCGATCACCTTCGTGTTCAATGGCGGTCCGGGAGCAGCTTCCGCATATCTTCATCTCGGCGCGCTCGGTCCGCGGGTCCTGGCGACTGCGGCCGATGGAAGTTTCCTGCCGCCGCCACAGAGGCTGTTCGATAACCCCGACACTTGGCTTGACATGACGGACCTGGTCTTTGTGGACCCTGTCGGAACCGGTTACAGCCGTGAAGCGCCCGGCACGGAAGCACACAGCTTCTGGGGCGTCAGCCAGGACGCCGCGTCGATAGGCGCGTTTATCCGGCTCTATCTGGCGCAGACGAACCGAACGGCATCGCCTGTCTTCCTGGCTGGCGAGAGCTATGGCGGCTTCCGAGCAGCATTGCTCGCCAGGAAGCTTCAGGAAGACATCGGCATCAGCCCGAGCGGCGTCGTGCTGATTTCGCCGGCGCTCGAATTCACGCTGGTGCGCCCGGACGAGTTCCAGCCGCTCCACTGGGCGCTGGAACTGCCGTCGCTGGCGGCAGTGCGCCTGCACAGCGAAGGCGTTTCCGGCCCGGCTCTGCAGGAGCGGCTGGCCGAAGTCGAACGCTATGCGCTCGGCGATTATCTGGCCGCGCTGGCCGGTGGGCTGGAGCAAGGTGGACGCCTGGCGAGCCAGCGTGTCGCCGCAATCACCGGTCTGCCGCTCGATCTCGTCCAGCGGCACTTTGCACGCATTCCCATAGGGCTCTTCGCCAAGGAGTTTGCACGGGCAAAGGGCAATGTTCTCAGCGCCTATGACGGCAACATCGCTACAGCGGACGTGGCGCCAGAGAGCCTGGGAGTCGAGGGTCCCGATCCGGTGCTCGATCGAAGCGTGCCGGCGCTCACCTCCGCTTTCGTCGGCTATGTGCGTGATGAATTGAACTTCCGTACGGATATCAGCTATCGGCTTCTCAACCGCGAAGTCAGCGGCAATTGGGACTATGGAACGAGCCCGACGCGTCAGGGCTATGCGGGTGTCATGGACGACCTTCAGCAGGCGCGCACGCTGAACCCCAGCCTCGGCGTGCTGATCGTCAACGGCTACAGCGACCTGGTGACACCGTATATGGGCTCGCGCTACCTGCTTGGTCAAATTCCTTCGCTTGCCGGCGCAAAGCCCATTCGCAGCGAGGTGCTGGAGGGCGGGCACATGATGTATCTGAGGCCGGATGGACGGGCGGCACTGAAGCAGGCCGCGTCCGAGCTTTACCGAACGACGCAATGAGACGGTTTGCGCAAAAAAGCGCCGGATGCGCTGTTCGCCCTCTCATCAGGCCCTAGTTCCATCGCGATTGATCGGTTACACACCTAGGATGGCGTCTTTTAGCGACGTTCGACAGCGGATTAGCCGGCTCTCCAGAATCGCGCCACTGGTGCGGCGTGCTGCCGAGCGGGCCATTCGGAATACCAGGCCACACAGGCTGACAAGCCTCGTCGACCGCTGGAATGCGCTGTCGCTGGCCACGCAGTTCCTGCTCGCGGGCGGTCTATTCTCCCTGTCGGCCATGGTGGTGGTCGGGATTTCAGTCACGAGCCACATAGAAGCCGTGGTCACGCAGAATTCGGCTTCCGCTACGGCTCTTTACGTGGACAGCGTTATCGCGCCGCTGCTTCCGGATATGCGCAAGAGCGAAGTCCTCGACGAGAGCGTCGCCCACGCGCTCGATGAAACGCTGGGACAAGGGGCACTCGGCACAAGGCTCGAATCGTTCAAGCTCTGGCGTCGCGACGGAACCATCCTGTATTCGACCGACAAGACATTGATGGGCAAGCGCTTTGAACCCAGCGACAATCTCCGGGCAGCATTCGCAGGCCAAATGGTTTCGGAGTTCGACAAGCTCGACGATCCGGACAGCGAGGCCGAAAGAGCCAGCGGCTTGCATCTCCTCGAGATCTACAATCCGGTGCTGCAGCCATGGTCGGGGGAAGTGGTAGCCGTTTCGGAATTCTACGAGGTCGCCACTGATTTTGAAAGAAACCTGCATCAGGCACTCATTCGAACCTGGCTGGACGTTGCCGCCGTCACAGCGGCCTTCTTTCTCGGACTGTCGGCAATCGTGTTCCGTGGCAGCCGCACGATCAGTTCGCAGAGCCGCTCGTTGAAGCAGCGCATTGCCGAGCTTTCCGATCTGCTTGCTCAAAACAGACTGTTGAGGCTGCGGGTGCAGCGTGCCTCGCAGCGTGCCACCGCAGTTAACGAACGCTATCTCAGGCGCATCGGTGCGGACTTGCACGATGGCCCCGCGCAACTGGTTGCTCTCGCGGCGCTGGGGATCGACAGCCCCGTCATTGGCGATCCCGCTACGACGCAATCGAAGCGTGCACAGGAATTGCTGGCCATCAAAGCACATCTGGACAATGCCATGCGCGAGATCAGGAGCATCAGCAAGGGCCTTGTCCTGCCGCATATCGAGCATGCCGAACTGGGTGAGATTCTCCAGCTTGCCGTACAGGCGCACGAAGAACGAACCGGCGTCAAAGTGAGATTATCGATGACCGGCGGCCATACGCCGTTGTCGCCAGCGGCCAAGATCTGCATCTTCCGCTTCGTCCAGGAGGCGCTGAACAATGGATTCCGCCATGCCGGAGGTGAAGGTCAGTCGGTCGAGAAACATTTCGACGGCGAGCGCGTTTGTATCGAAGTGTCCGACGCCGGCGCTGGGTTTGACCCGCAAATCGTGCGTCCCGAGAGGCTGGGACTCGTTGGGCTGCGCGAGCGGGTGGAAAGCCTCGGGGGCCAGTTTACCGTGACTTCCTCACAGAGTGGCACAGTCGTAAGAATGGCCCTCAACATCGTTGAAATGGGGCAGACATGACAGTAGCCATCAAACTCGCCATCGTCGACGACCACCCGCTGTTCAGGGAAGGCGTTGTGCGCACGCTCGATCAGATCGGCGGGTTCGAGATCGTCGGTGAAGGAAGCAGCAGAGACGATGCCCTGCGGATAATCGAAGACCAGCGGCCCGACATTCTGCTGATGGACATCTCGGTTCCTGGAGGTGGCCTTGGCGTGATCGGACCGGCCCTGGAGCGGCATCCGGCACTGAAAATTGTGATGCTGACCGTTTCGGAAGAAAACCAGCACGTGATGACCGCGTTGCAGAGCGGGGCGAGGGGCTATGTTCTGAAGGGGGTCGGGTCGAGGACGTTGGCTGCGATCCTGCGCACGGTAGCGTCGGGCGAACGATATGTCTGTCCACAATTGTCGGCGCGCCTGTTGGCCGATCTGTCGGCTCAATCAAATGAGCCGGCGAAAGCTGACGGACTTGCCGAACTCACCAGCCGCGAAAGGGAGATCCTGACGCTGGTGGCCGCGGGACTGAGCAACAAGCGGATCGGGCTTCGGCTGAACCTGCATGAGAAAACGATAAAGCACCACATGACGCGAATCCTGGCCAAGCTCAACGTCAGCAACAGGACCGAAGCCGCGATGACCTTGCGCGACGCGACTGAGCGCCGGCATCCGCCTGTTCGCGATCATGCTTGAGCCGAAATTGCCGCACGGCGCGGCTATGTGAACTGGCCCTCAGTTGATCATTTCAAGCAACCTGTCCCGATCGGAACGCGTCGCCAGGCGCCGAATGATGGTGCGGCCCTTGGCATCTCGCATTTCATATTGGCCGCTATCAATGCGCTCGCTGAGGCCGTTCGAATGCACCACGCCAATGCTCGGCCCGCTCACCTCGACCCGGTCTCCCGTGGTTGCATTGATGAAGAGTTTCGGCTTGCTGTCGGGGTTTGCCGCAGGGGCCAGATCAGGGGGATTGTCCTCCTGCGACTTTGCTTTGTCCTTGCCCGGATTGCTATTCGAGTTTGAGTTGCCAGAGTTTCCACCTGGATTGCCGGAATTGCCGTTCCCGTTCCCGTTCCCATTGCCATTTCCGTCCCCGCTACCACTACCACCATCTTTGGCCCAGGCAGTTTGCGGGCCGAGCGTCGGCGACGGTCCGTCGAACATGACGCGATAGGGGCTCACGACGAGAATGAAGGTCAACACGACTACAGAAATGCCGACACGACGTCCTCGTGAAGATCCGGTCCTTCGTCTCCGGGTCGTCATCAGTGAACTTGCCAGTCGCATGTCGGAAATGCCCTTAACCATACGGCTCTGTCGTACTGCCTCCTGTTCGAATTCGTGTGACGCTTAAAACAATGGTTTGCATCCGGGACGTCAAGACCCACCAGTTCCACGATGGTAACTGGTGGGTCTCGCTAGCGCAGGAAGGGACTATTTACTGCGCAAGTTTTTTGCCTTCCTTTGGTTGCGTCTCTCGGCGAAAGCGCCGACTTCCCACCATCAGCCAACTATGAATCCAATTGCCGTGATCCCGAAACACAGGCCAAATAACGGAAAAAGCAGCCAACGTGCCTGGTGAACGCTCGGGTCCATAGCGGCCTCCTGTAACAGTCGGCATCGCAACGGGGCCATCGGAACTCGGTTCCTGAAACTGTCGCCTTTCGGGCTTTTGCGATAGCAGCCTCGGACCAAAGTTTGGCCGTGCAGGTCCTTGGTCGACAGTCTTACAGACTGAAGTCCAATACCAGGAGCAATGGACCCCGCCCTGCGTTCGGCGCCCTTTGTATCCACCTGGCGGCTGCGATCCACCGCTTCCTTCGAATGCTTTGCGTTCCTGGCACTATGGCAACAGCGACGTTGGTCCACTGCTATGTCGTTGAAACGTCACCAATACAGACCCACATCTAAGCTGCGTCGGATGTCTCCTCCCATTGCGTCCGGCGTGTTCCCCTCTCGAGGTTATAGACCTTCACGCTTGGCCGGGCTCAACAGTCCGGCCTTTTCTTTTGGCATTTGTGCAATCCGCCTGATGGCCCTAATTTGCGAGACGCCGGAAAAAATCGATTTGCAAATGCATTCATGTACTCATAATCTGTCACCATGAGCACGATTTCCAAAGTTGCCACGCGAGCGGGCGTGTCGCGCACGACTGTGTCGCATGTCATCAACCATGCCGACCGGGTGTCGAAATCGCTGCGTGAACGTGTGCAAGCGGCGATCGACGAACTCGGTTACACGCCGAACCCGCAGGCGCAAAGTCTGCGCACCGGCCGCACCAACATCATCGCGATGCTGATCCCGGACATCCGCAACCCGTTCTATCCGGAGCTGGTGAAAACGGCGCAGTCGACGCTCGAACTGGTCGGCCTCGACATGCTGATCTTCAACACCGACGTGCCGGGCGGACATTCACAGGATCACGGCCGCGAATATTTACGCCAGATCGGGCGCAAGCGGGTCGACGGCGTCATCGTTGCCGACTTCGCGCTGCACGGCATGCACAGCGAACTGCTCAGCCTCGATGTGCCCGCCGTCTTCATCGGCCATCTGCCGAACCATGCTGTCGACAGCGTCCAGCTGGACGATTTCGGCGGCGGCTATCTGATGGGCGAGTATCTGGCGAAGAGGGGCCATCGCCGCGTCGCCCATGTCACCGGGCCTTCCTTTTTCAAGGAAGCGATGGCGCGCGCCGCCGGCTTCGAAAAAGGGCTCGCCGACAATGGCGTGCCAATCGCCGCCGATCTGCGGTTCGAGGGAAGCTATCTTGCTCCGTCCGGACGGGAAGCCGTTACCTGGCTTAAGGAGAAGCACGGCGGAAACCTGCCGTCGGCGATGTTCTTCGCCAATTATCTGATGGCCTCCGGTGCGCTGACCGAATTCTACGACCATGGGATCAATATCCCTCAGGATATCGCCATCGCAGTCTTCGATGACCTGCCTCAACTGGAATATGTCAGGCCGAAGCTGACCCGTGTCGGCAACAGTCCGACAATGCTTGCCAAGCGCGCCACGGAAATGCTGCTCGAACGGCTGGGTGGCAAAGTCGAGGGCGCGCCGCGCACCGAAGTGATCCCATGCGCATTGAGCCCATTCGACAGCGCGTGACGGCAGATGCCGGCAATGGGAACGGAGGTCCCTTCGCCAACGTTCGACCGAACAACATCAAAGGGAGGAATTGATGACTGACAAAACGACCCGCGGCCGGCCATTGGCCAGCCTGAACCGCCGTCGGCTGATCCAGGCCGGCGCTACTTTCGCCGCCGGCCTCACAGGCTTCCCGTTCATCAACAGGATGGCCGTGCGCGCTCAGGAAGCGCCGCTGAAATTCTGGCAATTCTATGCGCCTGGTGGAGACGTGAAGCCGCAGGTCCAGTGGTTCGAGAAGCTGGTGGCCGACTGGAACGACGCCCACGACCAGAAGGTCGAGCTCGAGTATGTCGTCAACAGCGAATACATCTCCGGTTCCAAGCTGGCAACGGCCTTCGCGTCGGGCGAGGGCCCCGACATCTTCCTCATCAGCCCCGGCGATTTCCTGCGTTATTACAATGGCGGCGTATTGGCCGACCTGACGCCGCATATCGAGGATGCCGCCAAAGCCGATTTCCCGGAAAGCGTCATCGCCAACCGCATGGTGGACGGCAAGATCTACGGTGTGCCGATGGAGGTCGAGCCGATGGCCTTCTACTATTCGGTCAAAGCGTTCGAGGATGCAAAACTCAACGAGAACGACGTGCCGAAGACCTGGGACGAGCTGTTGGCGGTCGCCAAAAAGCTGACGACGCCCAGCCGCTACGGCGTGCTGTTCGAAACGACGCCCGGCTATTACCAGAACTTCACCTGGTATCCGTTCCTGTGGCAGGGCGGCGGCGAGTTCCAGGATAAGAACGGCAAGAACGCCTTCGATTCGCCGGCCACCGTCCAGGCGCTGAAACTCTGGCAGGATGCCATCAACGCCGGCGTGGCGCCGCGTCAAGTGGTCGGCGGCGGCTTCGACATAGTCGCCAATCTCGGGGCAGGGCTGTGCGCCATGCAGAACTGCGGCATCTGGGGCATTTCGGCGATGGACAACAACGCCAAGGACGTGCCCTACGGCATCTTCAAATTGCCGACACCGGCCAATGGCAAATACGTCACCGTCGGCGGTGGGTGGGCCTTTGTCGCCAATGCCGGAGGCAAGAACCCGGATGCTTCCGCCCAGTTCTGCGCCTGGGCGCTGGCCTCGATGGATCAGGCCTCGATCGACCGGGTCGTCAACTGGTGCACGGTCGCCAAGAGCGACATGCCGCCGCGCAACAGCGCGCTGAAGGCCGGCGCCGATGTCTTCAGCACCGGCAAGTTCGGCACATTCGCCAAAGAGATCCACCCGGGAACGCGCGCCGAACCGCGGGTTCCGCCTGAGGCCTACAAGATCATCTCCGATGCCATCCAGTCGGCACAGCTTGGCGGCGTCGATGCCCAGCAGGCGGCGACGGCGGCCAGTCAGCAACTCGATGCGTTCCTCGCCTCCTATTCCGGCGCGCCGATCCTTTAGGCGCTTTCCAACATGCATGTGGACCAGATGGAACCGCCAGCCGCGAGCACCAAATCCGCTCGCGGCCTTACCGCCAAGCAAAGGGAACTCTGCGCCGCATGGCTGTTCGTCCTGCCCGATGCGCTCGGCCTGCTGGTGTTCGTCGGCGTGCCGATGCTGCTTTCGCTCGCCGTCGGGTTCTTCGAAGTCAACGGCTTCGGCGGCTATAGATTCGTCGGGCTCGGCAATTATCGGCGCATGTGGAGCGATCCGCTGTTCTGGTCATCCGTGAAGGTGACCGTGGCCTATGCCGTCATGCTTGTGCCGGCGCTCTACGCCGCCGGGCTGGGGCTGGCGCTTCTGGTACAGAAGACCAACCGCTTCAACGCGGTCATGCGCTCGATGTTCTTTGCGCCACAGATGGTCAGCCTCGTCGTGGTGGCCCTCGTGTGGCAGCTCATGCTGGTCGAAAAGGTCGGCATCGTCAGCCGGCTGGCGCCGCTCGTCGGCCTCGGCGGAATTTCGCTGCTCGGTGATCCAAATCTGGCGCTGTTCACGCTGGTCGTGGTCAGCGTCTGGTTCCTGATGGGCTTCTACATGCTGATCTTCCTCGGCGGGCTCCAGGACATCCCGGCAGAGTACTACGAAGCCGCAAAGATCGACGGCGCCGGGCCGGTGACAAGCTTCTGGTACATTACCTTGCCCTTGCTCAAGCCGACCAGCTTCTTCGTCCTCCTGGTCTCGCTGGTCGCGGCTGTCGCCGGCGGCCAGGTCTTCGACCTGATCTATGTGATGACCAAGGGCGGGCCGGTCAATTCGACCTCGGTGCTGATCATCTACATCTACAAGCAAGCGTTCCAGTTCGGCGCCTTCGGCTATGCATCGGCAATGGCATCGCTGCTGGTGCTGGCGCTGATGCTGGTCACGGTCTTCTTCTTCCTGCTGACGCGTGGCGGACGTTTCGAGCATGACTGACAGCCGAACTCCTTCCGCGCGTTCGCAGATACAAGCGGCGAGGCTTGCCTGGATGCTGGCGACCGCGGCGCTTGGCCTGATGACGGTGTTCCCGCTGGTCTGGATGCTGGTCATCTCGCTCAAGCCGGCGAGCGACGTCTTCACGCCGAGCCTCATTCCGGAACGGCCGACGCTCGGCAATTTCCTCTACGTGCTGACCGAGGTGCCGTTCCTGCGCTATCTCTTCAATTCGTTCTTCGTGTCGGCGACGGTAACGGTCGCTGCGCTGTTCTTTCATTCGATGGCCGGCTATTCGCTCGCACGGCTGCATTTTCCGGGCCGCGACATCCTGTTCCTCGCCATGTTCTCGACCTTCCTGGTGTCGCTGCCGGTAATCATCGTGCCGCTGTTCATTTTGACGCGGACGCTGCACATGCTGGACAGCTATGCCGGGCTGATCATTCCGGCGATCTTCAACGCGTTCGGCATCTTTCTGCTCAGGCAATACTACCTGTCGCTGCCGAGGGAGTTGGAAGAAGCGGCGATCATGGATGGCGCTGGCTACTGGCGCATCTATTGGAGCATCATCCTGCCGCTCAGTCGGCCGATTCTGTCGGCGTTGGCGATCCTGTTTTTCCTCGCCAACTGGAACGCTTTCCTGTGGCCGTTGACGATCACATCGGACCTCAACCTCTGGGTGGTGCAGGTAGCCATTGCAAACTTCAAGAGCCAGTACGCCGCCGCCTGGAATTACGTCATGGCCGCCTCGACCATCGTCGCCGTGCCGATGCTGGTCCTCTTCGTGATCTTCCAGCGCCAGATCATGGAATCCATCAAGACAAGCGGCCTGAAATAACCGCTGAAGCAAGAGGAGAAACACATGGATAATGCCGGCCTGTCGCCGCTTCGCGGGCTCGCCAAATTGCGCGACGCCAAAACCCGCCGGTTCTCAAGCTACGACCGCACCGGCGGCAATGACGACCGGCTGCATATTGAACCTGGCCAGACGGTGGTGATTGCCGAGCATAATGGTGCCGGCATCGTCACGCATATCTGGGCGACGCTCGCATGCAAGAGCGAGGACTTCCTGCGCAAGATCGTATTGCGCGCGTATTGGGATAGTGAGCAACATCCGAGCATAGAAACGCCGATCGGCGATTTCTTCGGCATGGGCCAAGCCCGCACCCGCAATTTTGCCAGCCTGCCGGTCCAGGCAAGCCCAGAGGACGGCAAGGCCTTCAACTGCTATTTTCCGATGCCGTTTGCCAGCCATATGCGGTTCACCGTAACCAATGAAGCCGATGACGACCTGCTTTTCTATTATTATGTCGATCTCGAACTGCACGAAAAACTGGAGGAAGGCCTGGGCCGCTTCCACGCCCAGTACAGGCAGCAACGACCTGATGGCATCGACGAAGCGGGGCTGGCCAACGAGCAGTTCCTATTTGGCGGCGAAAATATCGACGGGAACGGCAACTACACCATCCTCGAGGCGGAAGGTCACGGCCACTATGTCGGCGTGCTCTATTCCGTCTATTCGCGCCGCCGCTCCGCTCTGTGGGACTGGTACGGCGAGGGCGACGACATGATCTTCGTCGACGGCGAGCCGGGCATTTCCGTGCCGGATACGGTGCGTAAGCCCGATCCGCGTATCGGACTGAAGGCCGGACTGATCGGAGATCGTGGCGAGACCAGCCCCGGCGCCAATGATGCCTGGCCGCCGACCCTGCACGGCACCGGCACCGAGGATTATTTCAATACGGCATGGTGCCCGACACAAGATTACAGCGCGCCCTATCACGGCATCATCGCTGCCGGCGGGCCGAACTGGACCGAGCCGGTTACGCTCTATCGCTGGCACATAGAAGACCCGGTCATCTTCCACAAACGCATCCGGGTGACCATAGAGCACGGTCACGCCAATCGCCGCTCGGACGACATCTCGTCGGTCGCCTTTTGGTATCAGGCCGAACCGCACAAGCCGTTCGAAGCGCTTGCCGATGTCGAGGACCGCATCCCCACCTTTCGCGCGCCTTATCATAATTGGAAGGCTGCCTTCGACGAGAAGAGGCGTTAGGCCGGCGTGCGTTCGAATTGAGCCGTGCATCCCGCGCTATCTGCGTCGGGGCATCACCCTGCCGTAGCGCGCCGCCTCAGCTGCGAGGTGGAAGTTGCTGGACAGACCAGGTGTTGCCGTCGGGATCCTCAAAGAAGACAAATCTGCCCCACGGAAAATCCTTGATATCGCTGACCTCGATACCTTGAGCGGCCAGGTACCGGTGTGCCTCATCGATATCGGGCACGACCAGTTGCAGGCCCTTTATGGATCCCGGGGGGCTGTCGACGAGGCCCTTGCCCATGGCAATCGAACAGGCCGAACCGGGCGGCGTCAATTGCACGAAACGTATCTCGTCACTTACGGTGTGGTCGTGATCGAGATGAAAGCCGACCTTGCCAACATAAAAGGCGATTGCTCTATCGACGTCCGATACGGGGACCGGGACTAGTTCCAGCTTCCAATCCATGACAGCCCTTTCGCAGCTTGATTGCCAAGTGGTGCCGAACACCGTGGGCGACATCCCGCCATCTCCCCAATGCCATTGTCGGCGCGGGCCGCTCAGTCAGTCAAGAGATATCCGGGTTCGGTCGGAGACTTCAAGGCCGGGTCGGCCAAAGCTCCCCACGCCAGGCGATTTTCACAGGACCACGAAACAATTGTCTCCGGTCGCCGTTTTGCCCGCAGAACCTTTCGAGGAGGCGACGATGAGCGCAACCGGCTTGGACGTTTTTGACAAAACGCTGCAAATAACAAACATCTGGCTTGACGAGGTCATGGCAGATCTTGGTCCGGATCGACACATCGCCTGGCATGCATTGGGCGCCGTTCTGCGAACCCTTCGTGACAGGCTACAGATCGGACTGGCGGCCAAATTGGGAGCGGAACTGCCGCTGCTCGTGCGCGGCGCCTACTATGATCGCTATCGGCCCGCCGACATGCCCGACAAGACACGCTCGCTCGAGGAGTTCCTGCAACACATCGCCGATGAATTGAAATCGACCCGTCCTGTCGATCCAGAGGATGCGGCCCGCTCGGTGCTGCGTGTGCTTGCACGGCATATCGACCTTGGCCAGTCGGCAAAGGTGCGGGATGCGCTGCCAAAGGAAATCCAGGTCCTCTGGCCTGAAAGCATGGGGGTCAAATAGCGGCTAAAGTCAGAGGTTAGTGGAGTGCACCGGACCGGACTGCGCCACGCTCAAGGGCGAAGTTCTCAGCCGGTATGGACGGTCGCGGCTTAACCTGGAAAGATTGTGAAAACGCCATCGACGCGGATTACCTGTCCGTTGATGAAGGCGCGCGCGGACCGGCGAGGAAGGCCAACGCTTCGGCGATCTCTTCAGGCTCCGCATACCGGTTCAGACCGACGGTGTCCAGGTCGTCACGAACGCCGCACGATGTGTTCGACAAGGCGGGGCGCCTCCTCGGCGACTGCCAATATTGTGCCTGACTTGCGTGTGGAGGCGAAGTCCAACCCGGCGAAGTAAATGCCTGGCAGGGCGGCCACGCCATCCTCGTGTTCAGGCTGTCCTTCCGGGTCGAGCAGACCGGAAAGCCTCACCCAACTGAAATCACCCTTGAAGCCGGTGCACCACACCACGGTCGTGATGCCGGACCCGGCGAGATCAAGCGAAACGATAGCCGGGTCCGGCCGATGCGCTGTGACGGTATCCGCTGGATCCGGCTCCGACACGGGAGCATCGATTCCAGAGCGGCTGATGTATTCGTCGATATAGCGTTTAACGTTTGCGGAGGCTTCATCCGCAAAACGAATATGCTCTTCGAGATCGTCGGCGAATGACAGACGGCCGTCGTCCTCGACGCCCGCGAGTCGCCCTAGCAGCACGATGCCTCGGGCGCCGAGCGCTTGCAGGCTTATCGTGTGTTCCACCCCAAGCAGACCACGAGGTGGAATGCGCCCCGCAAGTCGAATGATCTCGTCTCGACGCACGTCGAGAAACCCGCTTTCGACGAGCCAGATCATGATGTCGCGACCTCGGTAGCGCCGCGAGAGCCGCCCGACGCGGCTGGTGGCAAGGAAGACCGTTCGGCCTGCTTCTGCCAGTTCCTCCGCGATCTGGACACCAGACTGGCCGCTTCCGACCACCAGCACCGCTCCAGCCGGGAGATCGGCGGCGCTGCGGTAATCAGAAGCATCGATTTGGCGCAGGCCCGGCGGCAAGGCAGCGGCGAAAACTGGCCGCACCGGACAATTCAAGTCACCGCTTGCGATCACCACGTTGCGTGCCAAAACTGTGCCGCGCGAGGTGGTCAACCGATAGACGCCATTCCCGTGCCCACCGGATAGCTCGGTCACAACAGTGTCCGGTTCGACCGGTAGTTCATTTCGCCTGGCGAAATCATCAAGCAGGGCGACGAACTGGTCGCGCGTCAGGGCACCGAACGGATCTGAACCGTCATAGAAGTCGCCTGGCATGACGGTCTGAACGTTGGGGGTATTCATCCGGAAAGAATCCCACGCTGGGTGCGCCAGGTCTCTCCGATGCGGCCTCGCTCCAATACGGCATGGCGCAAGCCTTGCGGTGCCAGCGAATAGCTGACGCCCAGGCCGGCCCAACCGGCCCCGACCACCACCGCATCAACGATGTTGGCGTCATCCGTCATTTGCCGCGGATCCGGGTGCTAGCGCCGGAGCAGCGCTTCGAGGCGGCACCAACGCCATCAGCGTAACGCCTTGGCCGGCGAACAACCGCCAAACAGCACCCGATGCTGCCTGAACCCATCCCCGCGATCTGCATGGTTTCGCCCCCGACGCGAGGGCACGATAACAGCTTTATCGGGTCACGGCACAACCAAATACTCATCCGAAACCGGCAACGGTCGCAGCTTAACCTGGAAAGAGTGTGAAGCCGCCGTCGACGCGGATTACCTGTCCGTTGATGAAGCGCGCGCGCGGACCGGCGAGGAAGGCCACCGCTTCGGCGATCTCTTCAGGCTCCGCATACCGGTTCAGCGATTTCTTGCTCGAATCCATGCGCTGCGGATCGACCACGCGGCTCGCCTGGAACCGTGCCGTCTTGGTGGCGCCAGGGCTCACCGCATTGACGCGTACGCCATCGTCGATCAGTTCCTTGGCGAGGCAGCGCGTATAATGGACGACAGCTGCCTTGAGCGTCGAGTAGACCACTTCGGGCGAGCATCCGATATGCGCTGCCGCCGAGGCGATGTTGATCACCGAGCCCGAGCCGCGCTTGACCATAGGCGGAACGAACGCCTGGCAGACCAACATCGTGCCGATAAGGTTGTTCTCGGTTAGAACCTTGATGTCTTCGTAGTCGATGTCGAGCGCGTTGTTGGGACTGGGCTTTACGCCCTTGGCGCCGATGTCGCCGCCGGCGCAGTTGACCAGTACGTGCACGTCGCCGAGATCCGCCTCGATCTTCCTCCTCATTTCGGCGACGGCCTGCTTGTCGCCGATGTTGCCGGTGACCGCGGTGATGCGCGTCCCATGCTTCTCCAAGCCCCTGGCAGAGTCGCCGAGGTCCGCGAATTCGCCATATTGAGATGGCCGGGTCCAATCGAGGTCGTGGACCGCGACGTTTGCGCCAAGTTCGGCCAAGCGGTCGGCCATCACGCGGCCGAGGCCGCGTCCCGAGCCGGTCACGAAGGCGGTCAGGCCGCTGAGTTCTCGGGCAGTCATGCTGATTTCTCCTTTGCAATGAAATCGAACTTCATCATGTTGGCGGCGCTGCGCCGGATCATGTCGAGCTCGTACGAAACGAGCGCACCGTCATCATCGCGCTCCCATGGCGTGCGGTAGTCGGCGTCGTCCGCAAGGCGGTTCAGGCGCGCAGCACTCAGGCAGGCCGCGAATTCGCGGGCGGTCTTCGGCGCATATCCGTTCCACCAGTCGTCGGTGAGACAGCGAACGTGACGGGCCTCCAGCGCGCCGGGCTCAAGCACCGCCGTCAGCGTGTCGTGGTGCTCGCCAAGGATGGCTGCCAGTTCGGCGAATGGCACGGCGCCGTCGCCGATCGCGCAGCGGACCAGGCGGTAGCCCTCATCCGTGAACTGGACGCGATAATCCTTGAGGTGAACGTGGCGGACATGGGGCGCGATCCGGCGCGTGAAGGCAAGCGGCGCCTCGCCGACAGGAAAGGTGTTGCCGGTGTCGTAGGTGATGCCGACACCCGGCCCGCCGAGTTCGCAGAACGCAACCAGTTCGTCGCTGCCGAAGTCCTGATGGTTCTCGATGCCGAGCACGCGGCCCTCCGCCGCCGCACGCGGCCCCCATTCCGTCAAGGCAGCGCGAATCGTTGCGTTGAATTCGCTCCATTTCCGGCCCCACGCATTGCGGTCGCCGCACAGGACGGGCGTCAGTGCGATACGGATCGTTGTTGCCTCGAGCAGGCGCGCAGCCCGAAAGGCGTTGTCCAGTGGACCTGCCACGAGCAGTCCGCCGCTCACCACCGGGACGATGTCCAGCGCGGCAAGACGCCTGCGCAGCGCGACGATTTCGGCGTCCGTTAGTTCGGTCAACCAGGGTTCGTAGATCTCGAGCGTGCGTGCGCCCAGTTCCTGCGCCAGTGCTATGAAGCCTTCCAGCCCCGCGCCGTCCGGATTGTGCCGCGGCGTGCCGCGGCCCTGCAGTCCGAGATGGTAGGTCAGTCCGTAGGGGTTGAGGCCGAGACGAAGCATCAGCTTGGCGGTTCCAATGGAGAGCGGAGAGGCGTCACTAGCGCAGACCGGCATCGACGGTTATGGACTGTTTGGTGATCATGCGGCTGTCGTCGGCCGCAAGGAAGAGCACTGTCCGTGCAATCTCCTCGCCCAGCAGGACGCGGCGGATCAGTTGCCGCTGCACCGTCTGGTCGACTGCCTCCTGCGTCTTGAACCACAGCTCGCGCTGCCGCTCGGTCATGACGGCGCCGGGTTCGACTGCATTGACGCGGATGTTGTCCGGTCCGAACGACCGCGCCAACGCACGCGTCAGCGCCACCACAGCCCCCTTTGCGGTGGCATAGGCCACCATCTGGTCCGCTCCGAACCGCCAGGCGATGGAAGAGAAATTTATGATCGAGCCGAAGCCGAGTTCCTTCATATGCGGATGCACTGCCTGGGCGGCGAAGAAGTGATGCCGGAGATTGACGTCGAAGCTGCGGTCCCAATATTCCGCCGTTACCGCGTCTATGGGATGGCGCTGATCATTGGCAGCGTTATTCACCAGGACCGCGACCGGACCAAGCCGCGCGCGCACGCCTTCTACCGACGCCTTTAGCGCATCGACGTCGGTTACATCGCAATGGAGGTACAAGGGAGCCTGCCCGGCGGCACCACCGAGCTCGCGCACCAACGCCTCCGCTGGCTCATCCTGCACATCGAGAAAGGCTACCCGGGCGCTATTCGAGGCGAAGGCGCGGACCATATCGGCGCCGATGCCGGAGGCGCCGCCGGAGATCAGCACGACCCGATCGGTCAAGCTCGGATAAGTCGCGAATTGTACGGACATCGATTACAGAAGCGCCTTGGTTGTTGGATCGAACAGGCAGGCGCGCGACATATCGATGCCCAGCATTATCGTCTCGCCCATGACCGGAGCGTCGTCCGGCTCGAAACGGCCGGTGATCTCCAGGTCACCAAGCCTGAGCACGGCAAGCGTCTCGGCCCCGGTCGGCTCGACCAGTTCGACCGGCGCCTGCATGGACGCCACAGCCGGTTTGCGCGACTTCAGGTCGGTCGTGAAACGGTAGATGTGTTCCGGCCGGATACCGAGCACGACGTCCTTTGGCGCACCGGCGGGCATCGGTGCGGCAAGGGCGAGGCTGGCGTCGCTGCCGTCAGCGGCGCGTACCGAGATGCTGGTCGAGCCCGTAAGCCGGGCGGGAATGAAATTCATCGCCGGCGATCCCATGAAACCGGCAACGAACATGTTGGTCGGCCGGTCGTAAATCCGCTTCGGGGTGTCGAACTGCTGTACCGAGCCCTGGTTCATCACTGCAATGCGGGATGCAAGCGTCATCGCCTCGACCTGATCGTGGGTGACATACACCGTGGTCTTGCCGACGCGATGGTGAAGCTTCTTGATTTCGGTACGCATGTCGACGCGCAGCTTGGCGTCGAGGTTGGACAGGGGCTCGTCGAACAAAAACAGCTTCGGGTCGCGGACGAGGGCACGCCCCATCGCCACGCGCTGCCGCTGGCCGCCCGAGAGCTGGCCGGGCTTGCGTTTAAGCAGCTGTTCGATCTGCAGGAGTGCGGCAACCCGCTGGACAGCTTCCGCTTGCACCGCTTTTGGCACGCCTCGGCTTTCCATGCCGAAGGTGATGTTCTGGCGCACGGTCATCGTGGGATAGAGGGCGTATGACTGAAACACCATCGCAATGTCGCGGTCCTTGGGTTGCACCGAGTTCACCAGCCGGTCGCCGATCCAAATCTCTCCCGACGTGACGGTTTCGAGACCGGCAATCATGGCGAGCAAGGTTGACTTGCCGCAACCTGACGGGCCGACAAGGGCGACGAATTCTCCGGTCTTAGCCTCGAGATCGATGCCGGCAAGAATCTCGAGCGAGCCGTAGCTCTTGTGAAGGTTGCGGATCGTCAACGCGGACATGGGCGACGCCTCATTTGATGGCGCCCTGGGTGAGGCCGCGCACGAAGTATTTTCCACCGAACAGGTAGATCAGCAGCGGTGGCAACGCGCCGATCAGCACTGCTGCGCTCATCACATCGTAAGCACGTGCGGTCGTGCCGCCGGCCGTGAGTGCTACCAACGCCGCCGTGATCGGCTGCTGCTGGCCTGATGTGAAGACGACGCCGAACAAATACTCGTTCCAGATGCCGGTGAACTGCCAGATGACGGTGACGATCAGAATGGGCGGCGACAGGGGCAGGATGATCTTGCGGAAGATCCGCCAGAAGCCGGCGCCGTCGATGCGTGCCGCCTTGATCAGGTCGTCCGGTATGCTGACGTAGAAATTGCGGCAGAACAGGGTGGTGAACGAGATGCCCTGGACGACGTGGATCAACACCAGCCCATATGTGGAATTGGTCAGGCCGAGCTTGCCGAGCAGGAACGCCCACGGCATCAGCGAAATCTGGCCGGGCATGAATACGCCGAGCAGCATCAGATTGAAGATCAGTTCGGAACCCCTGAAGCGCCATTTGGAGAGGATGTAGCCGTTCATGGCGCCGAGAATGGTCGAGATGATCGTGGCGGGGATCGTCATCGCCAGCGAGTTGAAGAAATTGCGCTTCATGCCCTCGCAGGTGCCGCTGACACAGTAGGATCCCCAGGCCTGCGCCCACGCATCGAACCGGAAGCTGCGCGGTACGGAGATGAGGCCGTTGCGGGCAATCTCCGACTGCTCACGCAATGAGTTGAAGATCACCACCAGCAACGGCACGAGATAGACGATCGCGAAAAGCGTCAGCACGGCATAGACAAGGAAGCGGCTCCAGAAATGCCGGCGCGTGGCAGCGGCTTCTTCCGGATCAAAACGGGCATTGGGGGCAATTTCAGCCATTGCGGCCCTCCGCCCGCCGGCGCCAGACAATCCACAAGGAGTACGGCACCAGCACCACCGCTACCGCTGCGAGCATCATCATCGCCGCGGCGGCACCCTCGCCGATTTGGCCGCGCTGGAACATCAGGTCGTAGACATAGATGGCGGGGAAGGTGGTGGACACACCTGGCCCGCCCCGCGTCAACGCCGCCACCAGGTCGAAGGTCTTGATGGCGAATTGTATCTGAATGACCGCCACCGCCAGGAATATCGGAGCGATGGTTGGCAGGATGACCCTGCGATAGGTCCGGAAAACCGACGCGCCGTCGATTTGCGCGGCTTTGACGAGATCCGGATCGACGGACCGTAGACCAGCCAGGAAAAGTGCCATTGCGAAGCCGGACGACTGCCAGATACCGGTTATGATCACCGCATAGATCGCGGTGTTGCGGTTGGCCGTCAGGGCGAAGCTGAAGTCGGTCCAGCCAAGCCCTCGAACGAAGGCCTGGATACCGTCGACAGGATTATACAGCCAACTCCACACCGTGCCGGTGACGATGAAGGACACCGCCAACGGATAGAGGAAGATGGTGCGCCAAACCGCCTCGCCGCGGACGCGCTGGTCGATCGCGATGGCGAGCAGCAGGCCAACCGCCATCGAGCCAACGATATAGAAGCCGCTGAACAGGAAGAGATTCGTATAGGCGATGTTC
The DNA here is from genome assembly GCF_040318915.1 of Mesorhizobium sp. M0991. Classification (NCBI taxonomy): domain Bacteria; kingdom Pseudomonadati; phylum Pseudomonadota; class Alphaproteobacteria; order Hyphomicrobiales; family Phyllobacteriaceae; genus Mesorhizobium; species Mesorhizobium sp. M0991. The sequence continues at coordinate 357,716 of NZ_JAMYNE010000004.1, forward strand.
CAGCGCCGGTTTGCCCAGAGCGAAGCGTAATTGTCCAGGCCGACGAACCCATAGGTCGGCAACAGCGACGAATTGGACAGCGAGATGTAGAGCGTCCAGAGCGTGAAGACGAAAACATAGATGAAACTCGCCGCTATCGACGGCGCCAGCACCAGAATGGGCACCATCGTGCCCAGGCGCTCGCGCCACGGACGGGCCGCGGCAGCTGCAGCTGGTACTATCAGATCATGGGTGGACATCGGGCTGCTCCGGCGAGGTCTGGCCGGGCGCTTCGCCCCCGGCCATCATCGGCAGCGTCACTTCTGCGCTTGGGCCGCATCCGCCATCGCATTGGCCGCGTCCTGCGCACTCATATCCGGCGTGGCCACAAACTCGGTAATTGTATCCATGATTGCGCCGCGGACCTTTTGCGGCACCGTCATGTTGTGCGCCATCGAACGCACGAGCGTGCCGGCGGCGATCGAGGCTTGCAGATCCTTTTGCGAGAGTTGCTGGCAGGGATTGAAGCCGTTCGAAAGATCGACGTCGAGACGGGCCGGTATCGAGCCTTTGGTCTGATTGAAAATGGTCTGGAACTCGGGCGACAAGATAGTGCTCGCAAGCAGCTTTTGGCCCTCGATATAGTCCGGGTCCTTCTGCTTGAAGAACACGACCGAGTCTGAATTCAAGATGAAGCCAGGCTTGCCCCAATCGGTCGGCGCCTGGGCGCAGATATAGTCGGTGCCCTCCTTGAAGCCGCCGGCCGTCAGCAGGCCGAGCGTCCAGTCGCCCATGATGTGGAAAGCGGCCTCGCCACGGCCGACCAGGTGCGACATGGTATCCCAGTCACGCCCGTTCATGCCGGGATCCATGTACTTCGAAGTCATGGTGCGGAACTGCTCGAAGGCCTTGACCATGCCGTCGCTGCGCATGGCATCGACGTCGCCCTCAACGAAAGCTTTCCTGTAGAGATCGAGGTCCTGACCGTACACGACCACTTCGAAGACGGTCGAGTCGGTCCAGTCGGCGGTCGAGTGCGAAATGCAAATCTTGCCGCTGGCCACGATCTTGTCGCAGGCGGCGTTGAATTCCGCCCATGTCTTTGGCATCTCGGTGACGCCCGCGTCCTTCATGACCTTCGGCGATGCCCACAGCCAGTTGATGCGGTGGATGTTCATCGGCGCCGCCACCCAATTCCCGGTCGGCTTCATCACCGGCAGCAATTCGGGAGCGACGACCTTCTCCCAATTTTCCGCCTTCGCCAGGTCATCGAGATTGGCTGTCATGCCCGTCTCGTTCCATTCGGCGATTTCGGGGCCCTTGAGCTGCACAGCGGGAGGAGCGTTGCCGGCGATCACATCGGCACGCAGTTTGGCCAATGTATTGGCCGTATGGCCTGCGATGGAGGTCTGCTGCCAGGTGCCGCCCTTGGCGGTAAACATCTCGCCGAGCTTGGCGATAGCCTGGGCGTCCGATCCGGTGGCCCATTGATGCAAGAGGTTGGTCTTGGGCTCCGCGAGCGCTGTTCCGGTAGCCAAGGTGAAGGCGGTAGCGGCCGCAAAGGCCGTCCTCAGATATTTCATCGTTTCACTCCCATATGTGATGCACGGTTCGTATCGACCGCTTGTGGCCCGCGATTTGAGGTCGTGGCCGGTGAGATGCAGTAATCTCCGTTCTTTCCAAGATGACATATTTGAGCTATCAGTCAACGTGCTTTGTGCTCATCATGAACAAACCTTCGCTTAGAAATTGGCTAATCGACAGGCCGTCCGCGTCGCCGGAGAGCCTGATCGTCCGATGCCTGCGTGAGCGCGGCGTGCTTTCTGCGTCGCAAATTACCCGCATTACCGGTTTGGCGCGGTCGACGGTTTCAACCGCGCTCAATGGCTTGAGAAAGTCGGGGATGGTGATCGAATCCTCGGCCCATCATGACGCGGCCAGGGGTATTGGCAGGCCTGCCGCGACATTGACGCTCAATCCTGCTGCGGGCACCTGCGTCGGCATCCATCTGGGCCTCGACGAGATGCGCTGCGTCGTCGCCGATGTCTCGCATTCTTTCATTGCCGAACAAACTATCCCCATGGGTCTGGACTACCAGCCACAGCAGGCGGCCCAGCTCGCCAAGTCAGTAATTGCCCGATGCTACGAAGAGAACGGTCTGCCGATGGCGGGGCTCCTGGGGGTTGGGGTCTCCGTCTCGGGCCCAGTCAGCCGCGAAGGAGTGGTGCTGCGCGCGAGTATCGTTCCGACCTGGGCCGGGGTCAACATCCGCGATGTGTTCGGGCCGGTCCTCGAACAGCCGATCTTCGCCGACAATGAGAGCAACTGCTCGGCCATTGCGGAGTTGATGTGGGGTGCGGCCGTCGGCCAGGACGACTTCGTGCTGTTCAAGGTCGATCTGGGCGTCGGCGGGGCCATTGTGCAGCACGGCCGGCTGGTGAGCGGCATCGCCGGCGGCGCCGGCGAATTCGGGCACATCAGCATCGATCCCGGCGGCGACCTTTGCCGGTGCGGCAATCGCGGATGCCTGGAGCTCTATGCCAGCTTTGCCCGGCCGCTCGAGCAGATTTCGCGCATCGTGCGACGGCCGGTCACGATGGACGATGTGATCATGATGGCCGAGCAGGGCGACGTGAGGGCGCTGCGGATGATCGAGGACACCGCCGAGTTCGCCGGCCGTGGCCTTGGCTTGATCGGTTCGGTGCTCAATCCGCCGCTCATCATCATCGGCGGCCGCATGGCCTTGGCGGGCGACATTCTCCTGGCGCCACTGATCGCGTCATACGAACGCCACACGCTCATCAAGTCCCGCGATGTGGCGCCCGCGCTGCGCACACGGATAATCGTTGGCAAGCACACGGAGAACGATGCATTGCTCGGCGCGGTCGGCCTCGTGCTGCGCCACAACAGCCGACTTCAGTGACCCGGCTTCGCTTCGGGTGGTGCTCTGATTTTACGAGCTGCTGACCGAAGCGGCGGTGCTGATGTTGCCTACGCGACACGCACCGTGCGCTGCCTCGGCTTGATCGCGGTGGCGAGCAGCAGGCCGGCGACGATGAAGGCGGCGCCGGCGAGATCGTAGTCGTGCAAGCTTTCGCCAAGGAACAGATAAGCGAGCACGGCGACGAAGGCAGTCTGCAGATAGAGCAGCATGCTGGCCCGCCCGGCGCCAAGCGCCTCGACGCTACGGTTGTAGAGATAGTACATCAGAGCGCCGCCCGGGCCGGCAACATAGGCGAGAGCCAGAAGGCCGTTCGCATGCAGCGCCGAACGATCCCCGGAAAATAGTTCCCAGAGATAAAGCGGCAGTGCGGCCAGCGCGCCGGCTCCCAGCAGCAGGACCACCATCGGCAGAAGCTCGATAGCGAATTTCGCGCGACGCAGCAGCACAGTGTAGAGGCCCCAGCAAAAGGCGCTGCCGACGATCCACAATTCGCCGGGATTGAATTGTAGCTGCATCAGCGCGGCAAGGTCGCCGCGCGCCACGATCACCACCATCCCGACCAGAGCGAGCAGCGCTCCAAACGCCTTCCAGACACCGAGGGGCTCGCCAAGCACGAAGCGGGCAAGCACCATGGTCATGATCGGCGACAGCGCCATGATGATGCCGGCGGTTGTCGCGTTGGTGTAGTTGAGGCCCGTGTAGATCATGCCCTGACACAAGGTCAGCCCGATGGCGCCGATGACCAGCACCTCGATCACCCGGGATTGGATCAGCACGAGCATTGCCCCGTGATGACGATGGACGATAGGCAGCAGGATCGCGCAGGCGAGCGCCAGCCGCCAAAAGCAGAGCGCCCAAGGCGGCATCTCGGGGGCAACCCACTTGGCGGCAATATACACGCCGGCCGACAGGAGCCAGCAGAGCGTCGCGAGGGAATAGGCGAGCGGAAGTGAAGCGTCGGGTGTCGCCTTCGCTACACTTGGATGTGCTATAGGCAGCGATTGGATATCCGTCTCCTCCCACCGCAGATTTTAGCAGATCTGCAGCGTCTTGCTAAGCAGCAGCAACAGCTGTTTCACCAGCTAGTGCAATTGGTGGGTCATTGGGGGTCCCGCCGTTCATGGTCTCGTTCCATTCGAACGCATGTTGGCCCATGAGCAACTCGATACCGAAAAGCGCAAGCCGTATCGATTTCGTGCGATACGAATCTGAGATTCATATCGCGCGACAGATATTCGCGCGGTTGCCACAATCTTCTCGCGCCATATTTCTGCCGAGAGCAGATCTGTCGCGAATTCCTGGCCCTCGGATCACTAGCGCCGCTGTTTTTTTCGAAGCAATTGGAAGAATAAGCCACTGACTTCCGTTTGCACAAAGAGCGCGACACAAATCCATGCGGAGGACGTCCGATGCATGCCGGCTTCCGAGGAAGCGTACTCGTAGCGGTGTTGGGCGCCGTCATGGCAAGCTGCGCTGGCATTCCGGCGCAAAAAACCGGGGCAATAACCGGCTATGGCCCCAACCCCACCTTACCGAAACCAAGACCGACGCTGATCCCGACTGTTAACATAGCCGAGGCGAAAGGCTGGCAGAAAGGAGGTATGCCGACCCCGGCGAAGGGGCTGACAGTGAACGCCTTCGCCACCGGTCTCGACCATCCGCGCTGGCTGCATGTGCTTCCGAACGGCGACGTGCTGGTTGCTGAAACCAATGCCCCTGCCAAGCATGACGAAGGCTTCAGTCTTAGAAAGGTGTTCATGGACCTGGCTATGAAGCGGGCTGGCGCCGCGACCAAAAGCGCCAACCGCATCACGCTCCTGCGCGACACCGATGGCGACGGCATTGCGGATGTGCGCACGACGTTCGCGGAAGGCCTCAATTCGCCCTTCGGCATGACGCTGTCCAAAGGCAAGCTCTTTGTCGCGAATACCGACGCGCTCGTCGCTTTCCCCTACTCCACTGGCCAGACCCGAGTCAGCACGTCGCCGGAAAAGATCATCGACTTGCCGGCCGGGGACCTCAACCATCATTGGACCAAGGACGTGATAGCAACTCCGGATGGACGCAAGCTCTATGTCACCGTTGGTTCCAACAGCAACGTTGGAGAAAATGGCATAGCCGCGGAGAAGAACCGCGCCGCTGTCCTTGAAGTGGATCGGTCGACCCGCCGCACTCGGGTCTTCGCCTCGGGCCTGCGCAACCCGAACGGGCTCTCCTGGAATCCTGGAACTGGCGAGCTTTGGGTCGCCGTGAACGAGCGTGACGAGATCGGCGACGACCTTGTGCCGGATTACATGACCTCGGTTCGTGACGGTGCTTTCTACGGCTGGCCCTACAGCTACTACGGACAGAACGTCGACGAACGCGCCAAGCCGCAGCGCCCCGATCTCGTGGCGACAGCGATCAAGCCCGATTACGCCCTGGGCTCTCATACCGCCTCGCTGGGACTGACCTTCTCCAAAGGCGCCCGGCTCGGTCCGGCCTATGGCAACGGCGCCTTCGTCGGCCAGCACGGATCGTGGAATAGAAGCGTGCACAGCGGCTACAAGGTGATCTTCGTGCCGTTCCATGGTGGCCAACCGAGCGGTTCTCCGAAAGATGTGCTCACTGGCTTCATCGGGCGTAATGGCGAGGCGATGGGCCGTCCGGTCGGCGTTGCTATCGATCAGACTGGCGCACTGCTCGTCGCCGATGACGTCGGTAACGTCATCTGGCGGGTCCGCCGGGCGAATGGCCGTTGAGCGCAGGTGCCTTTCTGATTCCGACCTCAGCCTTCGGCTACAGCGCCACGCCCGATATGGCTGCATTCGGCTACGGTTTCGATGCATATGCCAGGCGACGACATCGCGCCTGCCGCATGTCGGTCGCTACGGCGAGTTCTATTTTGCGCATGGCTATTCGGGCAAGGGGGTGATCCTGTCGACGCTGTCGGGCACGCTGCCCGCTGAGGCGATCACCGGTGATGCTTCGCGGCTCGATCTGTTTTCGACCCTAAGCCACTACGCGACGAACGGTCCGCAGGCAATGTGGCCGCGTGTCGGTCCTTGCCTTGCTCCCGAAGCCTGGACCCCGATAGACCGGCCTGCTGTTTCCTCAGCTAATAGATCGATATGATTGCAGGATTAACCGTTTCATAGCCCAGGCGCGGCTCCGATTTGTCTTTCGAAATTGCGCTGGAGACAGTTCCGGTTGAACTGCAATCCACCTTTGTTTCCCTGTTTTTCTTGATCGTGCTGCCCGACAGGTCGGCGCAGGCCGACGTTACTTCTGTACTGACCACCTTCTCTTTCTCGTGCGCAACGGCGGCGGTGGATACGGCAATCACAATTGCCCCACAAATAATCGTCAATCTCATTGATTTCCCCCTTAGGGCACCGCAAACGTGTGGTCGACTGCTTTGAGACGCCGGCGAAGACGGTACTCGCGCCTGGCCGGCCCATGCGGCTTTCGACGGCACAAGATTGTAACTACATTAGCTGCAGCGCAAGTAACCATTTCGGACTAGGGAACGGGGTTCACCCTTCGACGGAAAGCGGCTGAGCTGCCGGCGAAAAAGCAGGCGTTTTAACCGTTTCCGCCGCCGGGCACCTTCTTGAGAGCGATGTAGTCGATCGCGACTGAATGCGGCTTTGCAGGAGGTGGCAGAACAGAGCGACCGCTCTGCTTCGAGCACTACGCTGGACGGCGCGAGGTCTCGCTGTCCCTGGTCGCCGAGGCTGCGCTCGCGTCTTTGCTGCCGGCGGATGCCGAAGAGCGAAAGCAAGCGGCGGTTACTCGCCGCCTCGACCGGATCAATCGACGCGTGCAGCGTGTCGAACGTGACGTCGGAATTGCCATTGAGACGCTTCGCATTGTTCGTCCGCTCTTGGCTCAACTCGACTCCAGCCTTGCCGGAATCTGCACAAGCCGAGGCGCGCGAAGGGTTTGCGGCGCCACGATTTGCGCGTTATTTCGATTACTTATCTGAATTTTGGTAGCGGGAGAGCGCTACATCGCAACACCCACTATCGACGACGCCTTCTTCTGCTATCGACGGCATGCGGCATAGCAGCAACCCACGAGTCTGGGGTCCCAAAGGCGATGATCGGAAAAATGCAGTGTTGTTCTTGATGGGTCTCGGCCGGAAAGAGCCGGGGAAATAGTACTGGGCTGTCTTATTGTAATTGTCCAAGTATCGATAAGAGGTAATTATCGATAGTGAAGAATGCTGCGGAGATAATCCGCTGTGACGGAACTAAATGGCGAGATAGCTTCCGCTACGCGAATCGGCTACAAAAGAATCAATGGCTTACGACTTCACCACTCTGCCGCTGAACACCCTGCTGGGGCCGCTCGCACGCGCCGAAGACCTTGTGGCCCGCCTCGATGAGCGCGTGTACAAAAGCCCTGTCCGCGACGGTTTTTTGCAACGCCAGCATTTTGCCGACGCGGCCGCGGCGCTCTGGCTGGAAGGCGAACTCGTCCACATGGAAGACCTCGTCCTGCACGACGCAAATATGGACATCCGCATCCCGAGCCACGAGCTCACCCGGGCGCATGCCGTGCTGCGCACCCGCCGCCGCATTCTTTTGCACCCACCCGACTGGGCGCTTTCTCGCGTAGGCATTTTGGCGTTGCGCGGCCGCGAAGGCAGGGCGGCGGCGACCGGTCTAGCGCGGGGCAGGTTGGCTCCCGTCCCGATTCAGGGACGGCGGCCGGTGGGGCGGATTACGACGTCGACGAAAGCCTTGCCGAAGACACCGGCCAGGAGGACGCTCTTGCCGAAGAGCTGGCGGAGATCGACGCCGTGTTGGCCCGCTCCGGCCGACTGCTGGCCAGCGAAAAAATCGCGCCGCGCGCCGCGGACAGCCCGGAGGTCCAGACGGAAGGGCAAGGGGCAAACGCGCGGGAGGCCTTGCCGGACGGTCTCGGGCCGCTGATCCGCGATCTCGACTGGAACGAGGACCAGCGGCTGGTCGACTGGCTCGCCGTCGTTGAGCGGCTGCGCGGCGACAACATCCCGGCCGTGCTGGCCGCGGCGATTGCCTGGGAGGCGTGGCAAGACATCGAACCACTGCAGCACCAGCACGGGCTTGGCAATCTGCTGGTGGCCGCGCTGCTCAGGGAGCGCGGCAAGGTTAGTTCGCATCTTTTTGCTCTTAATTTGGGGCTGCGCCTGATCGCCAGGGAACGGCGCAAAGGTCGCCGACCGGGTGATCTTCATGGACGCTGGGCAGATCGTCGAGGAGGGCATGCCCGACGCGTTTTTCGGCAACCCGCGCCATGATCGAACGAAGTTGTTCCTCAGCCAGATACTGAAGCATTAGACTTCCAGAAAAAGGCTGCTTTTTCACGTCGCTTTCGGAAAGCGGACAGTCTGCTTCCGGCCCCAACCGAGACCTCCAATGCCACGCTGCTGATCGCTGTTTCCTTGGGGCGCGAAACTGGCGTCCAGGGTCGGGTAGCAAAGCCGCCTTCGGGTTCGATGTGCACGCTTTGTGCTTCGAAAGTCGCATAAGATTGCAGTCTGGAACTGGCCTCTCGCGAGGGCCATCGACCGATCGCATCAGGTCGTATCTAAAGGCCGTAAGAAAAACCGGCAGTTTGCCCAATCCTTGCTGCGACTGCGTGCCCCGTTGTGCGGCAGCAGGAGTAGGTGAAGCTGGAGGGCAGCGCCGCGGACTCAACGAGCGCTACTGTTATGACGGCAGGAACGAAGAAGCAGTCCTCATGGACCGATGCATGCTATGCATTGCTTCGATCACGCCCAGCACGTGGGGACATGGGCGAACTCCGGCGAAGAGTTTGACAGCGGAGATCAGCGCAAGATGTCCGACAGGCTCTCGGGCTTCTTCTCGCCAAGCGACAGATCAAGGCCCGACAGAAGGTCGATGAGATGACTTTGCATCAGGTCGGACGCGTTTTTTGCGTCGTGCTTTTCGATGGAATCAACGAGGGCGTGATGGGCGTGGCTTTCGCAGGTGGTGTCGCGGCGGCGCCAGTAGAGCGCGATGATCAGCGACGACCGCGACAACAGGTCCTTGACGAAGCCGGTCAGGATCGAATGGCCGGCGATTTCAGCGATGCCGACATGGAATTTTGCCGACAGCATTATGGCGTCGCTGTCGCGGCCGGCATGCAGGGCCTCGTGCTCTTTTTCGAGATGAAGCCGCAGTTGCGCGATCTCGGCCGGCTTTGCCACTTCGGCGGCAAGCGCCGCGACCTTGGGCTCGATCAGCGCCCGCGCTTCGAACACCTCGCGCGCTTCCTGCTTGGTCGGCTGAGCGACGAACGCGCCGCGGTTCGGCTCGAGCCGAGCCAAGCGGTCATGCGACAGCGCCTGCAGCGCCGCGCGTATCACCGCGCGGCTCACCGAATAGATCGAGGCGAGCTCGTCCTCGGGCAGCTTTGTGCCCGGTGCGAGGCGATGGCTGACGATGGCGTCGCGCAGGCCGGCATAGACCGGAAACCAGCGCATCGTCGGCTTGTCGCCATCCCGTGTCTTTGGTCCAAGCAGGTCCATCGTCTCATTGTCCCGGCGGCCGGATCGCATAGCGGCGCGAACACCGCGTTTCCGGCCGGACATCGAACATCCTGTGTGGGAGTGTCAACAATTTTGCACGCATCAGGATACACGGCCGGAGGGCGAAAAGGGCGCAAAGATTCCGGCGAAGGATTTTTCGAGTGGAACCTGGTAGCCGCCGCGCTTCGAGGTCGACAAGCCAAGGCTGACGAGGCTCTCGCAGAGTTGTACGGCGCAGGCGACGCCGTCGAGCACAGGAAGGCCATGTTCGCGGCTGAGCGCGGCGGCGAGGTCGGCCATGCCGGCGCATCCCAGCACAATCGCTTCGGCCCGGTCGTCGCGGATGGCGCGCTCGATCTCCTCCGAAATTCGATGGCGGGCGTTGGAGCCGGGCACTTCGAGCTCTAGAACGGGAACGTCGCTTGCCCGCACCCTGGCGCAGCGGCTGGCGAGGCCGTAGCGCACCAGATTGTGCTCAATCGCCGGCACCGAACGCGACAGCGTGGTCACCACGCTGAACTTGCCGGCAATTAGGCTCGCCATGTGAAACGCCGCTTCGCCGATGCCGACCACCGGCATCTCGCCGACGCAGCGTACTGCGTCGAGGCCGGTGTCGTCGAAGCAGGCGATAACGCAGGCGCTCGCCGCCGGATGTCTCTGGATCTCGCCGATCATTCCCGGGATGGCGAAGACCTCGTCGAAATAGCCTTCGACGCTCGGCGGCCCGTCCTTCGGATTGACGGCGATGATCCTGGTGCCGGCCGAAGCCGCGCCGCGCGCCGCCTCGCCGATCTTTTCGGTCATGGACGCAGTGGTGTTGGGATTGACGACGAGTATGTCCATTTGCGCTTTCATATTTCCCCGCCGAGATAGAGTTTCTTGACCCGGTCGTCGCCAAGCAGCTCAGCCGAATGTCCGGCCAGCGCGATCTTTCCGGTCGTCAGTGCGTAGGCGCGCTGCGAGATGCGCAGCGCCATGCG